>JACCTH010000049.1 GCA_013812505.1 Acidimicrobiia bacterium | reverse complement strand
GCCCCTGTGGAAGCAATGGGAGCAGGCCTGTGACTTTCTCGATCGGGATCTCGACTCCGGCTACGTCCGGGTGCTGCAGGAGATGATGGCGGCCGGCTGGTCAGACCCTGAGATCGCCCAAGCCGTCCGTAGCTATCTCGAGGGCTGGTTCTCGCTGTTGCGAGCAGTAGCTGAATCTGCCGCCACGCGACTCCGGTCCGAGGTGGTGCTTAACCCCTCGAACCTGGCGTCGCTCGTCGGTGCGGCGTTCCTCGGAGCGGAGGCGTTGATCCTCCTCGGCTTTCAAGACGTGACGACCCGCAAGGCGCTGCGCTCGGTTGGTGCGCTGATCAAGAACATGGAGGAGAACGACCGATGAGGGCCCGTTACCCCGACCACACCGGCCGCGTGGTACGCGACGACATCTCGATCGCCTACGAGGTCTATGAAAACGGCGGCCCCACGATCGTGCTGTTGCCGACCTGGTCGCTCTTCCACTCCCGCCACTGGAAGGCGCAGATCCCCTATCTCGCCCGGCACTTCCGGGTAGTCACTTATGACGGCCGCGGAAATGGCCAGAGCGATCGACCGGTGGATCCCGATGCCTACGCCTCGCAGATTTTGATCGCGGACGCGATGGCCGTGCTCGACGCCACCTTCACCGAAACGGCCTTTGTCGCCGGGGTGTCGATGGGAGGCTCGCTGGCAGCGATGCTTGCCGGCCTTTATCCGGAACGAGTACTCGGAGCGGTGTTGATCGGCACATCCACCTGGCTCGGCAACGAGACACCCGAACGGAACTCGGCTGCATTCGAGACGAGGCTCGACCGCTACGACGGTTGGGACAAATACAACATGCACTATTGGCAATCCAACTACCGCGACTTCACCGAGTTCTTCGTTGACAGGATCTTTTCAGAGCCCCATTCGACCAAGCAGTGGGAAGACGGAGTCGGTTGGGCGAATGAAACCACGGGGGAGGTTCTCGTCGCCACGCAGCTAAAGGAAACTCTCGACGAGAATCGGGAGCGCGAGGTCCTGGCCTCGATCCGCTGCCCGGTCCTCGTCATTCACGGTACCGGCGATCGCATCAAGCACTATTCAGCCGCCGAGAAGCTAGCTGCTATCACCGGGGGAACCTTGTTGCTCATCGAAGGTGGCGGTCATTGCCCCCAAGGCCGTGACCCGGTGGTCGTCAACCGCGCCATCCACAACTTTGTCGAACTGAACGCTCCTCGCCAGGAGATCCTGAAATGAGAGCCCGCTATCCGGACTTCTCGGGATTCGTCGATCGCGACGGGGTCAAAGTCGCCTACGACGTCTTTGGCGAAGGCGCGACGACGTTGCTTCTGATCCCGCCCTCGCCCATTACCCACTCCCGGAGTTGGAAGGGACAGATTCACCACCTTTCACAACACCATCGTGTTGTCACTTTCGATGGTCGCGGTAACGGCCGCTCTGATCGCCCGGGGAGCGCTCGCGAGTACACGCCAGCCGAGATGATGGAAGACATGGTCGCGATCTTGGATCAAGCCGAAGTCGAAAAGGCGGTCCTTGTCTCCCACTGCCATGCCGCGTGGTGGGCCTTTCTCACCGCGGCCACGTTTCCCGAGCGCGTGTCAGGAATCGTTGCTATCTCCCCGGGTATCCCTTTCGTGGGTGACCCGAACCAGCATTGGACGGAAGTCGCTGCCCGCTGGAAAGAAGACCCCGTCGATCCCCAGGGATGGGAGATGTGTAACCCGGCGTTTTGGCGCCGGGATGGCTATGAGGATTGGATTCGCTTTTGGTTCGACCTGCTGGCCACCGAGCCGCATTCGACCAAGCAGGTTCAGGACATGGTGGGGTGGGCACTCGAGACCGACCCGGAGACAATGGCGATGGCCAACGACGAGGAAACCAAAGGGGCAACCCCGGAGCTCGCAGATCGCCTGTGCCGGTCAGTCCACTGTCCGGTTCTGGTACTCCACGGTTTCCAGGATCTTTGTCAGATGCCGGGACGTGGGCGGGCGGTGGCCGAATTGACCGGAGGGCAATTCGTTCTCATCGAGGGGACCGGCCACCTCGTCGCCGGACGTGAGCCGGTGATCGTCAATCGCCAAATCAGCGCATTTGTCAGTTCGATCGAAGGAAGAGCCATGAAGTCACGCACGTGGAGCCGCGGGCTCAGCCGGCGGCGTAAGGGCCTCTACGTTTCCTCGCCCATAGGACTCGGTCATGCGCGTCGCGATATTGCTATTGCAAACGAGCTTCAGGTTCTCGACCCTGATCTGCATATCGACTGGCTGGCCCAGCCGCCGGTGAAATCCGTTCTCGAGTCCGAAGGACACACCATTCACCCGGCTAGCAAGTGGTTGGCCAGTGAGTCTGCGCACTGGGCGTCGGAGGCCACTGGTCATGAGCTCAACGCTTTTCAAGCGTTGCGGCGGATGGACGAGATCCTCGTCGCCAACTTCATGATCTTCCAGGAGGTAGTCGACGAGGGCAACTACGACCTGGTGCTATCCGACGAGGCCTGGGACATCGACCACTTCGGGCACGAGAACCCTGAGCTCAAGCGCGGCTCGCACGTTTGGATGACCGACTTCGTCGGATTTGTCCCGATGCCCGACGGAGGCGAACAGGAGGCGTTCCTCACCTCCGACTACAACGCCGAGATGGTCGAGCACGTTGCCCGCTACCCGCGGATCCGTGACCGGTCTGTCTTTGTCGGCAATTCCGCAGACATCGTGCCCGACTCGCTCGGCCCCGGTCTGCCATCCATCAGCGAGTGGACCAACGAACACTTCAATTTCTCGGGCTACATCACGGGCTTCGTCCCCCCGTCGGCCGACGAAGCGGCGGAGATGCGCCAGCAGTTCGGGTACGAGGACGGTCAGCAGATCTGTCTCGTGACGGTGGGCGGGTCGGGTGTGGGTCGCAGCCTGCTCGAGCGAGTGGTCGACGCTTTCCCTTATGCCCACAAAGAGCTACCCGATCTGCGGATGATCGTGGTTACTGGACCGCTGATTGAGCCCGAGTCGCTGGTCGTTCCCGAAGGCGTCGAGGTGGTCGGCTACCTCAACCGCCTCCATCGTCACCTCTCCGCCTGCGATCTCGCGGTCGTCCAGGGCGGCCTCACCACGACGATGGAGTTGACCGCGGCCCGCCGACCTTTCCTCTACTTCCCATTGCGCAACCACTTCGAACAGAACCGCCACGTGCGATATCGCCTCGAGCGATACCAGGCGGGTCGTTGCATGCAGTTCCACGAGTCCACCGCCGAAGACATCGCCTTGGCCATGGTGACCGAGCTTTCCCGTCCCATCGATTACCTGCCGGTGGAGACCGACGGCGCCAGGCGCGCCGCTGGCCTCATCTCCGAGCTGTTCTAGAAAGGAGGGCCGCCAAAGAAGCCACGAGTCACCTATACCGGCCAGATCGGTCGATCGCCCGACCGAGAATCTAATTCAACCTCATCATGAAAGGAAACCCATGACCACAACTACGTTTCGGAATGGAGTCGACACCGATGCCCTCTTCGGGGCTCTCGACGCGGTGAAGTCCATGCCCGCCGCCGCCAAGTTCCAGTTCCGCGCTACCAACCAGTGGAAGAGCGGCACCCATTCCGAAAGCACGATCGGCGGGTTCTTCGGGCTCGGGACCGAGCTCGCCCACAACGAATCGCACACTTTCGGAGCCGATCATCCGACCCAGCTGACCGGCAAGGATCTCGCCCCCACTCCGGTCGAGTTCCTGTTGCATGCCCTGGCAGCCTGCATCACCGCCGGCATCGGCAACGTTGCCGCGGCACGCGGGATCAACCTCACCCGGGTGTCCTCGACCGTCAGCGGCGACATCGACCTGATGGGGCTCTTGGGTCTCGACCCGACAGTCCGGAATGGGTACGAGAAGATCGAGATGGTCGTGCGTATCGAGGGTGACGCCGCGGCCGAGGACCTTCGCGAGGTCGTCGAACGGTCGATCGCACGGTCGGCGGTATACGACATGTTGACCAACGGCACCTCGGTGTCGGTGACGGTCGAGTAATGAACGAAACCACGCGCCGGGGCCTGCTTCAGGCCCCGGCAGCTCTCGATTGGAGTGGCGGCTCCTTCGACGTGGTCGTAGTTGGGGCGCGCGTGGCGGGCGCGGCGACGGCATTGCATCTGGCGCGAGCTGGCCACAAAGTCTTGATCGTCGACCGAGCCGGACCCCCTGCAGATACCACCTCCACTCACGCCCTGATGAGAACCGGCACCCTCGCCCTCCGACAGGCTGGAGTTCTCGACACGATCATCGCCGCTGGGACTCCTCCGATTCGCGAGATCAACCTCGTTTTCGGTGAAGAGCGGATCAGTTTTCCGGTTGCCGACGCCCACGGAGTTGATGCCTACTACGCCCCACGGCGAACGGTGCTCGACCCGATCTTGCTCCAGGCCGCGATCGATGCAGGCGCCAGCTTCGTTCCGGAAGTGTCCGTCAACGGAGTCAGTTGGGACAGCCGTGGCCGGGTCGATGGCATCACGGTCAGGGATGGCGCCCCCATCCCAGCCCGCTGGGTCATTGGCGCCGATGGCACGCAATCGAGGGTGGCTCGCTCAGTCAACGCACCTCTGCTGTGCTACCACCCCCCAAGCAACGCTCTGGTGTACGCGTACTTCGGAGGAGTCGATCGCCCTGGCTATGACTTCCGATTTGTCGACCAGCGCAACGTCGGCGCGATCCCGACCAACGACGGGCTCACAGTGCTCTTTGTTGGCGGCCCGCTCGCCGAAGCATCGCGGGACGGCGAGAGTTACCTAATGACAACGCTCGCGCGTCTCGCTCCCGACTTGGTCGCTAACGGACGACGGGTGGGAAGGCTCTACCGCGCTAACGGGATTCCCAACGTCTTGCGCGATCCCGCCGGTCCCGGCTGGAACCTGGTCGGCGACGCCGGATTCACCGAAGACCCCATCTCCGCGCGTGGGATCACCGATGCGCTGCGTGACGCCGTGCTCTGCGCCGAGGCCATCGATCGCTCGCTCCGCGACCCCGCCGACGAGCCCGAAGCCCAGGCGGCGTATCGGCAGACGCGAGACCGCTTCGCGGTGCCTCTGCTGGATCGCATTGTCGACCTGGCGAGCTACAACTGGGAGGGGCCCAAGGCTTCGCGACTCCTGCGCGAGCTGGGCGAAATCGCCGACGCCGAGTGCGAACTCCTCTCCGAATCCATTCTTGCGTAAAAAACCCCGGGATTAGGGGCGCCAAGTTACGCAGGAATGGTTCGATGGCTTTCTCACAAAGGAGGCCAGGTGGAGTTCGATCCGGTTCAGATGTTCGTGGGCGATGACTTCTCGTGGGGATTCATCCTCGAGATCGTTGTGCGGACGGCGATCATGTACCTCTACACCCTGAGCATCGTGCGGGTGATAGGAAAAAGGGGCCTAGGGCACCTCTCCCCCTTCGAGTTGGTGATCATCGTCGCGCTCGGGTCGTCGGTTGGAGACCCGATGTTCTACGACGACGTACCCCTCTTCCACGGGATCGCCGTCATCACCGTCGTCATCATGCTCCAGCGAGTCCTCCAAGAGATAACTGAACGGTCACCCAAACTCGAGGCGATCTTTGAGAGCAAGGCAAGGAGGATGATCACCGACGGCGTCCTCGACCAGCACGCCCTGGACAAGGAAAACCTTTCGGAGCGAGAGCTTTTCTCCGCCCTGCGAGTCCGAGAAGTGGAGCACCTCGGCCAGGTCCGGCTCGCCTTTCTCGAGCCCTCCGGCGAGATCACCGTCTTCAAAGTTGACAAGGTCACCGCCGAGGGACGTTCGGTCCTCCCCGACTAGCCCCCAAGCCCTCACTTCGAGCCGGTTTCCCCCGAAAACTTCGGTGATGAGTACGGGGATTCGAACATTGCGGACCTCCGCCATGGCCTTGGGTACGACGAGGGCCGTCGCCCTGGTCGCGGCCGCGGCGGCAGTGGTGTTTGCGGTGATCCTGACAGTGGCGGGACCACTCACCGAGACGAGCTTCACCAGCGTGTCGTATGCCGCGTTATCGGCCACCGCCGGCATTGTCCTCGTCGCTGCGGCATTGTCGAACCGCGGTCGCTCACGGGTCGCCTGGGCTCTGATCGGCACCGGAGTCTTGTGCTGGGGAATCGGTGAAATCGTCTGGATCGCCCAAGGTGCTGCGGGGGAGATCCCCTACCCGGGGCCAGCCGACTTCTTCTACGTCGCCGGCTACCCGCTCCTGTTCGCCGGGATCATCCTCCTTCCCCATCTCCGCCCCGGGCACTTCGAAAGAATACGGCTGGCGATCGACGCCCTCGCCGGCACCGTGTCGCTTGGGGTTGTGATGTGGGTCGCCTACCTCCATCAGGTCGTCAGGGTCGGATCCAACCCGATCGAGACCTTCCTCAATCTTCTCTATCCGTTTGGAGACGTGCTCCTCGCCACCGCATTGATGGTTTTGGCGATGAGGCGAACCGAGCAGCGCCTCGACTTGAGAATCGTGTTCCTCGCCGCCGCGGTGGCACTGACAACTGCGGCGGATGTGATTTTCTCGTTGCAGGTAGCCGCAGAAACCTACGTCGACTGGGGATGGCTCGACGCTCTTTGGCTCTTCTCATATGGGTCACTCTCGTTCACGGCCTGGCTCGTCACGAAGCCAACCCAACCCTCCGAGCACACTTAATAGAGCAGTGCGAGGATGGCAGCTGATCGCTCCCTACACCGCGGTGACGGCCCTATTCCTGACGAGGCTCTTGACCAGCACCGGCAGCAGTCTCATCCTGAACCTGGCAACAATCGGCGTAGCCGGCTTGGTCATCGGCCGGCAGGGAATCGCCCTGCGAGAACGGCGCGAGCTGCTCGAGCGCCAGCGCGATGACTTGGTGGCCTCCGTCTCTCATGAGCTGCGGACGCCTCTCACCGGCATCCAAGGCTATTCCCAGATCTTGCTGGAGGCCGGAGACATATTGAGTCCGGCCGAGCGACGGGAGATGGTCGAGACCATCGGCACCCAAACAACCCACCTCGGCCGAATCGTCACCGATCTGATCGATGTCGCCCGCGACCGCCTGCAGAACACGAGGCTCCACCGAAGCGACTACGGAGCAGCCGAGCTCGTGCGGGAAGCCGTCGCCGCCGCTGCCGGCGGCCGGCAAGTCGCTACCGAACTCGACGAGGAGGCGCGGGTTTTCGCCGACACCGACCGGATCCGCCAGGTCCTGGTCAACCTCATCACCAACGCGGTCCGCTATGGCCGATCAAAGATCACCGTCGTGACTCGGATCGACAACGGCGCCAATGTCTTCTCGGTCCACGACGACGACGACGGGGTTCCGAACAAGTACCAACACACAATCTTCGAGCGTTTCGAGCGTGGGGCTCACAAGTTCGATTCGGCGGTCGGCGGCTCGGGGATCGGCCTGTCGGTTGGTCGCGATCTCATCACTGCCCACGGCGGCGAGATTCGTTATCGACCTTCGGATTTGTCGGGAGGCGCCTGCTTTGAGTTCACGCTTCCGGCCACCCAGCCCAGCCTCCCGGATTTGGTCGGCGTCTAGGTCGCGAGCAGCTCGGTACCCGCCTCACCAATCGCCTCGAGCACCCGCGTACACAGGACGGTGAAGCCCCGGGGACGGATACCGGTATGCACCACCACCAACACCCCCGCCGCTCCTTCCGATCCCAGGGGAACCGCGGCCGCGGAAACGACGCCATCGTCCCAGCCGAGTGGACGGTGGACACGCGCACTTTGGGAGACATCCTGCTCGACGACTGGCCCCTGTCGAGCCGCCTGCCACAACGGAAGGATGGCCGCCGTGACTTCTTCGGATGAGGCCACTGGCCGCCATCCCCGATCGGCGATGAAAGGAGTCGGCGACTCTTCCCGCAAATACACAGCGGCGTACTCGCATCCCAAAGCGGTGGCGGCGGAGGCAGCCAGATGGACCGCTCTCGCGCTCATGTCGAGGTCCACCGCCTCCGCCACTGTGCGACGTGCTTGGTCGATCTCGGCTTGATCGGCTTCGAGCTTCGTGGGACGAACAGAGTCCATCGCCGCTCCTCTGATCGAAACCGCGGTTGCCAAGATTTCCGCGGAAGCCACCTCGAGGTGGTCTCCTCCGAACACCACCACTGTGTCTTGAACGGCCACTGCCGCCGCCTTGCGGGCCCAATAAGGTCCGAAGACGCGGCGGGGATGACTGCCATCAAACGTAACCAGGCGCTCGGCCACAGCGCGAGCGAGCACTGGCTCGTCGGCGGCCTGCAAAGTCACGTTGCCTGCCCAACCGGCGCCGCGTCCGACGCCATCAACATTGAACAGCATTCCATCGTCGACGGGGACGAGCACGAAGACGTCGGTAGCTCCGATGCGAGAGGCGAGTTCTTCGAGGAGGGTGGTCGCCTCAGATGACATTGCTATTCCGCTGGCACGATCAGCTCAAAGACCGTGGTGTCGGAGACTCGCGAGTAGGTCACTCGTCCCCCGAGACGCGCCATGGTTCGAGACACGGAGACGAGCCCGAGGCCGGTGCTGTCGAGGCGGCGGGAGTCGTTTGTAAAGGGGGTGAACAAATAGGGAACGACGGCGGGATCAACCCCCTCCCCTCCATCGACCACGCTTATCGCGTAACACGTCCCCCGCTGGGCGCCGCGAATCTGAACACTGGTGCCGTCGGGGGCGTATTTCTGGGCGTTGTGGACGAGGTTGAGCATTGCCCGCCGCAGCAGGTCGGGGTCGGTCCGAATCGTGTGAGGGTCGACGCAGATCTCGATCATGCCTCCCCATCCCCTCCGCACGGATTCAGCAACCTCGCCGATCAGCTCGGCCGAGTCGACAGAACAGAGCTTGGGTGGGACGTGATCCGAGCAAACGGCTTCGACAAATGTTTCTTCGATCATCCTGCACAGGCGATGTGCTTCGGAGTTGATCATCTTCAGAAACTCTGCTCGC
>JACCTH010000044.1 GCA_013812505.1 Acidimicrobiia bacterium | reverse complement strand
GACCTTCGAGCAGGACCCCGGCCACCCGGGGAAGTCCCCAGACGGCGGGCAGGTCCGAGCTCGAAGTGAGCAGAGACAGCCAGCCGCTGAGGAGCTCTTTCTGATCGTCGAGCCCGGCGAGGAGGGCGTCGCTGCGGGTTGGCCCGGGCGGCGCCTCGACTAGAACCGCAGGCGGCGGTTGGGCTGTTGGTTGCTTCGCCTGTGGTTTGGGTCGTGGAGGATCGGGAGCCGGTGCGACCGGAGCCGGCTCTTGGGCGGTGAGGAACCGAGTTGCAGCTCCGATCAGACCCGCCCCCCCAGGTTCGACCGCGGCCACCGCGACCTCAGCCGGCGACCCCCCGGCATACCCTGCGGCGAGCTCGAGCCGATCGCCATTCGAGACTGGCCGGCCCTGCCAGGCGCGGATGAGGGTCCCGGGGTCGGCGGGAAGCTTGTCGGCCGCAACTCGGACAAGATGGGCTTGGCCCAACACTGCCCGCACGGCGTCGAGCGATTGCCCGGGCGTGGCCCCCGCATTGGAGCGGGCCAGCGGACCGAGATGGAGGGCGGTGCTGTCGGTGGTCTCACCGCTCTGGACGAGCACGTGGGTCCTCCCCACTTTGAGAACACCGCCGAAGGGAAGACCCAGGGCCTTGAGGAGGGTGGCATCGGAACGGGCGATCGGATCGGTGCCTTCTCTGACGATGAACCTCAAACGACCCCTCGCATTCGACCGGCGATGGTAGAAGTCAGGCTGCGGTGAGATGCGGGATCGGCACGATCGGCAACCCGATCGGCCCGGTGCTGGCAACTAGCCATATCCGCCCGCTGATCATCCATTGCCAAATCAAATGCGCTTCCTCGGCGACGGCCAGCGACAATGGAATTGGTGGTGGTTCAGCGGATTGAGTGTCCACTCCTAGGGCCAGCGCAGGCGCCGACATGTTCCGGTTCCAGGCCTCGACCAGCCGCCCGCTGTCGACTAGGACGATCTCGCCGTCCTCGCTCTCGAGTTGCACCTGCCCGCCATTGGTTAGAGCCGCCCAGGCGCGTCGTCGCTCAAGCGCGCGGGCGAGGGCTCGATGGCGATCACGCATCTGGGCTGCCTCCTCGAAGCGTCGCTCTCCGGCCAGCCGCCGCATCTTCTCGGCGATGGGGTCGAGGAGAACGGCGGGCGCGTGGAGGCTGGCGCCGACGAGGTCGTCGATCAGCGCCGTGTATGCCTCGGCGCCGATTCCACCCGCGCAAGGACAGAGGGCCACGCCCATCTGGGCGGCAGCACAGTCGCCGCTCCGTCTGCCGGGTGGACCGCTGCATCGCCGGATCGGTGTAGCCGCCCATAGCGCTTCGACCACCAGGTCGGCGTGGCGCTTGGAACGAAACGGCCCCAACCAGAGCCGGCTCTTCCCGACAACTTTGTGAGCGACGCTCAGTCGGGGAAACGCTTCGTCGGTGAGGCGAACGAAGTAGGTCCTTTTGGGCGGCCGTGAGCGCTGGTTGAAACGGGGGAGATAGGCGTGGATGAGGCGGAGCTCGGCCACTTCCGCTTCGAGCCCGTGAGCGCACACCCGGTGCTCGATGCGGTGAAGCTGGCGCAATAGGTCGGCGATGCGCCTGCGCTCGTCGCCATAGAAATACGCTCGGACCCGGGTGCGGAGGTTCTCCGCCTTCCCGACATAGATGACTTGATCGTTGCGATCGCGAAAGAGGTAGACCCCGGGCCGGCGGGGGAGGGCGTCGGTGAGCCGGATCTTGCCGTAGTGAGCGGCGCCGCGGGCGGTCGGGAGGACCAAGAGGTCGTCGAGGCCGGTGACGCCAATTGTTCCGGCCCGCTCGAGCAGTGAATGGAAGACATGCGCGGTGGCCATGGCGTCGGCTAGCGCGCGATGGATTGGCTCGGTTGGCGAGCGGAAATGCCGGGCGAGGCTGGCCAGGGTCAGGTCGCGCACTTCGGTCCGGATGAGCCGACGGGCGAGCCCGATGGTGTCAACCTGGCGTCGAGCTTCCGGCTCGGAGCCAATCAGCGGTTGCCCGAGCTGGCGACTTGCAGCATCGAGAAAGGAAAGGTCAAAGCGGATGTTGTGCCCGACGATGATCGTTCCCCGACAGAACTCGATGAACGATGGCAAAGCCACAGCAATGGTCGGCGCCTCCACCACCATCTGCTGGGTGATGCCGGTGAGGATAGTGATGAACGGCGGGATGCCGGTTTCGGGGTTGACCAAGGTGGCGAAGGTGCCGATCGGTTCACCGCCGCGGTACTTGACCGCCCCGATTTCTGTGATCGCACAATCCCTGGGTGAACCGCCTGTCGTCTCGAGGTCGAGCACGCAGAACGTGACCTCGTAGAGGGGAGTTCCGCGGTCTTCGATACTGAGCTGTCGGGCGGGGGGGCCGATCGCCATCCCTCGACCCTAGACCGAACATTCGTTCGATCCAAGGTTTTAGGGGATGATCACTTTGACCAGTCGGGTCGGTTCGGGGCCGTTAGTTTTTCCTCACCAATTGTCCGCCGTAGGTGCCTAACCATTCCTCAGGGTCAAACGCTTTGGGCCACGAACGGATGGCGAGAAACATGAAAAGCAGACCGACGACTACCAGGATCAGCCGTATCCACTCTCGATCAAGGGTCGCTAGAAAGTTGAACAACTTTGTTCCCTGTTCCGGCGCCGTGAGACCTGTCCCGAGGGAAATGGTGCCAACCGTCCAATAGACCATGCAAACCGACGCCATGTCCGGGTCCGTTTAAACCGATCCCAGTGATCAGCTGTTTTTGCGAGCTCCTGGGAGGACCTACGCTCGGTTCCGACAAGGAGTGAGTCAATTCCGGGTTGTTGCAACAGCGATGCCTATGACTCGATGTTCACCACAAAGGGTGCCGCGGCCGCCGCAAAGAAGTTTCGCCGGCGCGGCCTCACTGGCACAGCGCTCGACCTAGCGACGGCGATTTCCAAATCGAGCCCTCTCAAAGGCTCAGTCCTTGAGGTTGGCGGTGGTGTCGGTCAAATTCACCTGACGCTGCTTAGAAACGGCGAAGCGACGACGGCTCTCAATGTGGAACTGTCGAGAAACTGGGAAACCAAGGCCCGGAAGCTGATTGGGGAGCTAGGACTCGAGGGCCGGGTCGAGCGAATAATCGGCGACTTTGTCAGCGAAGGTCGCAATCTCGCCCGGGCCGACGCAGTGATCTTGCATCGGGTGGTCTGTTGCTATCCGGATTGGCGCGCGATGCTCGAAGCAGCCCTTTCCAAAGCCAATCGGATGCTTGGGTTGACTTTTCCGATCGACAGATCGTGGGTGAAAGCCATGGTCGGTTTGGGCAATCAAGTGATGCGATTGCGCCGGGAACCGTTTCGGGCATACGTTCATCCCACGGACTTGATGCTCGGACTCGTACGTTCGCACGGCTTTGAGATCACGTCAGATCGATCAGGACTCGTGTGGCGGACGGTGATTGCTCGCCGCGGGTGAGCGCGGTCGGTCGATAACAGATTTTTCCGGCATTTTTTTTAAAATCTTGGTGTCAGAACGCGTTTCTGTCACACCCCTCCCGTCATATTGGTCTGCATGGTGAGTGGGAATGTTTTGTTGGAGTCGGATGGTTTCTCTGATTTGGATGCGGTCGATTTCGCCGAGTCGGAGGTCCGCCGGATCGAGGCCCATATCCGCCGGTTGCGGGGCCGGCAAGCCGAACTGTTGGCCCAACTCGACCAGCATCAGGTGGCCCAGGCGGAGGGGGCGCGGACCATGGCCGACTGGGTCTCCGCCACCCTCGACTTGTCCCCGCAGGCTGCGTCCCGGCTGCTGACCGCCGCCCGCACCGAGCTCCCCGAGATCCGCCAGAAGATGTTGGCCGGGGAGTGGGGAATCGACCGGGCGGCGGCGGTTTCGAAGTTGGCCGCCGCCGGTCTCCCCGCCGACAGCTGCTGGACACCGCCGACACCTTTTCGTTGGGTCGGCTTTACGGCCTCTTGGAGAAGACTCGCCGCCTCGACGCCGACACCGAAGCCTTCGACCATGACTGGCGCTATCTGGTCTGCCAGCCCTCGTTGGACGAATCGGTCTTCAAACTCTGGGGACAGCTCCCCGGCCCCGACGGCCAAGTGGTGTTGAACGCCGTTTCTCCCCCCGAAGGGGGGAGTGGCCGCCGACGAAGGAGGCGGACGAGGGGGGGTTTTCTTGCCCCCGCGAGAGGCTGTTCCTTTTCGAGTGGGTTGGAGTGAGACCACTCCTCGCCGGTCAATAGAACGCCCCCCTCCCCTTCGCTGCGCTCGGGTACTCCCCCCTCCGGGGGGAGAAACGGACCCAACACCTTGGGCGAGATCCTCTGTGGCGGCAAAGTCCGAGTGATCAACTGTGCCGAAACCCATCCCATCTCCTACACCGACCTCTCCGACACCATCCCCCCGGCGATCCGCAGCTATGTGAAATGGCGGGACCAAGACGGCTGTGCGATCGAAGGCTGCCGGAGCCGTTACCGGGTCCAACCCCACCACCTCCGAGAACGTCAACACGGCGGTGACCATCACCCCGCCAACCTGATCAGCCTCTGTTGGTATCACCATCACGTCGCTATCCACCAACGGGGCATGATCATCGACCCCGAATCGCCGACCCACCGCCGCAAACTCATCTGGCCCAACCACTCCCCACCCGACACCAGCTAGCGGCGATTACCGCTTCCGCCCCTTGAGTTTGGTCCGCTGTTTCGATCTCCACCACGACTGGGTAAGTCAGAGAGAACCTATCTCAGGAGTTTGTTATGGATTGTCCGCATGATGGATGCACTTGCCTAGCTGCGGAGGGCGATGAGTACTGCAGCGATTTCTGCCGCGAGCATGGCTCCGACCATGGCCCAATGGACTGTGGATGCGGGCACGCCGATTGCGCGGGGACCCCAGCGCTCGATTGACTGTGCTCATCGCAGGCAGGCACGCACGCCGTGTGACTAAGCCGTGCGTTGCCGAAGCGACTCGTAGAGAAGAACCCCGACAGTCACCGAGGCATTGAGCGAGTCGACTTCACCCGGCTGGGGAAGGGTTACTCGATCAAAACTGTCAGCGAGCCAAGGGTCGCTCAGCCCACGATCTTCGCTGCCAATGGCGATCGCTACGCGCCCGGTCAAGTCGATTTCCCAGGGCGGCATCCCTCCGGCGACTGTGGTGGTGACCACCCGATACAAGGACGCCGCTAGCCAGGCGATCGCGTCGTCACTCGCCGCCACCGCGATCGGAACATTGAACAGAGCGCCGGTCGAGGCGCGCACGGTGTTGGGGTTAGTGAGATCGGTGACCTGGTCGACGACGAGCAGGCCGGCTCCAGCGGCGTCGCAAGTGCGGAGCATGGCCCCGAGATTGCCGGGCTTTTCGATCGCCACCGCCACCAGCACCAAATCCGGAGGCGACCAATCAGATAACGCAAAGCGGGGGGTCTTGGCGACCGCCACCAGACCGTCCCTCCCGTAGGCAATCTTCTCGAAGGCGCTCGGACCGACCTCCAGCTCGTCGACTCCCATGTCGAGAGGCTCGGTACCTTCCCGGCGAACGATCTTCACCAGCTGCAGACTGGCAGCGAGGGCCCGTTCGATCTCTCGCCGGCCCTCGATGAGAAAAGTCCCGGTGTCCTTACGAACGGACCTTTTGTGGAGCGCAGCCAGCGCTCGAATCTCGGGATTCGAGGCCGAGGTGATCAGGGCTGCCACTTCTCCCGATGGACGACTGCCGCGGCGGATTTCCAGCCACGCTGCAGCGATCCCGAGCGACGATCAGGAGCCGGATGGCCGATCGTCACGACCCCAATTGGCGTCACCGCCTCCGGGATTGAAAGCAGCTCACGCAGCCCGGGGACCGAATGGACGCCAAGAAACCCAGCGGCGAGACCTTCGTCGACGGCCGCCAGCAAGAGGAGCATCATTGTCGCACCGGCGTCGACCCACCAGTAGGGGATCGGCCATTCGATCTCACTGCCTTCGGGGTCGGTCTTGTCGGCCTCGCGATAACGATCGTGATAGGCCTCCTCGGAGACGCACACGACGACATGCACCGGGGCGCCCGAGATCCACGGGTCGAAACCATCGGCGACGTACTCGTCTTCGCCGGCCAGCTGCGCGATCGCCCTTCGAGTCGACTCGGAACGCACGACCAACATCGACTGGCCCTGGCTAAAGCCTGCTGAAGGCGCCTTCCGAGCCGCGGCAATGATCCTCTCGAGGGCTTCGTCGTCCACCGCTTCTGCGAGATAGTTCCGCACCATCCGCCGCCGGGCGAGGACCTCTTGGAACTCCACTAGGCGAGAAGGGCGCGGACCCGCTCGTTGCGTACCTCGCCGGCGTGGGTGACTGTGGCCGCATCGAGGATGTCGTCGTCCAGGTTGATCTCTCCGCCTTGATTGAGAAGGCCGAGCAAGGCCAGGACATTGCGGGCATACATCTGGCTCGCGTCGTGCGGCTTGCGACTGGCAAAGTCGGTGAAGCCGATGACGGCTACCCCGTTGTGCTCGATGAACTCGCCCGGTCGAGTCAGCTCGCAGTTGCCACCGGTCGAGGCTGCCACGTCGACAACGACCGAACCGGGGCGCATCGATTCGACCATCGACTTGGTGATGAGGAGCGGCGCTGGCCGGCCGGGGATGGCAGCGGTGCTGATGACGATGTCGGCTGCCTGCACCGGTCCTGCCAAGCCTGCCAAAACTCGCCGCTCAGCGTCTGCTTCAAGCTCGGTCGCATAGCCCCCGCTCTGGGCCGCATCCTGTGGCGTCATCTCGACTTCGATGAAGTTGGCACCCAACGATTTGACTTGCTCGGCGGCGGCCGAGCGGACATCGAAGCCGGAAACGGCCGCCCCCAGCCGGCGGCAAGTAGCGATCGCTTGCAGCCCCGCCACGCCGGCGCCGAGGACTAAGGCGCGGGCTGGAGGAATCGTCCCGGCGGCGGTGGTCAGCATCGGAAAGAAGCGATTGCAGGCCATGGCGGCCTCGAGTGCGGCTTGATAGCCGGCGACAGTCGCTTGCGACGACAGCGCGTCCATCGACTGGGCTCGGGTGGTGCGGGGGATCAACTCGAAAGCAATCGAGCTCACCCCTCGCTGGGCCAGCGCAGCCAACGGGCGTGGATTCTCGTAGGGACGCAACAGGCCGACCAGGGTTTGTCCGGCGCCCAATTGCTCAGGATCGGGGCAGTTAACCGTTGCCACGATCTCCGCTCCTAGCGCCTTTCCGCGCTCGGCAACCTGGCCCCCGACTGCCTCGTAGGCCGAGTCGAGGAACCCGGCTTCGGTCCCGGCGCCACGCTCCACGATGACCTGATGCGAGGCCGCGACCAGCTTTTTGACAACATCAGGGGTCAATGCAACTCGCCGCTCGCCTGGCTCGAGCTCTTCTAGGCAACCGATTTCCATCGCCACTTATGGTGGCAGGCCCCAGCGATGCAATAGACCACTAAATCGCCAGTTTGTGGCACACTCTCGCCCATGACGGTGTGCGCCTGATCTGGCGGGCTGATCCTCTGTCACCGCACCGGGACCCCGCCGTGGTCTACACCCGGGGCAAGGGTTGTGCGGAGCTGGCCGAGCTTCTTTCGGCTACTGCGACTCGTGTCACCGGCGACCTCGACGATGCCTGCGTCGGTGCCCGGGCTGATGTTCTTGTCGCTCGCAAGCTGCCGGCAAGCTTCAGCCTGATCCATGTCGCCGCGCCGATCGACTTTGACCGCAAGGCGATCACGACCGTAGTGGCGGCGGTCGCCGGCGGACCACACTCGGAGTTCAACGTCAAACTCTCCGATCACCTCGCTCACCGCCTCGAGACGGACTTGATCATCGCCAGCGCCGCTTACGGAGACACTCCGGCGACGGTCACTGATGAGATCGTGGCGCGACTTGGGGAGTGGGCCCCCGCGGCGAAGCAACTCTCGGTGGCGGCAACCGATCCTGTCGACTTCGTTCAAAACCTTCCGGAGGGGTCGCTGCTCGTCATGGGGGAAGCGGGCGGCTCGTTGTTGTCGAGGATGCGTTTCGGCGCCGGGGCCCGCCTGCGGGCCTCGGCCAAGGGCGGCGCCGTCATCGTCCGGGCGGCGCCGGCGCGTGTATTCCAAGTCATGGAGGAGCCAGTCTTTGTCAGCCCTTTGCACCTCGCTGCTGACGGGCGGCTACTCCATCACGACCAACGCCTGGCCGTAGTCGATGCGGGCAAGCTGGTGGGACTTGTCGACCAAGAGAAGCTGCGGACCGCTCCCAACAGCGCCACCGTCGACTTGCTGATGGAAGCGCCCCGGGCGCTCACCCCGGAGATGTCGTTGGTCGAAGCGGCGGCCCGCTTGGGTGAGGACGGACCCTGGCCGGTGGTGGATGAAGACGGCCATATGATCGGTACGTACCACCTCACCGGAGCAAGTTCGCGCTAGATGAAGAAGTTGCTTGCTGTCCTCTTGTTTCTGTTCGTCCTCTTTCATCTCGCAGGCGGCTGGTACTTCTCGGAGGAGCTGAAGAAAGACGCCCTTGTCGCTGATCACACGCCCGCTACCCAAGACGTTGTGATCGCCGCCATCTCCGGATCGGAGCTGACATTGCAGGAGGTGGCCGACACCGAACCCGAGCTGGACGCTCCCGGAGTAGTGGGCCTCGACTGGCGGACGGGGTACGGCCAGCTCCAACCCGGAATCACGACCGCCGACGATGGCAGTGTGGTGCGGCAGATGCAACGGCTGAGCGGGGAGGCTCCATCCGCGGGGATGCTGGCCACAATTGATGGCTACGCGTTCCCGAGCGATCCTGCGGCTGCCTTCGGGATCGATTTCACCGAGATCGAGTATCAAAGCCCGCTCGGTCCGATCAAGGCCTGGCAGGTGCTCGCCTCCGGGAACACGTGGGTTTTGCATGTGCACGGGTTAGGGGCAAGCCGCACCGAAGCTTTGCGGCTGCTGCGTCCGCTCGCCGCGGAGGGCTATCCCCAACTGGTCATCGACTATCGCAACGATGAAGGCGCGCCGGCCGATCCTACTGGTTATTACCGGTTTGGCGAGACTGAATGGGAAGACGTCACTGCCGCGGTTGATCTGTTGGTGGCCGAGGGAGCCCAACAAGTGGTCCTTGTCGGCTACTCGACCGGCGCCTCCCATATCTTCTCGTATCTCTATCGCGAGCCTGATCCTGTCGTCAAGGCGGTGATCGTCGACAGCCCGAACATCGACTTCGAACAAACTGTGGACTTGGGAGCTTCGCAGCGGTCACTTCCGTTCATCGGTCTTCCAATTCCGGGAACGCTGGTGTGGACAGCCAAGCAAATCGCGACGCTCCGTTTCGGCGTTGATTGGGAGAGCGTCGATTACCTGCCCGAGGCCGAACAACTCGAAGTGCCGGTCCTGGTTATCCATGGCACCGAGGACGAAACCGTGCCGTTGCAGAGCAGCCAGGATTTGGCGGCGGCCCGGCCCGACCTGGTCCGGATCTCGATCGTCCCCGGCGCGGGACACGTGCGCTCCTGGAACGTCGGCTCTGCTAGCTACGAAGCAGCCGTGACCGGCTTCCTGGCCGAAGTCAGTCAATGACGGTCAAGGGGTACTACCGACATCCCACAGTCAATCGGGAGCAAATCGTGTTCGTTTCCGAGGACGATCTGTGGACCGTGTCCATCGACGGCGGCAACGCCCATCGTCTCACTGCCAACCCGGGGATGGAGGCGTATCCGTCGTTTTCCCTGGACGGCAAGAACGTCGCGTTTGTCGGCCGAGACGAGGGTCAGCTCGATGTCTATGTCATGCCTGCGGCTGGGGGGCCTGCCCGCCGTTTGACACATTTCGGCGCAGATACCCGCCCGGTCGGCTGGCGGAAAGATGGATCGGCGCTGATTGTCACGAGCGACTATCAGCAGCCTTTCATCGCCTGGGGACATCTTTGGGAGATCCCTTTGGAAGGTGCCGCGGTGGCAAAGCTTCTTTGGGGCCCCGCGCAGGGAATCTCGTTTCGGCCGCGTGGCAACGGAGTCGTCATCAGCCGCAACAGTTTCGACCCGGCGAGGTGGAAGCGGTACCGGGGTGGCCGGGCCGGATCGGTCTGGGTCGATCGCGACGGCGACGGACGCTTTGATGTTCTCGTCAGGCTCGCCGGCAACATGGCCAACCCGATCTGGCTCGGGTCACGGATCTACTTCCTCTCCGATCATGAGGGGGTAGGCAACCTCTACTCGGTCACTCCCGACGGCGCGGATCTCACGCGTCACACGAATCATCAAGACTTCTATGCCCGGTTTGCGTCGAGTGACGGACGGCGAATCGTCTACCAATCGGGAGCCGACCTCTACCTCTACGAGCCGCAGTCGAACAAGAGCCGGCGAGTTCCCATCACTCTCCCTTCGGCTCGCCCGCAGCGAAACCGGCGCTTCGTACCCGCCGCGCTGAAAAAGATTGAATCGGTGTCGCTGCAATCGGCCGGCCACTCGTTGGGGCTGGTCTTTCGGGGAGGGGCATTCAGCATGCCGCTCTGGGAAGGAGCTCCCACGAGGCACGGGCCGATCTCGAGCGCGAGACAACGCCTCGCCGGGTGGCTCGCCGACGGCGATGGTTTGGTCATGATCACCGATGAGAACGGAGAAGACTCGATCGTCATCGAAGACAAAGGAAAACGGCGAGTCATCACCGGAGATTTCGGCCGAATCCGGTCGATTCATCCTGGTCCGGGGAACGAATTCCTGGCTCTTACCAACCACCGTCACGAATTGCTCGTCTTGGCAATCGAGAATCGTTCGGCGACGAGGTTGGTTCATCGCAGCGAGTACGGATGGATCTCGGGTGTGGCTTGGGGGCCGGAGATCGCCGGGGTTCGCTACCTGGCCTTTAGCGCAAAGACTAGTCGAACCACGTCCAACGTGTTCCTGTATGACATGAGCCGAGCAGAGAGCCACCGGATCGGCGAGACCGTGTTCGAAGATTGGGGTCCGAGCTTCGACCCTGCCGGTCGCTACCTGAGCTTTCTCTCGGTTCGGTCTTTCGAGCCCATCCGTGATCAGCACTTCCACGACTACGGCTTTCCCCGCGGTGTCTTGGCCATGCTTATCCCTCTCGACGCAGGCTCGCCCTCGCCGTTCGCCACGGCCCACCGAGTTCCGAGGCCGCCGGGGGCACCGACGGCTGAACCCGATAGCGGTGAGAGCGGCCCGAAGAGCCTCGAACCAGAGACGCTGGCCGCCCGGGTCGTCGCCTTTCCTTTTCCGGCTGGTGACTACTCGAGTCTCCGGCTCACTAGGGATAAGGCCTTCTATCTGTCGCGGCCTCTCGAACGGGCTACCGGCTTTGCCGTCGAAGAGGCGCCGATTGGGGCGAAGCTCGAGTCATGGGACCTGGCTAGCGACAAAGTAGAAACTGTCGCGGAAGGCGTTATCGACTACACACTTTCTGCCGACGGTCGAGCCCTCGCCTTTCGGACCCAGAGGCAACTGCGCGTGGTGCCGGTGGCCTGGAAGGACGACCGCTCGGGCAACGACAAAGCCGGGCGCGAGACGGGCATCGTCGACCTCGAGCGGATCAGAGCCGAGATTCAGCCTGGGGCGGAGTGGAGGCAGATGTTTCTCGAAGCCTGGCGACTCCAGCGCCAGCACTACTGGTCCGAAACCATGGGCGGGATCGATTGGGAGGAGGTGCGCGATCGTTACTTGCCGTTGATCGAGCGAGTCGCCACGAGGGCAGAGTTCTCCGACCTCCTATGGGAGATGCAGGGAGAGCTCGGCACCTCCCATGCCTACGAGCTCGGAGGCGACTATCGGCCGGTCCCGGTGTGGAGCCAGGGCCATCTCGGCGCCGATCTTGTCTTGGATCGCACAACCTGGAGGATCGAGCACCTGCCCCAAGGGGACTCATGGGACAAGACGCAGGCTTCGCCTCTCGCCGCTCCCGGAGTCGAGCTACGGCCCGGAGATCGAATCATGGCGGTCGATCATCAACCTGTCGACGCCGTGGTATCACCCAACGCCCGCCTTGTCGAGCGCGGTGGGCGGCCGGTGGCGCTCACCGTTCGACGCGGCCGGGAGAAAGCGAAGGAGGTGGTCGTCGAAGCGCTCGCCTCCGAGCGCCTATTGCGATATCGGGATTGGGTGAACGGCAATCGGGAAATGGTGAGGGACCTTTCGGGAGGTCGATCCGGGTACATCCACATCCCCGACATGGGCCCCGAGGGCTTCGCGGAGTTTCATCGTTCGTGGAAAGAGGAGGTTGATCGGGACGGCTTGGTGATCGACGTCCGCTTCAACCGCGGCGGGAACGTGAGCCACCTTCTGCTCGAGAAGCTCTTGCGCGAACGGGTTGGGTTTCGGGTCACGCGCTGGCGAGCGGTTTATCCAATACCCGACGACTCACCGTTGGGACCGATGGTCTGTGTGACCAACGAGATGGCCGGTTCGGACGGTGACATCTTTTCTCATGTCTTCAAGATGAGGGGCCTCGGCCCGTTGATTGGGACCAGGACCTGGGGTGGGGTGATCGGAATCTGGCCCCAACAAAGTCTGGTCGACGGGACCTTGACCACCCAGCCCGAGTTCCACACGTGGTTCAACGACCTGGGCTACGCCATCGAGAACTACGGGGCGACGCCCGACATCGAGGTAGTCGACCTCCCCGACGACTATGCCCGCGGCGAGGACCGCCAGCTAACAGTCGCCGTCGCCGAAGTGGTGGCGCGAATCGAAGCCCATCCTCCGACCCCCGACTTCGGCGACCGCCGCTAATAACCGACTACGGCGAGAAGGTCGCCGTGACCGATTTGGCGGCCGTCATCGAGACCACACAGCTCCCGGTCCCGGTGCAGGCGCCGGACCAGCCGGTGAAGCTTGAGCCGCGGCCAGCCCTGGCCGTCAGAGTCACGGTGGTGCCGCTCGTGTATGTCTCGGTGCAGTCGCTGCCGCATTTGATCCCGGCGGGGGAGCTGGTCACTGTTCCTGAGCCGGCCCCAGCCTTGGTGACGGTGAGGACGAACCCACTGCTGCCGCCAGTCGTGAACGTGGCAGTGACCGATCTTGCCTCCGTCATCGAGACCACACAGCTCCCGGTCCCGGTGCAGGCGCCGGACCAGCCTCCGAAGGTGGAGCCACGGCTCGCCTTGGCTGTCAGAGTCACGGTGGTGCCGCTGGTGTATGTCTGGGTGCAGTCGTTACCGCATTTGATTCCTGTCGGGGCGCTAGTCACCGTGCCCGAGCCGGTCCCAGTTTTCGAGACGGTCAAGTTGAACGGGCCAGTCCCGCCGCCAGCACCAGCGGAATCGGGGTCGGCAGCGCTGCTCGAGGTCGCGATCTTGGTCGCCGCGTCTTCGGCCACCATTGCGAACGAAGCTTGCGGTGGCGGCGCCGCGATCGTCCAAATCTCGTATATGCCGCCGCGCGTGCTCGAGAAAATGATCGTGGTGCCGTCTGGGGACCACGATGGGGTGTCGTCGATGTTGACGTGGTCGGTGACTTGCACTTCCCCGCTCCCGTCGGCGTTACGGACGAAGATCTCGGTGTTGAAGGTGGGGAAGCTCCAGAAGCGGGTGTCGGTGAAGGCAAAGCGGGTGCCGTCGGGAGACCACACCGGGTCGCGCTGGTCGGATCCTTCGGTGTCGGGCGTGAGGTTGACCTGATTCGATCCGTCCGGGTTCATCACGAACACGTCCTGCTGCCCGAGGGACCAGGTGAACAGGATTTTGCTTCCGTCGGCTGACCAGTTGGGCTGGAACTTCGAGGCGGAGTCGGCGGGATTGGTGAGAACTGTCTCGGTGCCGCTCCCGTCAGAGGGGACTTTGATGATCTGGGGGAAGCTGCCCCGCCAGCCCTCGAAGGCGATTTCGGTTCCGCCTGGTCCCCAGGTAGGCCCGTAGCTTTGAAAATTTCCGAATTGGTCGGAAGTGATGGTTTGCTGGACGACATTGCTGCCGTCAGCGTTCATCACGAAGATCTCGAAGTTCTGATCGGCGTTGTTAGCGGCGGGTGCTCGTAAAAGCGATCCTGGCTCCGTCCGGAGACCACACCGGGTCATATTCCTCCCAGCCGGGCGAATTGGTGAGGTTGACCTCACCGGTGCCGTCGGCGTTGATGACGCAGATATCGCCGACGCATTCGTAGACGATCTGGTCGCCGACCGCCGCGGCGGCAGGTCCTGCTCCGACCGTGCTCAGCACTCCCGCCGTAGCGAGAAAGATCAACAGCGATTTCTTGCGCAACATGCCCTCCTTTACGCCGAAGTTGGCCAGATTGGTCGCGAGAAGATTTACTTGACCAGCCGGGAGACGATCAGCGCACCGATTTCCGAGGTGGACATGCCCATGTCGGGGCCGCCCATGGTTTTGAGATCAGGGAGCACCGAGACCGCGGCGTCCTCGACTGCCCTGCTCGCAGCACCTTCCCCGAGATGCTGGAGGCACATAGCGAGCGACAGCACCGAGGCCACCGGATTGGCCCAGCCTCGTCCGGCGATATCCGGCGCAGAGCCGTGGACCGGTTCGAACATCGATGGAAACCGGCGGGTTGGGTTGAGGTTGGCGGAGGCGGCGAGCCCGAGCCCGCCCTGGATGGCGGCGCCGAGGTCGGTGATGATGTCGCCGAACAGGTTGTCGGTGACGATTACATCGAACCGTCCGGGGTCGGCCACCAGGTAGAGACAAGCGGCATCGACATGGACGTAGTCGGTGCGGACCGAAGGGAAGTCGGCCGCGACCTTGTCGAAAGTCCGCTGCCACAGATCACCGGCGTAGGTGAGGACATTGGTCTTGTGGCAGAGGGTGAGATGGTTGCGACGCGCGATCGCCAGTTCGAAGGCGAAACGGACGATCCGCTCGATGGCGACATAGGTGTTAAGCGACTCCTGCGTCGCGACTTCCTGCGGCGTGTCGCGCCCTGTGACGCTGCCCGCCCCGGTGTAGAGACCTTCGGTGTTCTCCCGCACTACGACCAGGTCACAATCCTCCGGACCTAGCCCTGAGATCGGTGAGGCGACGCCGGGATAAAGCTTGACCGGGCGCAAATTGACATAGAGATCAAAATCGAAGCGGAGCTTCAGCAAGAGTCCTCGTTCCAAAACGCCGGGCGGGATCTCGGGCGTGCCGACCGCGCCGAGAAGAATCGCGTCATGGGTTGCTAGCTCCGTTTGCACCGTCTCGGGCAAGACCTCACCGGTGGTCAGATAGCGCCGGCCGCCAAGGTCGTAGTCGGTTGTCTCGTAGGCGAACCCAAACCGATCGGCCACCGCTGAGAGCACGGTCAAAGCCTGGTTAGTCACTTCCGGCCCGACCCCGTCGCCGCCGATCACGGCGATCCGATGCGTCATGGCGCAAAGTTACCCTCGGGCTCGTGGCCGCTGCTTCTTCGACGTCAACTGGGCGCGGTCACGGCGGCATCGGTGGTCTCACGCTGGCGGCGCTAGGAATCGTCTATGGCGACATCGGCACGAGCCCCTTGTATTCGATTCGAGAAACTTTCGCCGAGCACCACAACATTCCGGTCGAGCCGGCCTCGGTGCTCGGGGTGCTGTCGCTCATCTTTTGGGCGCTTCTGATCATCATCACCGGGAAATACGTCTTTGTCGTGATGCGCGCACACAACGAAGGCGAAGGAGGGATCCTCGCCTTGACCGCTCTGGTCGCTCCGAGTGATGAGGCTCGGCGAAGAAGGCGGCAACTGGTGTTTGCCGGAATCGTCGGCGCCGCCTTGCTGTACGGGGACGCTGCCATCACCCCCTCGATCTCGGTCTTAGCGGCAGTCGAGGGATTGCAGGTGGCAGCGCCGGGGCTCGCTCGCTTCGTAATCCCGATCGCCGCCGCGATTTTGATTGGGCTCTTTTCCATCCAACGACGAGGGACGGCAGTGGTCGGTCGGGTTTTTGGTCCTTTGATGGCGGTCTGGTTCGCGGTGATGGCGGTCCTTGGCGCGGTTCATCTCTTCGGCAACCCGGCCGTTCTCGCCTCGCTCAACCCGCTGTACGGCATCGAGTTCTTCGGGGCATACCCCTGGCGGGCTTTCGTCGCCCTGGGCTCCGTCGTCCTGGTCGTCACCGGAGGCGAGGCGCTTTACGCCGATATGGGTCACTTCGGCATCCGGCCGATCCGAATCGGCTGGCTCGGGATCGTGTACCCGGCCCTCATCCTGAACTATCTCGGCCAAGGTGCGCTGTTGCTCGGAGAACCCGAGGCGGTGGAGAGCCCGTTCTTTCTCTTGGCCCCGGAGTGGGCTCTGATCCCCCTCGTGATCCTGGCGACCATAGCCACGATCGTTGCGAGTCAAGCCCTGATCTCAGGTGTCTTCTCGCTGACCAATCAGGCGATCCAACTGGGCTTCATTCCGCGGCTCGAAGTACGGCACACCTCGGCCGATGTCCACGGCCAGATCTACCTGCCGGCGGTCAACTGGGCACTGCTGATCGCTTGTGTTGGGTTGGTCTTTGGCTTTCGCTCGTCGGCCAACCTCGCGGCGGCCTACGGCTTGGCCGTGACCGCAACCATGCTGCTCACCACCCTGCTGTTGGCGGTGCATGCCCGCGAACATTGGAAGTGGAGTTGGTGGAGGATCGGTCCTTTGCTCGGACTCTTCTTTGTGGTGGAGCTGGCGTTCTTTGCATCCAACGTTCTCAAGGTCCCGACCGGGGGTTGGTTCACGCTGGCACTGGCCGGGCTCGCGACCTTTGTCATGACCACTTGGATCGCCGGACGCCGCTATCTCGCGCTCAAGATCAAGAGAGGTCGCCAACCGCTCAAGGCTCTCATTGCCAGCCTCACCAAATCGAAGGTTCCGCGCACCCAGGGCACCGCGGTCTATCTCTTTGGGACGCCCGGGGCCGTGCCGCCGGCTTTTGTCGCCAACTTGCGCCACAACCATTCGCTTCACGAGTCGGTCGTGTTCCTGGCCGTGAAGATCTCACGGACTCCGCGGGTCCATCGGGCACGGCGCGAGGAGATCGAGCACCTCGGTTCGCGCTTTTACCAGGTCATCCTCAACTACGGCTTCACGGAGGAGCCCGATGTCCCCGCCGCCCTTGATCATCTGATCGCTGAGGTTGCCTTCAATCCCCTCGACACCACCTATTTCCTGGCCAAAGAACGGGTTGTCGGTCGGAAGGGCGTAGGCCTTCACGGGGTGCGCGAGCATCTTTTCAATTTCATGCATCGCAACACCCGCAGCGCCGCCGACTATTTCCAGCTGCCAACGGATCGGGTTGTCGTGATCGGAGTCACCGTCGAGATCTAGATCTCATTCTTGCGTAAAACTGCGCCCCCCCAGTAGATCAATTTGGCCCGGGGTTCTTACGCAGGAATGGATTCAGATCTTTTGGAGCTCGAGCTCGGTCACCCGCCGGCCGTCCATTTGCTTCACCCAAATGGTCCAGTTCTCGACGTCGACCTTGTCGCCCTTGCGGGCGATCCTGCCCAGCCGGTCCATGACGTAGCCGCCCAGCGTCTCGTATTCCCCTTCTGGCAGTTTGAGCCCGGTGAGGTTGCGCAACTCGTCGGGTCTGATCGCCCCCGGGACGTGGTACCGATCGCGCCCCGTGAGTTGGCGGGGAGTGTCCTCACCCGCGTCGTACTCGTCGCGGATGTCACCGACCAGTTCTTCGGCGATGTCCTCGAGGGTGAGCAACCCGGCGGTACCACCGTGCTCGTCGACGATCAATGCCAGGTGCCGACCGCTTCGTTGCATCTCGTGCAGAAGCAGGCGGATCGAAGCTGACTCGGGCACAGCCAGGAGCGGTCTGATGAGTGCCGGTTTGATTGGCTGGTCATAGTCCTCATCAGCTACCGACAGCAGGTCCTTGGCGTGGACAAACCCGATGAGATCGTCGATGTTTGACCCGATGATTGGGATGCGAGAGAACCCTTCGTCGTTGATGATCTGCTCGAGCTGTCGGGGAGTGGCATCGGTGGGTCGGGCGACGATGTCAGGTCGCGGGACCATCACCTCAGACGCGTCACGCTCCGAGAAACGAATGGCCCCCGAGAGCAGCTTGCTGGCGAACTCCTCAAAGATCCCTTCCTGCCGCCCGGCAGCGATCACCACTGCCAGATCCTCAGCTGAGTGGACCGTTTCCAGCTTGCCCCGTGGCTCCACTCCGAAGAGGCGGAGGACGAGCTTCGCGACCCCGTTGACCGTTGCGATCAACGGCCGAAATAGGGTCAGGAACCAGCGGAACGGAACACTGAGCAAGACCGCTAAACGCTCCGGAGTGGCAATGGCGATGTTCTTGGGAGCCATCTCGCCGATCACCATGTGCAAGAAAACCACCAGCAGAAGCGCGACGATCAGGGAGACGGTGTGGGTGACGCCCGGCGGCATCGGCAGCCATCCGATGAGGCTCTCGATGATCCCGGCCACGGCTGGTTCGGCTACGAAACCGAGAAGCAGTGTGGCCAGTGTGATTCCCACCTGCGCTCCCGCGAGAGCGTCAGGAAGGTTGCGCATGGTGACGACGGCGGCACGAGCCCCGCGCCCGGGCAGGTCCTCGATCACCTGCCGGCGAGCCGCAGTAAAAGCAAACTCAGAGGCGACGAAGAATCCATTGGCCAGTAGGAGGACGATCATCCAGAAGAGCGCGCCGAAGTTCATCGCCCGTTTTCGACCCGAGTGACCCCAACGCGATCAATTCTGTGACCTTCCATCGCCAGGACTTCGAATGTGAAGGGACCGAAAGTTATGGACTCACCGGCTGCGGGGAATCGCCCGAGCTGGGAGATGAGAAAGCCCCCCAGAGTCTCGAAATGCCCGTCGGGCAGCTTGAGGTCAAACTGCTCCTCGAGGTTGTGACGGTTGATCAACCCCGCGACCTCGACCGGCTCGCCGGTCACGGGGGAGGCCGGGCTCGGGCTGGGGGCATCATGCTCGTCAGAGATCTCGCCGAGTATTTCCTCGAGGAGGTCCTCAACAGTGACTATCCCGGCGAAGCCGCCGTACTCGTCCACTACGGCCGCCAGCGCCCGTCTTTGGCGCTGCATGTCGATGAGCAGGTCATCGAGATGGCGGGACTCGGGGACGATCAGCGCCGGTTTGGCGACCTCGCCCAGCGGGGTGATCGAGCGTCTATCCGATTGGATACGAAAAGTGTCTTTGACGTGGACCACGCCGACGATCTCGTCTTGGTCTTCGCCAAAGATCGGAAAGCGCGAATGCCCGGTGTTGAGCGCGGCTCGTCGAAGGTCTGCGACTGAATCGTGACGGGAGAGCCCCTCAACCGACACTCGCGGGACCATCACATCGGAGGCGACTTTTTCGGTGAACGAGATGGCTCGGGTGAGAAGCGAAAGCTCGTCGTCGTCGAGCTCCCCCTCCTCACCGGAGGAGCGGATGATCAGCTCAAGCTCCTCGAGGGAGCGAACTCCGGCCAGATCCTCCCTGGGCTCGATGCCCAGTTTTCGGACCGTCCAGTTGGCAGCCCGGTTGAGCATCAGGATCACCGGCCGCAGCAGCTGGTTGAGCCACGACATCGGAATTGAGATGCCTTTGGCAGTGAGCAAGGGACGCGCCAGGGCGAAATTCTTCGGGACGAGCTCACCGAGCATCGCCGCCAGGTTGGCCAAGAGCAATGCCAGCCCAATGGCGAAGCCCGGTCGGTCGGTCACTCCTTCCCAACCGATCCGCTTGAGCAATGGCTCGAAGATGCCGGCCAAAGCGGGTTCGGCGATGGCGCCGGTCAGAAGCGAGGTGACGGTGATGCCGAGTTGCGCCCCAGAAAGCTCGAACGACAGCCGGGAGAGCGACTTTTCGACTTGACCGGCCCTGCGATCGCCTTCGGCCGCCAGGCGTTTGACCCGGCTCCGGTCGACCGCCACCAACGCGAACTCGCCCGCGACAAAGAACCCTGTCATGAGGACCAGGATTCCGATGAGGCCCAGCCCAAGGCCGGTGCTAATGGAGCCCTCCTTATCCGGTGTCAGCCCGGGCTAGGTGCCGGCAAGGAACTCCGAAACGGCCGGGTCGGCGACGACCTCGGTGTAGCGCTCGGCCGAGCATGACGCGGAAATCGATGCGAGGAGCCCGCTGACCGTCTGCACCTCACTGAGGGTGAGATCGTTCATCGGCGTGCCGGAATTGACAAATTCCATAAACGAGTCGATATCAGTTTCGCAATCGCCGGTGCCGGCAGTTGGCATTTCTCTCAAAAAGGACATGGCGTATTCAAGATAGGGAACGGTCCCCGGGGCGACATTCCGCGCGTAATCGATCATCGCCGCGAAGCTCTCCTCGGTGTCCATGTCGAGCTCCGGGCAGCTCGCCGTCTCCTCGTCGAGGGATGCGGAAGCAGCGTCCAACTCCACCTGCATAGTTTCGAGTTCGGCCGTAGTCGAGTTCACGAAGTCAATGTCGGCCACTAATGGCTCGATCTCCCGAAGGAAGTCGTCGAAGGCGTCGAGACACTCCTGGGGCATGTCGGAAAAGCTTCCCACCGATCCGGAATCGGTCGTGTCTTGGGTGTCGACCGCCACACTGGTCGTGCTAGCCGTTGTGTCAGCGGACCCGCTCGCACAGGCAATCGACAGAACGGCCACGATCATCAATAAGAGACTTCGGCGAAAGTGCATTTCAGGGAACTCCTTCATTTCATTCTTGCGTAGATCTGCGCCCCCCAAATTGATCAACTTGGGCGGGGTTTACGCAAGAATGAAGTTAGCTGGACTTGTTGAGTGCGTTGGCAAACGCCTCGGCCGAACCCTCGACTACGTCGGTATTGATGGAATGGCCCGCAAACGTCCGTTCGCCGACTTGGACGACGACGCTGACCTCGGCCAGGGCGTCGGCGCCGGAGGTCACCGGCACGACCCGGTAGTCGATCAGCTTGGGATCGATCCCGAACGCGAGCCGCAAAGCCGCAAAAGTGGCGTGGACCATCCCGTCTCCCTGGCCGGAAAAGACCTGCTCGGTTCCATCCTTTTCGACCCGGACGGTCGCTGTCGGTGTGACCTCGTTGCCGCCGGCAACATGGAGGCCGATCAGCCGGATCTTCGCGGTCGCCGGTCCGAACTGATCTTCGACGATCGCTCTCACCTCGTCTTCGCCGATTTGCACCTTGCGATCGGCCAGTTGTTTGAAACGGCTAAAAGCGCGAGCAAAGGACTCTTCATCAAGAACGATTCCCATTTTGTCGAGCGCGTCGGCGAAACCGGCCCGGCCCGAGTGCTTTCCGAGCACGATCTGAGCGGCCTCCTGGCCAACATCGGCGGCGTCCATGATCTCGTAGGTCTCTTTGTCGCGCAGCACCCCGTGTTGATGGATGCCGGATTCGTGGGCAAAAGCATTCCGTCCGACCACCGCTTTGTTGAACTGCACCGGATAGCCGGTAAGGCGGGAGACGAGCCGGGAGGTTTCATAGAGCTGGGTCGTGTCGACCGAGAGCTCAACCCCGTAGGCGTCCTGCCGGGTCTTGACCGCCATAACCACTTCCTCGATCGAGGTGTTTCCGGCCCGCTCCCCGATGCCATTGATCGCGCCTTCGATCTGTCTGGCGCCGGCTGCGATCGAGGAGAGCGAGTTGGCGACCGCGAGACCCAGGTCGTTGTGGCAATGGACCGACATGACCACATCATCTCGCTCGCCTTTTACTTCGTGGAAGACACGTTCGAGGAGGTCGACGAAGTCGCGGGGAGTGGCGAAGCCAACTGTGTCGGGAATGTTGATGGTCGTCGCTCCCGCTTCGACTGCCGCCCGACAGACCGAGATCATGAAGTCGGGGTCGGAGCGAGTCGCATCTTGGGGAGAGAACTCGACGTCGTCGGTGTACTTCTTTGCGCGACGGACTCCTTCGACGCTCGCCCGGAAGACTTCGTCGGGAGTCAGCCGGAGCATCTTCTCCATATGGATCGGCGAGGTCGACATGAAGACGTGAATGCGGTAACGCTCGGCATCTTTCAGCGCGTCGAACGCGCGGTCGATGTCGTCGGGATGAGCCCGAGCGAGCGAGGTAATTACTGGCCCCTTGACCTCACGGGCGATGCGGGACACCGCTTCGAAGTCACCGGGGGAGCTGGCAGCAAACCCGGCTTCGAGAATGTCGACGCGCAGGCGGGCCAGTTGATGGGCGATGGTGACTTTCTCCTCGGGCGTGAGGGCAATCCCGGGGGCCTGCTCGCCGTCGCGCAGCGTGGTGTCGAAGATGACCAGGCGATCGTTCATGGTGCTTCTTTCGGAGTCAAGAACGGCATCAGTGCACGCAGCTCGCGTCCCACCTTCTCGATTGGATGATTGCGGTTGGCCTGGCGCTGCTCGAGCAGGAAAGGCGCTCCCTCGCGCGCCTGCGCCAGCCACTCGTTGGCAAACGCCCCCGACTGGATCTCGGTAAGCACCTTTTTCATCTCGACTTTCGTCTCCTCGGTGACGATGCGACCGCCCCGGGTGTAGTCGCCATACTCGGCCGTGTCGGAGACCGAGTAGCGCATCCACGAGAGACCGCCCTCATAGAGCAGATCGACGATGAGCTTGAGCTCGTGCAGCGTCTCGAAATACGCCGACTCCGGCTGGTAGCCAGCCTCGACCAAGGTCTCATAAGCGTTCTTGATCAGAGCCGAAACACCGCCGCAGAGGATGACCTGCTCGCCAAAAAGGTCGGTCTCAGTCTCCTCCTTGAAGGTGGTTTCGAGCACCCCGGCGCGGGCGCCACCGAGGGCGGCGGCATAGGAAAGGCCGAGGTTGTGGGCGGTGCCGGTGGTGTCTTGGTGCACAGCGAGGAGACAGGGCACGCCGGAGCCCTCCGTATAGGTCCGGCGGACGAGGTGGCCCGGCCCTTTTGGCGCCACCATGAGCACGTCAATATCTTCAGGCGGCACCACCGCGCCGTAATGGATGTTGAAACCGTGAGCAAACATGAGAGCGTCGTTCGGCTCTAGATGGGGTGCGATCTCGTCGCGATAGAGGTCGCCCATGTGCTGATCGGGAACGAGCATCATCACCACGTCGGCCCACTCCGTCGCCTCAGCCGGCGACATCACCTTGAGACCCGCTTCTCCCGCTTTCGCTGCGGAGGACGAGCTCGGTCGCAGGCCGACGACAACGTCGACCCCGGACTCGGAAAGGTTGAGCGCGTGAGCGTGCCCCTGGCTGCCGTAGCCGATCACGGCCACCTTCCGCCCCTTGATCAAAGCGGGGTCGGCGTCCGCGTCGTAAAGGATCTTTCCCAATCGGTTCTCCTTATCAGTTGACAGCCCGCAACCGGGCCGAAGGCTTGCCTTTGAGCTCTCGCGAAAGCGCCACCCGTCCCGACTTGACGAGCTCCACCAGACCGTAGGGACGGACCAGCTCGAGGAAGTCGTTCACCTTGCGCGGATCGCCGGCGATTTGGAACGTGATCGAGTTGTGGCCGACGTCAACCGCGATCGCATCGAAGATCGAGGCGATCTCGAGAATCTCGCCTCGCTTGCCAGGCCCCCCGGAGACGCGGACCAGCATGATCTCCCGTTCGATCACGGTGCTCGGATCGAACTCGGAGATCCGAACGACGTTGATCAGCTTGTGAAGCTGCTTCTTGACCTGCTCGACGTCGGGCGCCTCGACCACCACCGTCATGCGTGACATCCCGTCCTCGTGCGAAGGCCCGACTGCCAGCGAGTGAATGTTGAACCCTCTCCGGGCGAGGAGAGAGGACACCCGCGCCAGCACCCCTGGCTTGTCTTCGACGACGACCGACAGTGTGTGATTCACGGCAAGTCGCTTGCCGGTGAGATAACCTTCTCGGTCGGTCCGAGAATTACCTCGTCATTCGAGCCCCCGGCGGGGACCATCGGGAAAACCATCTCCTCTCGATCTACCACCACTTCGACCACCACCGGTCGGTCATCGATAGCCAGCGCTTTTTCCAAAGCCGGTCCGAGCTCGTCGGGATTCTCGGCTTTGAGACCGACGCAGCCCAGCGATTCGGCCAGCTTGGGATAGTCGATCCCATCGCCCAAGTAGGTCGCCGAGAACCGGCTGTTGTAAAACAGCCGTTGCCATTGGGTGACCATGCCGTGGACCCCGTTGTTGAAGACCGCCACTTTCATCGGGATCTTCTCGGTCGACGCGGTGATGAGCTCGTTAAAGGTCATCTGGAAGCAGCCGTCGCCATCGAGCGCGAACACCAGCTCATCCGGGGTTCCCGCCTTGGCTCCGATCGCAGCCGGGACGGCAAAGCCCATTGTCCCGAGTCCTCCCGAGTTGATCCATCGACGCGGATCTTCGAATTTCCAGTACTGGCTGGCCCACATCTGGTGCTGGCCGACCCCGGCCACGATGGTGGCGTCGCCATCCGTCAACCGATAGAGCTCTTCGACCACGAACTGGGGCTTGATCGGGCCATCAGGAGTTTGCTCGTATCGCAACGGGTACTCGGATTTCCATCGGTTGATGGTTTCGGTCCACGCCCGCAGATCCGGCGCCTCGCGGTCGCCCCAGGCAGCCAGCAGTTGCTCGAGCACCCGGCCGGCGTCGCCCACGATGGGTATGTCGGCCGCCCGCACTTTGCCAATTTCGGCGGGGTCGACGTCGATGTGGATGACTTTGGCATGGGGGGCGAAGAACTTCGGATTGCCGGTGACCCGATCATCGAAGCGCACTCCTACCGCGATGAGAAGGTCGGCTTTTTGGATCGCAGTTATCGCGGTATAGGTGCCGTGCATGCCCGGCATTCCCATCGCCAGGGGATGGGAATCCGGAAAGGCTCCGCGACCCATCAGCGTGGTCGTCACCGGGATGCCGGTGGCCTCGGCCAGCCTGCGCAACGCGCTCGCGCCGTTCGCCTTGATCACCCCACCACCCACGTAGAGCACCGGCCGCTTGGCGTCGTGGATCAGCTCGACGGCTTCCTTGACTCGGCGCGGGTGGCCGTCGACGGTGGGCTTGTAGCCGGGCAGGGCGAGATCATGGGGCGGATGCCACGTCGTCGATTGGTTGAGGATGTCCTTGGGGATGTCGACCAAGACCGGACCCGGCCTGCCGGTGGAAGCGATATGGAACGCTTCATGGATGATCTCCGTGATCTCGCCGGGATCGGTGACGAAGTAATTGTGCTTGGTGGCCGGCATGGTGATCCCGGTGGTGTATGCCTCTTGGAACGCGTCGTTGCCGACGGCCGAGGTCGGCACCTGGCCAGTGATCGCCACAATCGGCACCGAGTCCATCAATGCATCGGCAAGCGGGGTCACCAGGTTGGTCGCGCCCGGACCCGAGGTGGCCATGCACACTCCGACCCGCCCCGTCGCCCAGGCATAGCCCTCCGCCATGTGCCCCGCTCCCTGTTCATGCCGGGCGAGGACGTGGCGGATGGGGGAGTCGAGAAGCGGGTCGTAGGCGGGGAGAATGGCGCCGCCGGGGACGCCAAACATGACGTCGACGCCCTCGTGCTCGAGTGAGGCAATTAGTGCCTGAGCTCCGGTCATCTTGGTCATGGTTTTCCTCTTTGGGTTGGTTGCGGTAATGGAAAACCCTCCCGTGGGGGAGGGTCACATGGGCGCACACGCGGGGGTTGAGGCGTGTGCGCTAAGGAAGTACGAGAATCGAGAACGTCATTGCCATGCTGAGTATATCGGCGTGATGGACGCGATTGAAAGCTCTACTTCCGCCCTTCGCGTTCTACGCGGCTAGCTGATAAAAACGTCTCTAGGTGAGGTAGGCCGCCGCCTGCAGGTTGAACATCTCGGCGTAGCGGCCGTTCGCGGCAAGGAGGTCGTGGTGGGTGCCATCCTCGACCACGCGGCCCTCATGTAAGACGTAGATCCGGTCGGCGGTGCGGACTGAGGAGAAGCGATGCGAGATGAGCAGCACCGTCCGGCCCTCCAGCAGGCTGCGGATCTTCTCGAAAAGCTCATGCTCGGCGCGGGCATCGAGAGCGGCGGTCGGTTCGTCCAAGATGACCAAAGGGGCGTTACGAAAGAAGGCTCGGGCCAGGGCCATCCGCTGCCATTGCCCCACCGAAAGATCAACACCACCGAGGAACTCGGGTCCGAGCAAGGTTTCGTATCCCTTGGGCAGCTTTTCGATGAAGCCTTCAGCGCCGGCTTGGCTAGCAGCGTCGCTGATCGCTTGCCGATCATCGGCGGCCTCGTGTCGACCGAGACCGATGTTGTCAGAGGCGGAAAGGTGATAACGCAAGAAATCCTGAAAGATGATCGCCACCTGCCGGCTGAAGTCGGGTTGTTCAACACTTGCGATGTCGATCCCATCCCAAGCCACGGTTCCGGAATCGGGTTGGTAGAGGCCGGCGAGCAGCTTGGCCAAAGTCGACTTCCCTGAGCCGTTCTCGCCAACCAGCGCCACCACCTCACCGCGGTCAATGTGGAGCGAGACTCCGATCAAGGCGGGCTCGCTGGCGCTCGGATAGGTGAAAGTGACATCGGTCGCTGTGATCTGGTTGAAGCTTCTCGGGGTGGGCTCGGTAGCTGGGGATACTTCGCTGCCCATGCTTAGGAAGACATTGAAGTCATCGATGTAGAAGCCCGCCTCCGAGAGGGTGCTGACCGACCATCCAGCACCGGCGAGCCTCGACCCAACCACTGCAATCCCGGCGATGGCAACTCCGGCCTCGGCGAGGGTGACTCGTCCGCTGGAGGCGAGGAAAGCGACGAGCAGGATGATCCCGCCCAACAACACTCCGATGACCGCCGTGGACAGAAGAGTGAAAAGCAGTTGCTTGCGAGCAACCGTCCGCAACTCCTGAAGGCGGTGATCGAAGAGGTGGTTCCAACGATCGAGCAAGAGACGCCCCAAGCCGAAGGCGCGGACCTCTTTGGCCTCGTCCCGGCCGCTCAGCAGCTTGCCCACGTAGTTCCGTTCGCGGTCGGAGGGAGTCATCCGCCAGAAGAAATGCCAGAACGCCGAGCTACGGCGCGAAGCCGCGAGCCACGCCGGTAGAAGGACCGTCAAGACCAGTGGGATCACGAGCGGCTCGATCGCGATCAACGCCACCGATACCCCGATCACGCCGACCAGGGCCGAGATGAGACCGCTGACTCCATAGACCATGTTGAGTGGCTGCTGGGAGCCGCTCTGGACTCTTTGCAGCCGGTTGTGAAAGTCGGGGTGCTCGAAGGCGGCCAGCTCGACCTTGGCGGCAATCTCGAGCGCCCGGCCGTGCATGTGCCGGCTCACCAGCTCGCCCAGGATCTGTTGCTGCTCGCGCTGGATGGTTGAAGCGAACAAAGAGAGAGCGGTGAGCGCGGCGAGACCCAGCGCCCACGGAGCGACCGCGCTCAATCCCGCTCCTGAGCGCTCAGCCTCGAAAAGCTCCTGCAGGGCACCCCGTCCAACAATCAGTTGGACACCAATCGCCAGAGCCGACACGATTTGCAACGAGGTAGAGATGATGAACTCTCGCTTCCCGGCGGCGAGCACCAGCTGAGAAGCGCGACGCACCAGGTTGGGCATTCGACGCAGGTTGATCTTTGCGTCCTCGCGCCCCTGCAGGTCATAGATCGTGACTGGCTGGTCGAAGGTGTCCGTCACCAGGCCAAGGTTATGGCGCCCCGGACTGGTAGCGTGCCGGCCTTGCGGCGCTGGGCTTCGTTGGTCACTGTCATCCTGATCTCACTCGCCTCTTTGGCGGCACCTTCGGCGGCGGCATCGGTCCCGGTCGCGGAAGGCGTAAGACCCTGCCCCGGTATGCGGCAGGTGCTGTGCGGCTCGATCATCCGCCCGCTCGATCCCTCAGATCCCGCGGCGGGCACGATCGAGATCGGGTTTCATCTCTATCCCGCCCGGTCGGGATCGTCGGAGGGGACCATCGTCGCGGTTGAGGGAGGGCCCGGCTATGCGTCCACGGCCAGCGCCGATTGGTACCTCGATCTCTATGAGCCGCTCCGTGACACCCGCGATGTCCTGATCGTCGACAATCGCGGAACCGGGCTTTCCGACCCGATCGGGTGCCGCCAGCTCCAGTCCTATCAAGGCGACTACGCAGAAGCGCTCGAGGAATGCGGTGAGAAACTCGGTTCGACCAGCGATGTCTACGGCACGGCCTTCGCCGCCGACGACATGGCCGCGGTTCTCGACTACTTGTCGATCGATCGCATCGATCTCTATGGCGATTCGTACGGCACCTTCTTCGCCCAGACGTTTGCAGTCCGGCACCCCGATCGGGTTCGCACCGTCACCCTTGATGCCGCGTATCCGGTCGAGGGTCTCGACCCGTGGTACCGAGACATCAACCGGGCGATGGTGGACGCTTTTCAAGCAGTGTGTGCCCGTGACGTGCAATGCTCAGCTCTCGGAGGCGATCCGATCGAACGGCTGCGCAAGCTGGCCGACGCCCTCGCGATCGAGCCCCTGACTGGGCAGGCGCGCGACGCCGACGGCGTGCTTCGCAACGTAACCGTCGACGTGCCCGGTCTTGGTTTCCTGATGGGCGTGGCGACCTACGGTCACACCGTGTATCGCGAGCTCGATGGCGCAGGGCAGGCGTGGCTTGACAACGCCGACCCCGCACCTTTGTTGAGGATCATGGCCGAGCAAACTTGGTGGGGCGACGCCGGCCCCATCGAGGAATTCTCCGAAGGCGCCTACGTGGCGGTGGCCTGCAACGATTACCCCCAGCTCTGGGACATCTTTGTCCCCCGGCCTGAGCGGGAGGCGCAGTTCCTCGCGGCGGTCGACGCACTGAAGGCCTCGGACCCTGACGCGTTCTATCCCTTCACGGTTGACGAGTGGATCGCCTCCGATTGGTTCGACGGTGACTTCTGCCTGCCCTGGCCCGCCCCGGATCTCTGGGTGCCGCCACTGCCCGAGCCTCATACCTATCCCGACGTACCAGTGTTGGTCATGGTTGGCGACCTCGACTCGATCACCTCGCCGGAGGCTTCGATGCAAGCAGCAGCTCACTTCCCGAACTCGACCTACGTCGAGGTTCCCAACCTTGGACACGTCGTTGCCCTGGGTGACTATCACGGCTGCACGTCTGGGATCGCAGTCAGGTTCGTGGCGACCGGTGGCGACCCTGGCGATGTGAGTTGTGCCGCCACCACCTACCAAGAGGTACGAACCGTCGAGTCGTTCCCGACCCAGCTCGCCGACGTCGCGCCCGCATCCGGGGGTTCGGTTCACGGGGGCCAGGTCGCGCGGGCGGTTGCCGACACCGTTGGGGACATCTTTCCTCGCTGGATGAACGCGTTGGGTTACGACGGAGTTGGGCTACGCGGGGGGACGTTTACCTCCACTGGGCTCGAAATCGTCCGGTTCAGATTGTCCGGCCTTGTTTACGTGATCGATCTCAGGGTGAGTGGAGGGGTGGACTGGAACCGCTTCACCGGCGAGATCAAGGCCGAGGTGAACTTCAGCGGGGCGGCGACTGGACGACTCACCCTGACCTGGAACGACTACGACCACCACGCGGTGGCAACTGTCACCGGAAATGTGGACGGCGAGGCGGTCAGCCTCACGATGCCGGCGCCGTAGCTCCAATTCGCCCGTTCTGTGGGCTGGGGTCGTTGTACAACAACGCTGCGAACCCAGGGTTCGCATAGAGTCTGGCGCGATGAAAGTTGTGGTTGCCGGGGGTGGGTTCGCGGGATCGCAGGTGGCGGACGGGCTGGGGCGGGCCGGAGTCGACGTCACCCTGGTCAGCTCCGACAACTTCCTGCTCTTCACGCCGATGCTTGCCGAGGTCGCGGCTGGAGACGTCGATCCCCGGCACATCATCGCTCCGTTGCGCGAGCTCGCCCCGCAAGCGGAGATCGTCCAAGGCGTGATCGAATCGATCGATGCCGGGAGTCACAGCTTGAAGGTTGCGCCGTATTTCGAGGGAGGGGAGCGCACCGTCAGCGGAGATGTGTTGGTGATCGCGATCGGCTCGGTTTCCAACACCTTTGGCGTGACCGGAGTGGAGGAACACGGGCTCGCCTTCAAGACGATCGTTGACGCTCTCCGGATCAGAAACCGGCTGCTCGCGCAAATGGAAGCGAAGGGAACGACCTCGGTGGCGGTCGTCGGCGCCGGTTTCTCGGGAGCGGAGGTGACGGCGTCCCTAGCCGACTTCCTCAATGAGGTCCATCGCCGCTTCTACTCACGGGGACGGCCGCCGGTTGTCACTTTGGTCGATGCAGTCGACCGGGTGACACCGGCTCTGCCGCCATCGCTTTCCAATGCCGCGGCGCGGGCTCTCGGCAGGCGCGGGGTGGAGCTGGTGCTGGGCTCGGCAGTCGCTTCGGTTGACGAGGAGGGCATCGTTCTTGCCAACGACCGGAGGATCGTTGCCGAGAATGTGGTCTGGGCAGCAGGGGTAAAGCCGCATCCGTTGCTGGCCCGGAGCGGGCTCGCCGTCGAGCAGGGAAGGCCACCAGTCGACAGCTATTTTCGAACTTCTACCGATCGGGTCTTCGCGGTGGGGGATGCTGCCCACTCGCCGACTGGCAAAGGTGGTTATTCACCTCCGACCGCGCAGTTCGCGCTGCGCCAGGGCCGGTACCTCGGACGGAACCTCAAGACGATCTTGGAAGGCGGCGATGTCGAGCCTTTTCGCTATCGCACCAAGGGCGAGCTGGTTTCGCTCGGACATCGCAACGCCGTTGGTCAAGTGTTTGGATTTCCGGTCTCGGGGCTTTTGGGATGGTTCCTCTGGCGGAGCTACTACCTGCTGCAGCTGCCAACGATGCTGAGACGGACGCGTGTCGCGCTCGACTGGACTTTGGACATTTTCTTTCCGCCGGACATCGCCTGGCTGCCGAGTTCCGACCTCGGGCCAATTTGACGCTGCGTATCGTCGAAGCAGTCGCTCCGGGTCGGCTGGGCACGGGATTTCGCTGGCTCCTAGCCTCATCGTGGACCACGAACCTCGGTGACGGGATAGCCCTCGCCGCCGGACCGCTCCTTGTCGCTTCGCAAACTGACCAGGCTTTTCTAGTCGCGCTGGCGGCCATGCTGCAATGGGCGGCGCCCTTGGTGTTCGGTCTTTATGCCGGCGCCTTGACGGACCGGCTCAATCGCAAGGCGATCGTCGTCACCGTCGATGCCGTTCGGGTCGTGATCCTCGTGTTGTTCGCGACGATGGTCGTGACGGGGACAGTCTCGATCGGGTTAGTCCTGGGGGCGATGTTTCTGCTTGGCACTGCCGAGCTCTTCGCCGATAACGCGTCGGCCACCTTGCTCCCGATGATCGTTCACCGCGACGACCTGGCGATTGGCAACTCTCGCCTGCAGGCAGGCTTCGTCACCGTGAATCAGTTGGTGGGACCGCCGCTCGGAGCATTGCTTTTTGCCGCCGGCATGGCCTGGCCGTTTGTCGCCCAGGCGGTCTTGGTGCTCTTCGGGATCATGCTTGTGGCTCGGGTCGCCTTGCCCGCGCATGGTCGTGATAGAGATGCTTCCACTCGGCTCCGCACCGATATCGCCGAAGGATTCCGGTGGACCATGCATAACGCCGCTGTTCGCACATTGGTACTGACCATCTTCACCTTCAACATCACCTTTGGCGCTGCCTGGTCGGTCCTGGTGCTTTACGCGACGCGCCGGCTTGGATTGGGCGAAGTTGGTTTCGGGTTGATCACGACCATGATCGCTCTGGGAGGCGTGGTCGGGACGCTTTCTTACGGATGGCTGACGCGGCGAGTGACCCTTGGCAACCTGATGCGGATCGGTTTGATCATCGAAACCTTCATCCATCTGGCGTTGGCTATGGCAATGGACCCCCGAATTGCGATGCCGGTGTTCTTCGTCTTTGGGGCTCATGCGTTCGTGTGGGGCACGACCTCGGTGACGGTGCGCCAGCGGGCGGTGCCAATGGAGCTCCAAGGTCGGGTCAGCTCGGTACACCTGGTCGGGGTGTTTGGCGGCCTCGTCGTCGGCTCGGCGATTGGGGGCGCGCTGGCCCAGCAATGGGGAGTCGCCGCCCCGTTCTGGTTTGCGTTCGCCGGTTCGGCACTCTTCGTCGTGCTGATCTGGCGCCAGCTCACCCACATCGCCCACACCGACGAGACCGCTGCCTAATTTGTCCCAGGCGTCCGATACGGTCGGGGACATGCACATCGACTGCGACTCCTGTATCGCCGACAAGACCGAGGCCTGCGACGACTGTGTGGTCACCTTCATCCTCCATTCGGGCTCGTCGCTCGACCTGGAGACCGAGGAGATCGAGGCCCTCGAGCTGCTAGCTGAAGAGGGACTGGTTCCAAGGTTGCGACTAGTGATGGACCCAGAGCTAGAAAGCGGAGATGCGGACCCAGCTCATTTCGATCGGGATCGCCGCCGGGCTTGATCGAGTCGGTTTTGCCGCAACGGACCCCTTTCCCGCGGTCGAAGGCGAGCTGGAGCGCCGCAACCGCGAGGGGCTGAGCGGTCGCCTCGGCTTTACCTACAACGACCCAGGCGCAGCCACGAATCTGCGGTCGCATTTTCCTTGGGCCCAAACGCTGGTCGTCGCGGCGAAGAGCTACCGACCGTCCACCGGTCAACGCGCGGACTCAGGCATGGTGGCGGCTTCGGCTCGTCTCCCCGGCTACGAGCCGTTGCGCCGGGGTCTCGAAGATATCCAGAAAGCCCTCCTCGGGGCCGGACACGACGCCGAGGTGCTCTGCGACGACAATCGGTTGGTCGATCGCGCCGCCGCGGTTCGAGCCGGGATCGGCTGGTGGGGGAAGAATTCGATGGTTCTCGCCCCCGGGCTAGGACCGTGGTTTCTGATCGGATCGGTGGTCACCGACTTGGCGATCGAACCAGACCGACCGATGACCCGCGGCTGCGGAAGTTGCGCGGCCTGCCTACCCGCGTGTCCCACCGGCGCGCTGGTCGCTCCCGGCATACTCGACGCGCGGCGTTGTCTCGCCGCCTGGGCGCAGACTCCCGGAGTCTTTCCAATAGAGCTGCGGGAACCGATGGGTGCCCGCCTCTATGGCTGCGACGATTGCCTTGACGCTTGCCCTCCGGGCCGCGCCTTTCAGGCAGCGGGGAGCGACGACGGACTCCGCTTCGATCTGCGCTGGGTCCTGTGGGCCGCCGATTGGACGTTGCTCGCCGAGTTTGGCCACTGGTTTATTCCCCATCGGGACCCGCGCATCATCCGCCGCAACGCCCTGATCGCCGCCGGCAACTCCCGCAAGCCGGAAATGGTCGAGGTGGTGGCCCCGTACGCGGCACACCCCGACTGGCTTCTCCGTGCTCACGCCGTGTGGGCGTTGCAGAAACTCGACGGCGCCCGGGCGGTAATAGATGAACGGCTACGGCTGGAAACCGACCCCCGGGTCCGTCAGGAGCTCGACCGAGTCCCCATCGGGAAGTAAGCCAGATTGGCGTAGTCGGCCACCATCCGGTGGCTGGAGAAGGCGACGAGGGTCGAGGCCACCGAGTCCAGCATCATCTTCGTCCAACGAGCCGAAACCCCCTCCGCGTCCTGGTCGTAATAGGCAGGCACGACCTCGCTTTCCATCAGCTCGTAGAAGGAAACGGCGTCAGCCTGATCTTCGGCCTCGTGGTCATGGTTGCCATTGGGGGAGCCGAAGGCCCAGCCGTTGGTGCCGTTGAATCCCTCGAGCCACCAACCATCCCGCGCCGAGAGATTGAGGGTGCCGTTGATGGCGGCCTTCATCCCCGAGGTCCCCGAAGCTTCCATCGGCGGGCGAGGATTGTTGACCCAAACGTCGGCCCCTTGCACCATGAAGCGGGCGATGCGGGCGTCGTAGTCCTCCAACATGAAGACGTGCCCCTTGAGCGAGGGCCGCTGGGACAGTTCGTAAATCTGTCGAATGAAGTCCTGCCCCGGGCGGTCGGCGGGATGGGCCTTGCCTGCAAACACCACCTGCACCGGCATCTTGGGATTGGTCACGAGCGCCTCGAAACGGTCGAGGTCAGTGAACATCAGGGTCGCTCGTTTGTAGGACGCGAATCGGCGCGCAAAACCCAGAGTCAGCCGGTCGTTGGGAAGCATGTCGTCCACCTCGCGTAATTCATCGGGCGAAACCCCGTGCCGGGCGAACTGCCTGCGCAGACGGCCGCGGGCAAAATTGGTGAAGATCTCTTTGCGCACTCGATGCGCCGACAGGATCTCGGCGGGGGTCAGCTTGGCGACACGGGATTCGGCGTTGGCATCCTCGAGCAAGACCGAAGGCCAGGTGGACCCGAAACGGTCGGTGAGGACGTGCCCGGCATCACGGCCGATCCAGCTCGGGGTATGGACCCCGTTGGTCACCGCATGAGCAGGCCCGCCGATTAGGTATTCCCAATCGGCGCTCACCACTTCCGCATGCCGCTTGCTCACCCCGTTGACCACTGCCGACATCTCGATAGCAAGCGCTCCCAGGTCGAAGCGATGAGTGTCGCCTTTGGCCACACCGAGGTTGGCCAGCTCCTCTGATTTCACGCTCATTCGCTCCATGAGGGGTTTCAGGTAGTAGTCGGTCAGTCCTCGATCGAAGACTTCGTTCCCGGCAGGTACCGGGGTGTGCAAGGTGAAGATCGTTCGCTGCTTGATCGAGTCGGTCGCCTCGGTGAGGTCGACTCCGGCGCTCGTTGTCTCTCTGATCAGCTCGACGAGTGCCAGGGCGGCATGACCCTCGTTGATATGCCAAACCGAGGGCGTGATCCCGAGCGCTTTCAGCACCCGAGCGCCTCCGATTCCCAGCACCATCTCCTGGCAAAGTCGCATCGGACGTCCCCGTACGTAGAGGGTGTGGGTGATGGGTCGATCAGACACATCATTCTCGGGGATGTCGGTGTCGAGGAGCAGCAACGGCACCCGGCCGACGTCGAGCTTCCAAACCGCCACCTGCACCTGCCGGCCGGGAAACTCGACCTCGACTTTGAGCTGGCCACCGGTGGGCGACTCCACTGGTCGCACCGGCAACCGGCGCACATCGAGGGAGGGATAGATGTGCTGCTGATCACCACCCGGCTCGACCTCTTGGCGGAAGTAGCCGCGCCGGTAGAGCAGGCCGACCGCGACCAAGGGCAGCCCGAGGTCCGAGGCTGACTTGAGATGGTCTCCGGCCAAGATGCCGAGACCTCCCGAGTAGAACGGCACCGACGCGTGGACCCCGAATTCGGTGCAGAGATACGCTATCGGCCGGCCGAGGTGCTGGTCTTGCCGCCGGTACCAGGTGTCCTGGTCGCCGAGATAATCGTCGAAATCGGCGAGTGCTTTTTGATAGCGCTCCTGCACGGCTTCGAGCTGGCTCACGATCTGCCACTGCCGCGGCTCGATCGAGTTCAGGAGATCGATCGGGTTGTGCCGCTGTTCCCAGGCGACGGGATCGAGGTTCGACCAGAGGCTCGTCCCCGAATCACTCCACGACCACCACAAGTTATAAGCCAGCTCGACGGTGCGGGCCATCGCCGCAGGGATGGCGAACTCGATTTGCGGAAGAGTGGGGATCTGCAAGCGGAAAACCTTACCTGTGTCGGTGTGCTGACATTTCCCTCGTACCATCGGAAAATGCCGGCCAAAATCCATTCCCAGGACGTCACCGAGGGGCCGACCAAGGCCGGGGCGCGAGCGATGCTGCGAGCACTTGGCCTCACCGATGCGGACTTCGAGAAGGTCCAGATCGGCCTCGTCTCGGCGGGCAACGAAGTCACCCCGTGCAACCTCTCCGGCCCTCGTTTGTGCCAGGCGGCGAAAACCGGTGTCTTCGACCACGGAGGGGTGGGTTTCATCTTCACGACCATCGCCGTGTCGGATGGGATCTCGATGGGGCACGAAGGCATGCGGTCCTCGCTCGTCAGCCGCGAGGTCATTGCTGACTCGGTAGAGCTGGTGATGCACGGCGAACGGTTCGACGGCATGGTCTCGATCGCAGGCTGCGACAAGTCGCTGCCGGGCATGCTCATGGCCGCGGCCCGGACCAACTTGCCTTCGGTCTTCCTGTACGGGGGGTCGTCGCGCCCCGGACGTCACCGCGACCAGGACATCTCGATCGTCGACGTGTTTCAGGCGATCGGGGCCTACTCGACCGGCGAGATCGACCTCGACGAGCTCGGCCAGATCGAGCGCAATGCTTGTCCGGGCATCGGCTCATGTGCGGGGATGTTCACCGCCAACACGATGGCTTCAGTGGGGGAGGCGATCGGGATGTCGCTGCCTGGTTCGGCGGCGGTGCCCGCCGACGATTCCCGTCTCGACGATTTCGCTCGCCGCTCGGGGGAAGCGGTGATGAATCTCCTGGAACGCAATATCCGGCCCCGCCAAATCATGACTCGTCCGGCATTCGAGAACGCCATCGCCACCGTGATGGCGCTGGGCGGAAGCACGAACGCGGTGTTGCATCTGCTGGCGATCGCCCATGAGGCCGGTGTTGAGCTGAACCTCGAGGACTTCGATCGGATCTCGCGACGAACCCCCCACCTTGGCGACCTGAAGCCGTTCGGGCGCTTTCACATGGTCGATCTCGACCGGATCGGGGGAGTGCCGGTGGTGCTGAGGGTCTTGCTCGACGCTGGACTGCTACACGGTGACACTCTCACCGTTACCGGTGCGACCATGGCGGAGAACTTGGCCGAGGTCGCGTTCCCGTCCGATCAGGCTGTCATCCGGGCATCCTTGGCGCCCATCTCGTCCGAGGGAGGCATCGCGATCCTGCGCGGGAACCTTGCCCCCGAAGGGGCAGTGGTGAAAACCGCCGGGATCGAGCTCGACATCTTCGAAGGACCGGCGCGCGTGTTCAACGGGGAACAACTCGCGCTCGACGCCCTATTCGAGCATCGCTTGAACCCGGGAGACGTTGTTGTGATCCGAACCGAGGGGCCCAAGGGCGGGCCGGGAATGCGGGAGATGCTGCAGATCACTGCCGCTATTAAGGGCGCCGGCCTCGGCCGCGACGTCCTCCTTATCACCGACGGGCGCTTTTCGGGGGGAACGACCGGGCTGTGCATCGGACATGTCGCACCCGAGTCCGAGGTCGGCGGCCCGCTGGCCCTGGTTGAGGAGGGGGATCGAATCCGTGTCTCGATTGCCGATCGCCGACTCGACCTCTTGTTGGATGAGAACGCCCTCTCTGACCGCCGCGCCAACTGGAAACCCCAGCCTCCGCGTTATTCAACCGGGGCGCTGGCCAAATACGCCCGCCTGGTCGGCTCGGCCGAGACCGGGGCGGTCACGGGCTGAATCGGGCTTAGCTCTAACCTGGGCGCCAGTGGTAAAGGTTTACGCAGTGGCGCTCATAGTCGGGCTATCCGCATTGATCGCCTGGATTTTTGCGACCTACCTCGGGAACGAGCGCCCGCTAATGGACCCGGACCGACGTTTCGGTCGCTGGGGTCGCCGGCTGGTGGCGGGTCTGGTCGCATTCGGCATCGGCGGCCTGTCGGCCGAGTTCTCCCCTCGTGACATCACCTGGCCGGTGTCTCTGCTCTTGGCCTTGCTCGGAGCGGCGGCCGCCGCTTGGTATGCCGGGTGGATCGATCGTCCGCAGGCATCTGAGAAACAGCCCGCGGAGCCCTGAGGCATGTTGTTGGTCTCCGACGTGCACGGCGCGTTCGAGTCGCTGCGGGCAGTTGTAGCAAGAAACGAGACCCTTCTCATCCTGGGCGACCTCATCAATCTCTTGGACTATCGAACCCAAGAAGGCATCATCGCCGATGTCTTGGGCACTGAGTTTGGCGCAGTGATTGCCAAGAATCGGGCCTTGGGTGACTACGACGCGATGCGCCAGACCTGGGGTGAAGCGACGGGCGAGCGACGCACCGAGATCACCAAGCAGATTCAGGCGGGGATCAAAGCGCAGTACGAGTTATGCCAAGAGGCGCTCGCCGGCGCGCGCGGATTCTGCACCTATGGCAACGTCGACAATCCCCAGCTCCTGGCCGCGGCCCTGCCAGCGACCATGCGTTTTGTCGACGCCGAGGTCCACGAGATCGAAGGAGTAACGGTGGGTTTCGTCGGGGGAGGCACCGCCACGCCTTTGGCCGGGGCCGGCGAGGTGTCCGATGAGGAGATGGTGGCGAAACTCGAAAAGGTCGGTGAGGTCGATGTCCTCTGCTCGCATCTCCCTCCCCGGGTGCCGGCGTTGTCGACCGATGTGATCACCGGACGTCGGGAGCGAAGCTCTGGGCCCATCCTCGACTACCTCCGCGAGTTCCAGCCCCGCTATCACTTCTTTGGCGATATCCACCAGCCGCAAGCAACCACGTGGCGGGTGGGCCGAACGGTCTGCCGAAACGTCGGTTACTTCCGCGCCACCGGTCGGCCGGTCGAGTTCTCGCCATGAGGCGCCTGTTGGCAGTCCTGGCTTTGCTCGTCGCCTGCACCTCACAGCCGCAGCCGACGACGACCGCAACGTCAGTCCTTGTAACCACCAGCACGACCTCGGCGACGACAACGGCCGCGCCGACGACGACATTGGCTCCAGCGACCATCACCGCCACCACGATCCCACCCGAACCGGGCACCGTACGGCCCGATTGGCTCGGGACGCGAATTCTCCCGCTGCGTCCGGACGGTCTCGGCGAGATCCAACCGACCCCGGAGGAGCTGGTCAACCGGCGCTTCCCGACCATCGACCTGCTGGGACCGCTCGAGTCGGACGAGTTCCTCGGCACGGTGGGCCCGGTGCCAATCGACGTCCTCGCCCGCTCGAGCTGGCATGAGGGGTGCCCTACCGCCGTCGAGGACCTCTCGTATTTAGTGGTCACTTTCTTCGGTTTCGACGGGCAGGCTCACAAAGGCGAGTTGATCGTGAACGCTCGTTACGGCGAAGGAATGCTCGAGGTGATGCGAACCGTCTATGAGCATCGTTTTCCCCTTGAGCAGATGAGGGTGATCACCGACCTCGAGCTCGACGCTCCTCCAACGGGTGATTCGAACGACACCACCAGCTTTGTTTGCCGGCCGGTGGTCGCCCAAGACAGCGGCTGGTCCATGCACGCCTACGGCCTGGCGATCGACCTCAACCCGTTCCACAACCCCTACTGGCGCGAGGAAGTGGTGGTCCCCGAGCTTGCCTCGGCCTATACCGATAGAGCGGAGCTCCGGCCGGGGATGCTCGACCCGGACGACCCCGCGGCAATAGCGATCATTGAAGCCTTCGCCGACCTGGGCTGGGAATGGGGCGGGAACTGGCAGACACTGAAAGACTGGATGCACTTCTCGGAGAACGGCAAATAGATGACAGACATCAGATGTCAGACTTCAGATGGGAAGGTCTGAAGTCTGAAATCTGATGTCTTGCCCTAGCGATTCAGCTTCTGCCTTTGGGTAACCTCAAGCGCATATATGGTCGAAGGCACCATCGAATCGATCGAAGTCTCGGCGACCCCCGCCCAGGTTTTTGCCGTCGCCGCCGACCTCGAGTCCTACGAGCAGTGGGCGACGGGGGTGAAAGAAGTCGAGGTCCTTGAGAAGGACAAGAAGGGCCGGGCGGCGCGGGCCCGATTCGTTGTCGACGGAATGGTCAAGGAGATCACCTACGTCCTCAAGTATTCCTACGACGAGCCTAACTCGATGACCTGGATGGCCGAGCCCGGCCCCGATCTCAAGGAGCTCGATGGCTCCTACGTCTTCAACGATGTCGGTGACGGCCGCACCGAGGTCGTCTACGGCCTCCGGGTGGAGCCGTCCTTCACGATCCCGGGTTTCTTGCGCCGGCAGGCTGAGAAGCAGTTGGTCGGCACCGCCCTGCGAGGGCTGCGCAAGAGAGTGGAACAACTGGCCCGGCAGACTTAGGAGTAGACACCCTCCAAATGCTGAGCTACGCATCCGGCACTGCCGTCGATCCCCTTATTGGTCAAACAATCGGTGACAACCTCGACGCCGTCGCCGCGGAGAACGGCGACAACACCTGCCTTGTTTCCCGCCATCAGGGAATCCGTTGGACCTACAACGATTTTGTCTCAGAGGTCAATCGTTGCGCTCGAGCGTTCCTCACCCTCGGAGTAGGCCAGGGCGACCGAGTCGGAATTTGGTCGCCCAACCGGGCGGAGTGGGCAGTGGTGCAGTACGCGACGGCCAAGGTTGGAGCGATTCTCGTCAATGTCAACCCTTCCTATCGAAGTCACGAGCTCGCTTATGCGCTCACTCAATCCGGAGTTTCGGTGTTGGTGTCGGCGGAGGCCTTTAAGGGGACTTCCTATCTGGAAACGATCGAAGCTGTCCGCTCCGGGCTCGATTCGCTCGCCACGGTTATCTCGCTCGGCGAAGGCGGCGATCTCCAGTGGGAGGATTTCCTCGACCGCCAAGACGGGACAAATGACGACGATCTACGTCGGGTGCAGTCGTCGCTCGAATTCGACGACCCGATCAATATCCAATACACCTCCGGCACTACCGGCAATCCCAAAGGCGCCACGCTCACCCATCACAACATCCTCAACAACGGCTACTTCGTAACCGGCATGCAGGGCTTGAACGCACAGTCGGTGTTGTGTGTGCCGGTGCCGCTGTACCACTGTTTTGGCATGGTGATGGGCAATCTCGGGATGTTGAGTCGGGGTGGCACCGTCGTTTATCCGGCCGAGGGCTTCGAGCCGGCAGCCACGCTGGCCGCGATCGGAGAAGAGAGATGCGAAGCCGTCTATGGCGTCCCGACCATGTTCATCGCCATGCTCGACGACCCGACCTTCGCTACGGCCGAGCTCTCCAGCCTCCGCACCGGGATCATGGCCGGCTCGCCCTGCCCCATCGAGGTGATGAAACGAGTGATCTCGGACATGAACATGGACGAGGTCACAATTGCCTACGGGATGACCGAGACGTCACCGGTGTCCTTCCAGAGCCGAACCGACGATCCGGTGGAGCGCAGGGTTTCGACGGTCGGCCGGATCATGGCTCACGTCGAATCGAAGATCATCGACCCCGAAACTCAAAAGACAGTCGAGCGTGGGCAAGCAGGGGAACTTTGCACCCGCGGGTACTCGGTGATGCGTGGCTATTGGGACAACGCCGAAGCAACCAGCGAGGCGATCGATGTGGCCGGGTGGATGCACACCGGCGACCTGGCGACCATGGACGAGGAGGGTTATGTCAACATCGTTGGCCGTATCAAGGACATGGTCATCCGGGGTGGGGAGAACATCTATCCGCGCGAGGTCGAAGAGTTTCTCTACGGCCATCCCGCGATCGTCGACGTGCAGGTCGTCGGCGTGCCGGATGCCAAGTATGGGGAGGAGCTCTATGCATGGGTCCGGCTGCGAGAAGGGCAAAGCTTGACGATCGAGGACCTGCGAGAGTTCTGCCAGGACCGCATCGCTCATTACAAGATCCCGCGCTATCTGAGGATCGCCGACGAGTTCCCGATGACGGTGACCGGCAAAGTGCAGAAGTACAAGATGCGCGAGGTTTCGATCGCCGAGCTCGGCCTGGAAGAGGCAGACTCGGTCCGGACCGCCTAGTCGATCCCGACCCCGGGGCGCCCGGTGCGAGGCCCGTTGATTTCGGGCCTGCTGGCCTGAGTCCGAGGCGGCTCGGCTGCATATGCTGGCGGTCAGTGCGTGTCATCCTCGTTACGGGCAAGGGCGGCGTCGGCAAGACCACCGTCGCGGCGGCCACCGCAGTTGCGGCGGCCGATCGCGGGCATCGCGTGCTGGTCTCTTCGACCGACCCGGCTCATTCTCTAGCCGACGCGGTCGGGGTGCCCCTCGGAGATGTCGAGAGCGAGATCTTTCCGCTTTTGTCGGGTCAGCAGATCGACACCCAGTCCCAGCTTGATCGGCACTGGGGCTCGATTCGCGACCAGATCATGCAAGTTTTCGACTGGGGCGGCGTCACCGGGATCGAAGCCGAGGAGTTCTTGGTGTTCCCCGGCATGGACGAGCTGTTCGCCCTGCTCGAGGTCGATCGGCAGGCGCGCAGCGGCGATTACGATGTGATCGTCGTCGACTGTGCCCCTACGGCCGAAACCCTCCGGCTGCTCTCCCTGCCCGAGGTGCTCAGTTGGTACTTCGAACGGGTGATGCCCGCCGAACGCCGTCTGATGAAGGCCGCTAGGCCACTCCTCACCCGGCTCACCGACCTACCGATTGCCGAGGACAACGTCTACCAGGCCGCGCAGTCGGTGTTCGAAGGCGTGGAGAAAGTCAAAGCCTTGCTGGCCGATCCACAAACGACCTCGGCCCGGCTCGTCGTCAACCCCGAAAAGATGGTGATCGACGAGGCGCGACGGACCTTCACCTACTTGGCACTGTTTGGCTACGGAGTCGATTCGGTGGTGATCAACCGAGTGTTGCCCGACGCCGTCTCCGATCCCTACTTTGATCGCTGGCGGTCGATCCAGAAAGGTCATCTCGACACCATCGACTCCGGGTTCGCGGACGTGCCTCGGCTTCGGCTCCGCCTTTTTGATGACGAGATGGTCGGAGTCGAAAAGCTCCGGCTGATGGCCGATGAGCTCTACGGATCGAAAGACCCCATCACCGGTTTTACGGCGAAGAGCCCATTCAAGGTGACCGAGAAAGCCGGGGAAATCGTGATGGAGATGAAGGTGCCTTTTGTGGAGCGAGGCGACGTCGATGTGTTCCGGCACGGCTCGGAGCTCTTTTTGCAGGTGGGCCCCTACCGGCGTTCGTTTGTCCTTCCCGACACCCTGCGCCGCCGGCAAGTGACCAGAGCGAAGCTCGAGAAGGGCGTGTTGCGGGTTAGTTTCGGCGCCGCCCCGGCGAGGAAACGTGCCAAGAAGTGATCCTGGAGTCAGAGACCGCGGAAGCGTTGCGCAGGGCAGGTAAGCGCGCCGCCTATCACCTGGCTATGGCTGGGATCGAGGGTTTGAAGGCGTTGTCCGCAGTCCTCGATGAGCTGGCCCGGGTGGGCCAGGAAGACTCACCTGACGAACCCCGGCAACGCATCAACGTCGAGTAGGACCGATGGCGATCGGGGCTGATGTTGGCGGCAGCCGGATCAAGTTTGTCCGCCTCGCCGACAACGAGGTTGTCTGGCGAGGCCAAGTTGACGTCAAACGTGCGTGGCCCGAGCTCCTCGCCAACGAGTTGGTCTCGCTGGCCGAACCGGAAGAGCCGATCGGTGTCGGCATCGCCGGTCTGGTCGATCACCACCGAGGAATTTTGCGCTGGGCTCCCCATCTCGACGGGGTCGACGTGCCGATCGGCGCCGAGCTCTCGGCCCGGCTCGGCCGTCGGGTGGCTGTCGACAACGATGCCAATTGCGCGACTCGTGCCGAAGCCACCAGCCTCGCCCAAGACCCGGTGCTGGTCGTGATGCTGGGAACAGGGATTGGTGCCGGGCTATGGACCGGCGGCGACGTCTATCGCGGCCGCAGCTTCGCCGGCGAGGTCGGTCATATGACCATTGAGCCCGACGGCCGGGTCTGTCGCTGCGGGCGGCTTGGCTGTTGGGAGACTCGGATTTCGTCCTGGCGACTCGCCGAGGTGGGGACCAGCCCTGCCCAGCTTCAGGATGCCGGCATCTGGCTTGGGCGAGGTCTGTTCAACCTGATCACAATTCTCGACCCGGCGGTGAATGTGGTGGGAGGAGGAGTGACCGCCGAGCACGGCGATGAGATCCTTCCGGCGGCACTGGATGAGATTGCCCGCCTGAGCGATATTCATCGACCGCCGCCGCCGATCGTCGCGTCGAGGCATGGGATCTGGGCCGGAGCCATCGGCGCGGCGTTGCTGGCGCAAAAAGATTCGCAGGCCTTATCCTGAATCGACATGCAAGGGGATCGACGTTTCGCAACTCGTTCGGTGCGTCCCGATGAAGTCATTCCCCCAGAAGGAGGGGCAGCGATGCAGCTTCGACAATTGGCTACGGATTCCGTTCTGATGCTTCCGAATTTGATCAAGCTGCTCGGACGTCTGGTCAAAGACCCCCGCGTGCCCCGTCGGTCAAAGCTCGTCTTGATGGCGGCGATTGGCTACGTCATGTCACCCATCGATGTCCTTCCCGAGGTGATCCCGGTGATTGGCATCGTTGATGACTTGTTCTTGATCGTCTTTGCCCTCAACCATCTCATCGAGCGTGCCGGCGAGGAAGTGGTGCTCGAGCATTGGGACGGTCCCCAGGATCTCTTGGGGATGGTGCGTTCCGTGCTCTCGACTGCGAACGATCTGGTCCCTGCCAAGATCCGCAAGCTCTTGGGGATGCTGGCCGGATCCTGAGATGATCCCGGTCTCGGTGACCGTTCCCCAATTCAGCACCGACCCGGAGCCATTGCTCGACCTCGTCCGCGACCCATCCGGCTTGGCCGGCGTTTTCTTTTACGATCATCTCGTGCCGCTCGATGACCCGAACCGGCCGGTGTTCGAAGCCGCCGCGGCGCTCGGCGCTTCGGCCGCCCTTGCAACCAAAAGGGTCGGTTCGCTGGTGATCCGGGCGACCCTCCGTCCACCGGAGGTGACCGCCGCTATCGCCTCCACCCTCGGCGCCATCGCTCCCGGCCGGATCACGATCGGTCTCGGGATCGGTGACCGACTCACTGCCGATGAGTCTGTCCGGTTCGGGATTCCGCTCCCGCCGCTCGCAGAGCGACTGGAGCTGTTGATCCGGACCATCGAGTCGATCCGCCACCGGGCGCCCGGAGTGGAGGTCTGGGTGGGGGGGAGGCATCAACGAGTCCGGGCGATTGCCGCCGAGCTGGCCGATGGCTGGAACTGCTGGGGGGCTTCTGTCGACGACTTCGCGGCTGAGGCGGCTGACGTCCGGTCGACGGCTCCCAAGATCAGGGTCTCGTGGGGCGGAACGGTGCTGCTGGCTCCAGATCAGGAACAGCTCGACGAGTTGATCGCGCGTCGCGGTGGAACCGACCGCGCTTTGGCCGGAGACCCGCAGTCGATCCGACAACAGCTAGACGAACTTGGCGCCGTGGCCGATGAATTGGTGGTCTCGGTGGTGCCCAACCGCCGTTCCAACTGGGAGCTGCTGTCCGGTCTGATCGACTGACCCGGTACCCTCCCAACAAATGGACTTTCGGCGCGTCGACCAATTGCCGCCGTACGTTTTTGGGACGGTCAACCAGCGCAAGCTCGAGGCGCGGCGGGCGGGCGACGATGTCATCGACCTCGGTTTCGGCAACCCTGACATCCCGAGCAATCCCGTGGTGGTCCAAAAGCTCGTTGAGGCGGCCAGCAATCCACGCAATCATCGCTACTCGGTCAGCCGCGGGCTTCCCAACCTGCGCCGGGCGGTAGCCGACCGCTACCAGCGGCGTTTCGGGATAGGGCTCGATCCCGAAACCGAGGTAATTGCCACCATCGGCGCCAAAGAAGGACTCTCCCATTTGTTGTGGGTCCTGGTCGAGCCGGGCGATGTGGCCGTCGTCCCGGAGCCGTCCTATCCCATACATATCTACGCCCCGCGGATGGCGGGAGCGGAGATTCGGAGGGTGCCGGTTTCCTCCGACGAGGGATACTTCGACGCCTTGGACGCGATTTGTGGCGAGCAGCCTTCGCCCCGGGTGCTCATCTGCTCATTTCCTCACAACCCGACCACAACCTGTGTCGACCTTCCGTTCTTCGAACGCCTGGTGGGGTTTGCCCGTGACCGAGGCATCTTTCTCGTCCACGACTTTGCTTATGCCGACGTCGCCTTCGACGGGTACAGGCCTCCATCGATCCTTGAGGTCGCGGGGGCGAAGGAGGTGGCCGTCGAGCTATACACGCTTACCAAGGGCCATTCGATGGCGGGCTGGCGAATGGGTTTCGTCGTCGGCAACCCGGAGGCGGTGGCCGCGCTGGGAAAGCTCAAGAGCTATCTGGATTACGGCACGTTTCAGCCGATCCAAATCGCGTCGATCATCGCTCTCAACGAAGGCGATGACTACGTCGAAGAGGTGAACGCGATCTATCGCGGCCGCCGGGAGGTGCTGGTCGACGGTCTCAACCGGAACGGCTGGAAGGTCGAAAAGCCGATGGGGACGATGTTTGTCTGGGCGGCGATCCCCGATCCCTATGCCGATGCCGGCTCGATGGCCTTCACCCTCGACTTGCTCGACCGAGCCAAGGTGGCGGTGAGTCCCGGCGTCGGTTTTGGCCCTTCGGGCGATCTCCATGTTCGTTTTGCCCTCGTCGAGAACGAGCACCGGATCGCGCAGGCGGTCCGCGGCATCCGTCGGGTCTTAGACCGGCTCTAAAACCATTCCTGCGTAAAAAGCCCCATGATTAGGGGCGCCAAGTTACGCAGGAAAGTGGTTGGTACCCTGAGGCCATGGCTTTTGCAGACGGCGTCGTCGATTTTCGCTCCGACACTGTGACCCGTCCGACCCCGGAGATGCTGGCGGCGATGGCCGCGGCACCGCTGGGAGACGACGTCTATTCCGACGACCCCACCGCTAACGCGTTGGAGGAAGAGGCGGCGGCCGTGGTGGGCAAGGAAGAGGCGGTCTTCATGCCGACAGGGACGATGGGCAACCAGATCGCGATCATGATGCAAACGAAACCTGGCGACGACATCCTCTGCGACCCCGGCATCCATTCGCGTAGCGTCGAGAAAGGTGCCGCCTCCGCCCTGTCGGGGGTCGGGTTTCGGACCGTCGAGGCGCCTGGGGCCCGGATCACTTCGGCCCAGGTCGAGGAGGCTGTCGCCAATTCGGCATTCTTCCCGCGCCTGCGTTTGATGATCTGGGAGAACACCCACAACCTCTTGGGCGGCAAAGTCATCCCCCTCGAGGTGATGCAGGCAGCGAGCGCCACCGCTCGCCGGCTCGGTTTGTCCATTCACCTCGACGGCGCTCGTCTCTTCAATGCCGTGGCCGCCTCGGGGGTGCCGGCCGACGTCTTCGCCCGGAACGCTGACACTGTCCAGTTTTGCTTTTCCAAGGGCCTGGGCGCTCCGATCGGGTCGGTTCTGTGCGGCACCCATGAGCTGATGAACGAAGCTCGCTATCTGCGCAAGCGGTTGGGGGGAGGGATGCGCCAAGTCGGGGTCATCGCGGCCGCCGCCCGAATCGCCCTGCGCGACCGTGACCGGCTCAAGGAAGACCACGAAGTGGCCCGCTTTCTGGGAGAACGGTTGCACGAAGCTGCGCCGGGGGCAGTCGATCTCGGCCAGGTCGAAACCAACATGGTGCAGGTCCAGCCCGATCTCCTCCCGATCCCCACCGAACAGTGGCGCGCCGATCTCAGTGCCCAAGGGATCAAGATCAACCCGCCGTTTATCGGAGTGTTGCGCCTGGTCACTCATCGCGACGTCGACCGCGAAGATGTCGACCGGCTCGTCGCTCCTTTGCAAGGCTGACTCGACTTGGGGTACGCGGTCCTCTTCCCCGGGCAGGGAAGCCAATTCTCCGGGATGGGCGCTGATCTGTTCGAGCGGCGCCCGGACCTGCTCGTTGAGCAGGCCGACTCGATTCTCGGCTGGTCGCTCAAAGAGATGTGCCTCGACTCGAGCGAGGAGGAGCTCACGCGGACCGAGCACGCCCAACCCGCACTCTTTGCGATTTCCTATGCGTTGTGGGCGGAGCTTGCACCTCGCCTCACCAGCATCCCTGCCGCCGCGGCCGGCCACTCGCTGGGTGAGTTCACGGCGTTGGCAGCCGCCGGGGTCGTGGCATATGACCAGGCGCTGGCGGTTGTCGCCGAGCGAGGCAGGGCGATGGCCGGAGCGGCCGATCAGGAGGACTCGGGGATGGCGGCCCTGCTGGGCGCCAATCTCGATCAGGCCGAGGCAGTGACGCTGGCGCGAAGACAAGCCGGGGGCCGGCTTTTTGTCGCCAACATCAACGCTCCCGGCCAGGTGGTGGTGGCCGGAGGAGGCGAGGATCTCGATTGGCTTGAAGCTGAGGCGTCTAATCACGGGCTCCGCAAAGTCGTACGGCTCAAGGTGGCCGGCGCCTTCCATTCGCCGTTCATGAGCGCGGCCGCCGATCGAGTCGAGGCCGCCGTGGCAGGAGTCGAATTCCACCAGGCCCGGTTTCCTGTGTGGAGCAACGTCACCGCCGCGGCCCATGAGCCGGGGATGGAGAAAGCGCTCCTCGCACGCCAGGTGACCTCACCTGTCCGTTTCTCTGAAACCCTCACCGGCATGGCCGCCGCCGGGGTCGATCGCTTTGTCCACGTCGGACCGGGCGACGTGACGGTCGGCATGGCCAAGCGCTCGGTGCCCGGAGCTACCTATCAGGCCGTGTCCGACGTGGCTTCGATTCCCACCAACGGTCTCGGATAGGAGCGGAATCCTCACATGTTCCGGACGCCGAGCCGGTGGCGCCCCTGCGCCGAGGGCGATCGGTAGCATCGACCAGTCGAGGAGGTTCCCCTTTTGAAGTACGGGCCGAATGCAATGATCACCGGGTGGGGCAAGTGCCTGCCGCCCGCTGTTCTTTCCAACCATGACCTCGAATCGCTGGTGGAAACTTCCGACGATTGGATCACGACTCGGACGGGGATCAAGGAACGGCGGATTTCCCACGTCGAGGTGTCGGACATGGCCGCAGTTGCCGCCCAGCACGCCCTCGCCGCCGCCGGCAAAACCGTCGAAGAATGCGATCTCATCGTTTTGGCCACCTGTACCGGTGACTCGTCGATCCCCGCCACCGCTGCCCATGTGCAGGCAAAGCTGGGGGCATGGAACGCCGCCGCTTTCGACCTCAATGCGGCCTGCTCAGGTTTTGTCTACGCGCTCGTCACCGCCGCCAACATGATCAAGGCCGGCACACACCAGACGGTGGTAGTCATCGGCGCCGAAAAGCTCCACTACCACCTCGATTTCACCAATCGATCGACCGCCGTGTTGTTTGGTGACGGTGCGGGGGCGGTGGTGCTCGAGGCTACGGAGGACGAGGTCGGCGTTCTCGCGTCGGAGTTGGGCATGGACGGATCGGCCTCCGCCATTCTCCAGATCCCCCATGACGGCACCGAGGGCGATCGTGACGATCCCGATCCGAAACGCGCTGGCATCCACATGGACGGTCCCGAAGTCTTTAAACGAGCAGTGACGACGATGGGCGACGCCTCGGTTCGCGTGCTCGAGAAAGCCGGCATTGCCCTCGAAGAGGTGGATCTCCTTATTCCTCATCAGGCGAACATCCGGATCATCGATGCCACCGCTCGCCGGCTCAAGATCGACCCCGGAAAAGTGATGATCAACATCCAGAGTTATGGCAACACGTCGGCCGCCACCATCCCGGTGGCACTCACCGAGGCCTTGGAGGCAGGCCGGGTCGAGCCCGGCGCCCTGATCGTGATCGCGGCGTTCGGTGCCGGCCTCTCCTGGGGAGCAGCCGTGATCCGCTGGGGTGATCGGGTGGAGCCGATCAAAGAGAGCGACTCTGCCCTCCCGCCCAACGACCGCACCACCGACGATCTCCTCGCGCCCAACGTGGACTTCTTTGGGAAGTATCAGCCCACAAGCTGATGGTTCGAACTGCCCTGGTGACTGGGGCCTCACGAGGGATAGGGAGGGCCATCGCCTTCGCTCTAGCCCGTGACGGCCACCAGGTTGGGGTGAACTTCTCGTCGTCGTCGGGACCGGCCGCCGACGTGGTCGCCGAGATTGAAGCCGCCGGCGGCAAAGCAATAGCGCTCGGAGCGGATGTGTCCGATGCTGCCGCGGTCGATGCCATGTTCACGGAGGCGGCCGCGCAGTTGGGGCCAGTTGAGATCCTGGTCAACAACGCCGGAATCACCGCTGACAACCTGCTATTGCGAATGACCCCCGAGGACTTCGATCGTGTCCTGGCGGTGAACCTTCGGTCTGCCTTTCTCTGCAGCCGCCTGGCGGTGAAGGCAATGTTGCGGGCTCGGTGGGGGAGGATCATTTCGATCGCCTCGGTGGCGGGAATCGCCGGCAACCCTGGACAGGCGAATTACGCCGCCAGCAAGGCCGGCCTGATTGGTTTCACCAAATCCGTGGCTAAAGAAGTTGGCAGCCGGGGTATAACTGCCAACGTCGTGGCGCCCGGATTTATCAACACCGATATGACCGAGGGCCTTGGGGCCGAGGTCAAAGAGTCGGTTCTCGGCTCGATCAGCCTGGGACGTTTCGGCGAGGCGGCCGAGGTGGCGGCGGCAGTGGCGTTCCTCGCCTCCGAAGCCGCCGGGTACATCACTGGCCAAGTTTTGGCGGTAGAGGGTGGTCTGGCGCTTTAATTGCCAGGCAGAAACAGGAGAAACTGAAGAAATGGAAAAAACAGAGATCGAAACCCGGCTGAGGGACGTGCTCGTTTCCGAGCTCGGGCTCGACGCCGACAAGATCAATCGCAGTGCCAATTTCGAGACGGACCTCGATGTGGACTCGCTCGGCGTTGTCGAACTGCTGATGGCGATGGAAGATGAGTTCGGGGTGAAGATCCCCGACGACGAAGCCGAGCACATCCACACCGTCGGCGAAGCCATCGACCTGGTCCACGGCAAGCTCAACGTCTGATCTCGTGACCGCCCCCTACCCTCGGGGACGGCGACGAGTCGTGGTCACCGGGCTTGGTGTCGTCACCCCGGTCGGCAACGATGTCGAATCCTTCTGGTCGGCGCTGGTTGCCGGGCGGTCGGGGATTGGGCCGATCACCCACTTTGACGCCTCGAACTATCGAACCCGCATCGCCGGCGAAGTCAAAGGATTCAACCCCGAGCAACACTTTGAGAAGCGCGAAGCACGCCGGATCGATCCCTACTCGCAATACTTCATGGTCGCCTGCCGTCAAGCATTGGCGCAGGCGGACATCAAGTACGGGCCCGACGACCCCGAGAACGCCTCGGCCGGGGTGATGGTCGGAGCTGGATTCGGCGGGATGAACGCGTTTGTCGAGGAGATCACCGTCTTGCTCAAGCGCGGGCCCGAACGGGTTAGCCCCACTGGGATCCCGAAGATCATCGCCAACATGGCGGCGGGCTTGGTGTCGATCGAGCACAACCTCCTCGGCCCGGTGAGCTGCGTCGTTACTGCCTGCTCAGCATCGGCCAACGCGCTCGGCGACGCCGCCGAGCTCATTCGCCGAGGCGCGGCGGACGTCATGGTTGCAGGGGGCGCGGAAGCCGCGATCACCACCTACGGGGTCGCAGGGTTCAATCAGGCGCGGGCCTTGTCGATTCGCAACGACGAACCGGAGAAAGCCTCGCGACCCTTCGACGCCGAGCGCGACGGCTTTGTCATGGGGGAGGGGGCCGGTGCGGTGGTCCTCGAGGATCGCGACCGGGCAATCGAGCGCGGAGCGACCATTCTCGGCGAGCTCATCGGTTATGGGATGTCGGCCGACGCTTATCACATCACTCTGCCTCGACCGGGAGGCACGGGGGCGGCCCGAGCGATGTCGGCGGCGATGCGGGACGGGGGATTGGAACCCGGCAATATCTCCTACATCAATGCCCATGGGACCTCGACGGAAGCCAACGACGCCGGCGAGACCGCTGCCATCAAGATCGCCATGGGGAAGGAGGAGGCCTATCGGGTGCCGATCTCGTCGACCAAGTCCATGACCGGTCACATCCTGGGAGGGGCCGGAGCGGTGGAGGCGATCGTGTCGTTGCTCGCCCTCAATCGGGGAATCCTTCCTCCGACGATCAACCAGGAGCATCCCGATCCCGAATGTGACCTCGACTACGTCGCCAACGCGGCGCGCCCATTCACCGGCGAGTACGCGATGTCCAACTCGTTTGGCTTCGGCGGCCACAACGTCGCCCTGGTTCTCGGGTCCGAAAGGGTCGCTCGGGAGTAGACGAACATGAGACGGATTCTGTCTCAAATCTTTTGTCCTTTGTCTCCTGTCTCGCCTCGATATTCGGCGATCGAGCGGGCGGTGAGGCCGAGGACGACGAGCAACCCGATCCCTGCCACGAAGAACGAGGCGATTCCAACCACCCAAGCGGCGCCCGGACAGCCCGGGGCCGGCGCTGGTTGCTCGGCTCGGCAGGAAAGGTTGGTGATCACAAAGCCGAGCCACCCGATCAGGACCCCGATCACGAGCGACACGGTCAAAAGGTACGGATTGGGCCGCCGTTTCACCCTTTGCCCTCGAGCATTTCCCGAATCTCGGCGGGGGCGAGCTCAGGGGGGATGATCACTTTGGTGCCTCGTTCGATCAATGGCCGGATCGCCAGCCGGACCTCCCTTGTCCAAGCCAGGGGAAGGGCGGCGAGCTGGCCGGAAATCCAGACCCAGCGCCCGGGACCCGCAAGGGTGAGACCCGCGATCGCCAGCCCCAGCGGGACGATCCGCACCGCCGCCAGAGCGAAAGCAGGGCGGCGGACATAGGCAAAAAGCAGTACGAGGTCGAGTGGGACGAGGATCGACAATGAGCCGGGATCTGAGCGAAGAATTGATAGAGCCGTAAGACCGGGAATCGTCAGCAAGACGAGGGCTAAGACAACTGCCCTGGCTGGTACCGGCGCCGCCGAGGTTCGTTGCCTGACCCACCCGCCGAGCGTGGGGTCGGTGGTGAGGAGAGCGCTCACCGCGATGAGCGCCACTGCGATCCACCAGATCGGCGAGATGCGGTGGAGAACGGCGATGACAGCTGAGAACACCAAAACGAAGATGCCAAGGCGATAGCCGAGCCGGCTGTGTTCCAACAGGATCGCTACCACGGCAACCGTGGCCCAGATGACAAGGCAGGCAGAAATGATGACGGCGGTGGTCGGATGCCACGGCTCGGGCTCGACTACGAGCAAGGTCGCGGTCCCCATCACCGATGCCAGCAGCGTTCCGCACGCCCAAAGATGTCGCCCGCGCACGTCCCCAGTGTCCCAGCTTTTCTCCCCCCGGAGGGGAGTACCCGAAAGGGGGAGGGGGGCGTTTTCTTGTGACGCGAACGAGGTAACCCGTTTGCAAGTGGCCCGCAATGAGCGACCTCCTCGCGCGTCAGTAAAACGCCCCCTCGTCCGCCTTCTTCGTCGGCGGCCACACCCCCGTCGGAGGGAGAAACGGGGTACTCGCCCCTTCGGGGGGAGAAAGTTGGTACAACGGGAGAGCATGACCGGTCGCTTCGCAGAAAACATTGTCCATGCCGACATGGACGCCTTCTTCGTCGAGGTAGAACGTCAGCGCGACCCCGCGCTGCGGAGAAAGCCGGTGGTGGTCGGAGGCGCAGGACGGCGAGGAGTAGTGGCTGCAGCCAGCTATGAGGCTCGCAAGTACGGGATCAGGTCGGCGATGCCGATGGGACAAGCCCGGGCGGCCTATCCCAATGTCATCGTGGTCCCCCCCGATCATCGGCGGTATGCCGAGGTCTCGAGCGAAGTGTTTTCCATCTTTAGGAGTTTCACGCCACTCGTCGAGGGGCTTTCCTTCGACGAGGCATTTCTCGACATCGGTGGCCTCAGCCATCATTTTCCAGATCCGGAAACGGTTGGCCACGCTCTCCGAAAAACAGTGCGCGACCGGCTTGGCTTGCCCGTTTTGGTGGGAATCGGGGTCAACAAGGTGATTGCCAAGCTCGCCTCTGAGTCAGCCAAGCCCGACGGTCTGTTCCGCGTTCCAAAAGAAGCGACACTCGACTTCCTCCATCCGCTAGGGGTCAGGGCGATCTCAGGCGTGGGAGAAGCAACCCATGCCGCGTTGGAAGGACTCGGCGTGGCGACGATGGGCGACCTGGCCGTAATCCCGGTTGCGACGCTGGTGAGACGGTTGGGCACCGTCGCCGGCAACCACCTCCACCGCCTCGCCCAGGGGATCGACGAGCGGCCGGTGGTGCCAGCAGGCGAAACCAAGTCCATTTCGGCTTCGGAAACCTACGAATACGACCTCGAAACGCCCGAGCAAGTCGACACCGAGCTCCTGCGCCTCTGCGATCGCCTCGGGTCTCGCCTGCATGTCGCCGGGTTGACCGGAGCCACGGTGACAATGACTGTGCGCTACGCCGATTTCGAGACTGTCACCCGGCAAGAGCGGCCAACCCAGGCAGTGGTCGGAGCGCACGATCTGTGGCTAGTCACCCGTTCCCTCCACGCGCGGTTCGACTGGGACCGACCGGTGCGCTTGCTCGGCCTCGGCGTCGCTCAGGTGCAGGACGCGGAGTCTCCGGTCCAGCTCAGCACCGAGTTTGACCCACGCTGGGAAAACCTGACTGGTGCCGTCGAAGAGGTGCGGGAGCGGTTCGGCGGAGGGGCGGTAGGGCCGGCCCGGGTGGTCCTGCGTTCCCCACAGGCGGGAACAGGAAAAACAGATGAATGATTCGGTTGACATTCGCCCGCGTTGCGGTGCATCGTGAGAAAGAGATGGTCTGTTGGTCTCTCCCAGAATCGAGCGCAGTTCGTATACTGAGACAAGTTCACCTGATAGGAATCAAAGGTCATGCCGCTGAGTGACCGAGAGCAGAAAATCCTGGCCGAGATCGAACGACACTTCTACGCGGAAGATCCTCGGCTTGTGCGGGCGGCGCGCAAGATCGATCCCAATCAGCGGTTTGGAACGCGAGGGGCGGTGCTCGGCATCGTCATCGGGACGGCCCTCGTCGGCGCGGCGATCAGTCGTTTCACCTGGCTTGCGGTAATCGGTTTTGTGCTCGTCGTCATCTCAGCAACTCGTCTTATCACGACGGTGATCGCCGACCGTCAAGAGAAGGAAGAAGAGGGACAGGCTGGCGAAGAATCAGACGACGACAAAGGTCGTGGACGGCTCGGTCGCGACTAGAACGACGCGACTACAGTGGCGCCCCCGTCGACGCTACGCGGAACGTTGAGGGAAGCGGCGGGATAGCACTTTGGAGGGACATCATCGATGGTGTCGTGACCCCGGGGAGTCGCGCGCCGGTCGCGTGATCGTAAAGTTTTGGGAGGAGAGGTTCGTTGCAGGGTTATACGGCGGAGCAGACGTGCAGGCTGACTAACTGCACACCACATCAGTTGCGGTATTGGGACAAGATGTCGCTGGTGAGGCCCAGCGTCCAAGGCACAGGGGGCAGACCGGGGGTTCGCAGGATCTATGCCTTTCGGGACCTCGTGGCCCTGCGAGTGGTGCGCTCATTGGTCGACAACGGAATGTCGTTGCAACGAGTTCGGCGCGCCTGGGAATACTTGCGTCGGCAAGGCGACATGGAGCGCCACCTCAGTGATGTCAAGCTCGTCACCGATGGCGTCAGCATTTACGAAATTGGCGCGGCTGAAGGCGAGGTGCTCGATGCGCTACGGGGAGGACAGATGGCGTTTTTTATCGAGATCGAGCAAATCACGCGGGAAGTTGAAGATGACGTCACGCGCTTTGAGCTCGATCGCGATCAGTTTCTCAATTTTCTGCGACGGGTCGAATCCGACGTGAGCGAGGAACTCGCGGCTGGCGATGGATAAAATGCATCGACCCGCTGAGCAGAGTCTCGGGCCGAAACCAACTCAGTAACCGCCGGGCTTTGGAGAATCGGGCGCGCAACGAACTTTCCGCCAAGCGGAGCGCCGATCTCCCATCGGTGAACTCCCGATTCCCGTAGACCGCGGCCGTGACGCGTTTCGCCAAGGGTCCGATGCCCTGATCGACCGCAGCGGCCACCTCGGTGGGGGTCAGCGACGGCGACATTGAAAGACCGAGGTCGCGGAGGCGATCGGAGAGTTCGCTCCAACCGGCGAGCACGTCGCCCGCCGCTAACCGTCGCAATCGCCAGCCACGGCGCACGGCTTTGAGCGCGGGGACAATGGCAATCAACATGAGCACAACGGCGATAGCCGTCCACGGCCGGGTTGGCTCGGTGGGCACGACTGGGCTGCCACCGGTGGTGGGATCGAGGCCCCCCTCCAAGAAACGCCGGTCGATGGCCGCGATCGATCCCGGGACGATGTTGCCGGAGGGATCGGCCGGCTCGGGGAGGAAGGCAATCGGGTCGAACGCCAGCGTGGCGACGGTGGCGGGGTTGCTCCCATCCGCCCGCGGTGTGGGGTCGAATCGAATCCATCCCTGTCCGGCCATGAACAGCTCGACCCAGGCGTGAGCGTTCCGCGCGCGAACGACGATCACTTCGGCCCCGTCAGGTTGAATTTGGATGGTGCCGGGCGAAAAGCCGATCACCACTCGGGCCGGGATGCCGAGGGCGCGAGCCATGAGCGCCATTGCCGAGGCGAACTGCTCGCAATATCCCTCCCGATAATTGCGGCTTTCGGGATCGAGCAGCCAGTCTTCGAGATCGAGGGCCGAGTGACCCGTCGACACCGAAGCGTTGTAGACAAAGCTACCGGTGGTCCTGAAGAACTCCTCGAGCACCAAACCCTGTTCGAAGTCGGTCGTTGCCTGCTCGGTGATCTGGCGCGAAAGGCCCCTGATCACATCCGAGAAGTCTTCGGGCAACGCGGTGTAGATCGTCTGCAAGCGGGAAGAAGGAGCGGGCTGGGCGGCGTCGGCGGCGGGAAGGTTGAAGAATCCCTGCTCTTGGGCGTTCTCGAACATCGGCGATAGCTCTCCGTCTTCGCTGGCCAGAATCGACAGGTTGGGGATCGGGATTTGCGAGGTAATCCGATAGAGGAGCCCTTGCTGTGACCGGGCGTCAAATTTGACCGACCCATCCTCGCGGCTTCGATAGCTCTGCTCGAGCAGGCGATCCTCTGTCGAGAGCCCGCGGGGCGCGTAGAGAACGGGCAGAATGTTCATACGCAATGCCTCGATCCGCACGAACGCATCGACGGCGACCGTGTCCCCCAAGAAGGAAAAGTCAGGAGCCTCCCAATCCGAGGGGGAGGTCGGTCGCTCGACGGCGAGCGGAGCCTGCAGCCAGTAGGTGCCGTCGAACGTGTCGAGAGTGCTCAGCTTCCAATAGAGCTGATCCGGGGGCGGAGCCGACTCCGAAACCCGGGCGACGAAAAGGATCTCGGGACTCTCGGCGGAAAGGTCCTGCTGCATCGAGGTGAAGAGGTTGTAGGAGAAACCCGCGAAGAGGCCTCCGCCGAACCCGGTTGGATTGCGCCATGCCACCAAACCCGACTCTGGGACTGCGCTCGCCCAGCGGGCCACACTGACTGTGCCGGCGGCGGCGACAAGACCAACCACGACAACCGAGGCGACCCAGTTGTGGGTAGCTAGCGGCCGTCCGGTCGACCGCAACCGCGTCCGTCCGCCGCGAGACCGCAGGGCCGCGGCCAGGAAGGCAATGGCACCCACTACGACTAACGCGGTCGGCGTCCACCAAGTCGGCGGCCGGCGATCGAGAGTGGCGCACAGCAGGTAGAAGCCGAGGCTCGGGCCGGCGGCCAGGAGCGGTCGCACCGAAGCGATGCCGTTCACGAGGAAGGCGCCGAGGACGAGGAACACAATGGCCAGTACTCCGATCAGCCCTGGCGAGGCCACCACCGGCGCCGCTCCGAAGCGGATCAGTTCGAGGGCGATCGTGAGCTCCGCTCCCGCGGCGGGCAGCGTGGCCGTGGTCGGGACCAATCCGCCGGCAAGGCTCGCCGGAGCTGCCAACCGTGCAAAGACCAACAGTGCGCCGAGGACAACAGCGATGGTTTGCGCCGGCCAACCCAGCCGGGCCAACTGAGTAGCAGCGGCTATCCCGGCGCCGATGAGTGTGGCGATCAGCAGGGTTCCCAGGATCGATGGTTGTTCAGGCGTCGACTCGACCAGGGCCAGCACTCGGCTAAGAGCGAGGGCGACCGCGGCGAGGCCGCCAACGAGGCCGAGGCGGGTAGCAACCGTCATCCGACGCCCATTGCGCGAGTCGTCGACCGGGCCAAGCTCTGATTCCACGCTGGTGCCCAGCGCTGACCGGTACCGGTGACAACCGTCTTGATGGAAAGCTGTTGGATCCGGTTGAGCACAGCCCCCGGCTGATCGGTGGCGGCGAGCAAGATCCCGACTCGATACTGCTGGCCCAAGAGCCGGATGACAGACAGTGTCTCGTCATCGGGGGTGCCGGTGATCATGATCAAAGCCCCTCCCCGGCTTTGGTGGCGAATGCGGGTGGCGACTGCCCGCAAGTCGATGGCCTGCACTGGCTGCACGCTGGCGAGCTCTTCGAAGGCGACGCCGGGAGTGGCAAGATCGATTAGACCCGACCCGAGCCAGAGGTCGCCGGCGAAGTTTCCTCCGAGATGCATGGCTACCGACGCTGTTCCTCGCACTGCCCGCTCGAAGGCGTCAGCGTTTTGGTAACTACGCCGTCTGATGTCGAAGAAGATGAGCGCCCGCGATTGCCACGGCGTCTCCATTTGGCGGATCATCAGCTCATCGAGCTTCGCCGACGACGCCCAGTGCACCCGACGAAGATCGTCGCCCTCCTGGTAGGAGCGGAGGGTGTAGAAGTCTTCACCCCCTCGCCGGCTGAATTCGGGACGGCTGGCACTCATCGCCGGGTCGCGGCCCCGAACCGCCGGGAATCCGGACAAGGCCTCGATCGCCGGGTAGACGATCAGTCGATCGGTGATGGGCGAGGTGCGGTTGTTGGCGGCGAGCCCGAAAGGGTCGCTGACCGTGACCGTGGCCGGACCGACGGTATATATCCCGCGACTGCGACAGGCGATGTGGTAGGCCGCGGTAGCAGTGCCGTTCCCTGGCAGCGTCCCGATCTGGAAGCGGGCCGATCCGAGACCCGAGACCCCGTCTTCGACCGAGACCGAAAATGCGAGGGTGCGCCGCTGGTTAGCGACAACGAGGTTCACCGACGCCCGGTCGCCTTCGTGAACGGTGCTAGGTGCGAGCCACCTGGTGGCTTCGATCCGGGGCCGGGCGAGTCGGGTGAGGGCGAGGGCCACTACCACCGCGACCAGCATCGCCGAGCCCGCAGCAAGCAACTCCACTTCACCGAGCACTACCCAGGCCAGCAACAATCCGAGGCCCGCACCGATGACCTGACCGCCGCGAGCTGTCACGGCTAGCTGGTTCGGTGGATGGGGATGCGGGTGCTGCCGAGCACCGAGGCGATCAGCTCGCCGCTCGTTACCCCGCGCATCTGCGCCTCGGGGCGGAAGGCGAGGCGGTGCTCGAGCACCGATCCGGCCAAGATCTTCACGTCGTCGGGGGTCACGTAGTCGCGTTCCTCCGACGCGGCCCGGGCCCGCGACGCCTTCTGCAGGTAGAGCGCCGAGCGTGGGCTCGCTCCCAGAAGGACCTCGGGGTGGCGGCGGGTTCCTTCGACGATGTCGATGATGTAACTACGAACCGCCGGAACCACTTCGACTCGCCGGGCGATCTCGATCATCGCCCCGACTTCTCCGGCGCTGACCACCGGCTCCAAGTCCTCAAAGGTTGAACGAAGGCTGTGAGTCTCGAGCATTTCCAGCTCTTTGTCGCGAGATGGGTATCCCACCGAGACCCGCATCATGAACCGATCCAGTTGTGCTTCCGGCAACGGGTAGGTTCCTTCGTGCTCGATCGGGTTTTGAGTGGCGACCACCATGAACGGCTCGGGGAGCAGCTTGGTTTTGCCATCGGTAGTGACTTGGCGCTCCTCCATGGCTTCGAGGAGGGCGGCTTGAGTTTTGGGGCTCGCCCGGTTGATCTCGTCACCAACCACGATGTTGGCGAAGATCGCGCCGGGCTTAAAAACAAAGGCCGATTCGTGACGGTCCCAGATTGAGACACCGGTCACATCGGAGGGCAGCAAGTCAGGGGTGAACTGGATGCGATTGAACTCGCAGTCGATCGAACGAGCAAGGGACTTGGCGAGCAACGTCTTCCCGACGCCGGGCACATCCTCGATGAGCACATGGCCTTCGGCGATGAGGCAAGTGAGCAATTGCTCGATCGGCGAGCGTTTGCCTTGGATGACGCGCTCGATGTTGTCGGCGATGCCAGCGAAGCGATCGGCGAATCGAGAAACGTCAAGTCTGTCGACAGCCGTCATCGCGGCTTCTCGCGCGTGCGAAGTCCTGGGCCTAATGACACCTTGTTGGTCATGTCTGATCCCTTCCGTCCATGTCGCAATAGTCCCTGGGCCTCACAAGGCCGCCGTTAGTGTGAAATACCATATTGCGGGGCGGGTCTTAGAAGGAGACTGAAGGTGGGAGCGGGGAGGGCGACCCTGGGAGGGGTTGCGCGGGCGAGGTCGTTCATCAATTCAATTCTGGCGGTCACTCGTGCGGTCGTGTCGTTTCGAAGCCGGCGGTGGTGGGCCATGGCTCCGTTTCTTCCGATCCCCAATAGTAAGTATCTCGATTGGCGGATGTACATAGCGTTTGGCAACCATACGGCCCGCCCAACCTGGTCAGATCTTGTCGATTATGCGACCTGGCGACAGCAGTTGGCCCAATATCGAAAGGTTGCCCGATGACCGTGACCGGGCTTCGCCAACGGCTTGAGGGCATCGAAGGGGTTTCGTCCATCCAGCTAGAGCTCGGTGACGCCGGGTTGACTGGGATCAGAGTCACGCTGGCGGAAGGAGCGGAAGAAGCCACCGTCCTCGATCGGATCAGGGCGATGCTCGTCACTTATGGGTTGAAGTCTCCGGAGACTGTTACCCCGGGTTTCAGCCGGGTGTTCGCCGCCGACGAATTGGTGACGGAGATCGAGGAAGCCGGCCAACTGTTGCGAGTCGAGGTCAAAGGGGCCGGCGAAGCGGTGATCAACCTGGTCGATCCGACCCCGCTGGCGGCCGCCCGCGCCGTCGGCAAGGCTCGCGCCCAACTCACCGGCCACTCCGATGCCGAGATTCTGTGGATCGGCTTGGACCAGGTCGGCAGCTGGCGGATTCTCACCGTCTTGGCCTCGGTCGACGGTGAGGTGACGGCCGGAGCAGCGGTGGTTACGAGCGGCTGGACCAACGCCCTCGACCGCGCGGTGGCCGTAGCCCTCGGCTAACGCCGAGGGCGAAGACACGATCTTCTGAGCTAAAGCTCAGAAGATCAGACTTCAGACTTCAGACTTTCTGTCTTTTGTCTCTTATCTGAAATCTCCAGCCACGGCCCTCCAGCTCGATTCGCGAGCTTTTCGAAGTCGGTTCTCTCCAGAATGGCGATCGTCGCGTCGCGGACTTCCTCCCAAGTTTCCTTGAGCGAGCACATGACCTCCATCGGGCATGGCTCGGGCGCCGTGCGAGTTGCGCACGAGATCGGGGCGAGCGGGCCCTGGAAGATTCGGACGATTCTCTCGAGCGTGATTTCCTGCGGTGGGTGGTTGAGCCGGTAGCCGCCGCCCGGCCCTCGCTCCGATCGAACAATGCCGGCACCGCGAAGCTGGCCCATGATCTGTTCCAAGAACGACGGCGGGATGTGGGTCTTCTCGGCAATTTCGTGCGATTTGAGCGACCTTCCGGACGCGATCGCCAGGGCGAGCACCGCTCGGGTCGCGTAATCGGTCTTCCGGCTTATCCACATGATCGATTTGGCATTGACGACATCTTGTCGACAGGTTAGCTTCGATTGGTGACAAAGTTGACTTTTTAAGTCGACATTATGGGAGTGGGAGGATCAGATGGGTAAAGGGCGGTTTCGATTCCTTGGTGTGGCGCTGGCTATCGGCCTGGGCGCCTGCGGGGGAGCACAGGCATCAGAGGTCGAGGTCGTGAGGCTGGGGTATTTCCCCAACGTGACCCATGCTCCGGCGCTGATCGGAGTTGAACAGGGGTTGTTCGAGGAGGAGCTGGGGTCGGTGCGGCTTGAGACCTCCACCTTCAACGCCGGCACCGAAGCGGTCGAAGCCCTCTTCGCGGACGCGCTCGACATGTCTTTCATCGGACCGAATCCGGCGATCAACGCTCATGCCCAATCGGATGGCTCTGCGATCCGGATCGTCGCCGGTACGACCTCGGGAGGAGCGGCGTTGGTTGTACGCCCCGAGATCGCGGCCTCCGGTGAGATCGCCGGAGCGACGCTGGCAACTCCTTCACTTGGCAACACTCAGGACGTTGCCCTGCGCGCCTGGCTGCTGTCGCACGGTGTCACGGCTGATCTCGAAGGAGGGGGCGACGTTTCGATCGTTCCGCAGTCGAACTCGCAAAGCCTGGAGACGTTCGTGAGCGGTGACATCGACGGGGCGTGGGTGCCCGAACCGTGGGCAACGCGGTTGGTCCTGGAGGGTGGCGGCGAGATCTTGGTCGACGAAAGAGACCTCTGGCCGGACGGCGCATTCGTGACCACCCATCTGATAGTGCGGACGGAATTCCTCGAAGCGAACCCAGAAGTGGTGGCCGCGATATTGCGCGGACTGGTGTCCGCCGTTGACTCCATCGAACAGGACCCCGCCGGTGCCCAGCAGGTGGTCAACGACAGCATTGAGTCACTAACGGGGAGCAGTTTGGCCCCGGAGGTGATGACCGGTGCCTGGGCGAACCTGACCTTCACCCTGGACCCGCTCGCCAGCTCACTTCGTCAGTCGGCTGCTAACGCCGAAGCTGTCGGGCTACTCGAGCCCTTCGATCTCGATGGCATCTACGCGCTCGAAGCGCTCAACGAGATCCTCGCCCCGCTCGGACGCGTTGAGGTGTCGTCATGACCGCGGCAGTGCGTGTGACGGAGTCGGCGCGAGCAACAGACCGGGCGGTCGAGGTTCTCGGAGTTTCCAAGACCTACGGCGATGGCCACTCGGCGGTCGCTGCCCTCGAGGACGTGTCCCTTTCGATCCGCCGAGGCGAGTTCGTATGCCTCGTCGGGGCGTCGGGCTGCGGGAAGAGCACGCTCCTCAATCTGATCGCTGGCATCTACCGGATCGACAAAGGATCGATTGCTGCCAAGGGTCGAGTAGGGCTCATGTTCCAAGAGCCCGCATTGTTCCCCTGGCTGACAGTTGAGCGAAACATCGAAACGGCGATGCGCTTTCGTAAGGCCCGTCCCGATCGGAGCCGGGTGCAAGAGCTGCTTCGAATCGTCCATCTCGAAGACTTTGGTAAGAGTCGGCCCCATGAGCTGAGCGGCGGGATGCAACAACGTACGGCTTTGGCGAGAACGCTTGCCCAAGATGCCGACATCCTGCTCATGGACGAGCCTTTCGGAGCGCTCGATGCCATGACCCGCACCGTGCTCCACGATGAGCTCGAACGGATTTGGCAGGAGGCCGGGCTCACGGTCATCTTCGTCACCCATGATGTACGCGAAGCGGTGCGGCTCGGCGATCGGGTTGTGTTGTTGTCGAGCCGGCCGGGACGCGTGGTCGACGAGTTCGATGTCGACCTTCTGCGACCGCGCCGCCTTGACTCGCCGGAAGTGACTGAGATCGCCGCCCAGGTCACCGAGCGGCTGCTCGAGCAGGTGCGTTCCCATGTCTGATCGCGGCACCCTGCTCGAAAAGGACATTCGCGGGCTGGATCGACTCGAGCTTCCCCTTGGCACCACCGACAGCCTCGCCCGCCGGCTTTGGCGGTCCGCCTGGCCGAAACTGGCAGCTGTCGCAATGGCACTGGTGGTTTGGGAATTGGTTGTCCTGAGCGGTTGGCAAGAGCGCTTCGTGCTCCCCCCGCCCTACGAGGTGTTCGAGACGCTCGGAGAGCTGGCAACTACCGATCGGTTTTGGGTGGCGATTGCCACGACGCTGCGGCGGGCCGTGATCGGATTCTCGGTGGCGATGGGCATCGGCACGGTCGTGGGCCTTGCCGTCTCCCAAAGCAGCGTGTTCCGGCGGGCGGTGGGCTCGCTGATCACCGGCCTCCAGACCATGCCTTCGATCGCTTGGTTCCCATTAGCGATTCTGCTCTTCGGCCTCACTGAGACGGCGATCTTCTTTGTGGTTCTCATTGGAGCCGCTCCCTCGATCGCCAACGGTCTGATCAACGGCGTCGACCACATACCTCCGGTGCTTCTCCGCGCCGGTCGTATGCTGGGCGCGCGGGGGATGACCGCCTGGAGACACGTCGTCCTCCCAGCTGCGCTTCCGAGCTATGTCGGCGGGCTCAAACAGGGCTGGGCGTTCGCTTGGCGATCCCTGATGGCAGGCGAGATCCTGGTGATCATCGCCGCCCGCCCATCAATCGGCGTTCAGCTCCAATTCGCCCGTGAGCTCTCCGACTCTGACGGGCTGCAGGCGTTCATGATCGTCGTGTTGATCATCGGCATCCTGGTCGACATCATCTTCGGCGCGGTCGAACGCCGTCTCCGCCGTAACCGCGGGTTGGTCGCCTGACCGCTCATGCGGTCAGCAGATAAGGTTGCCAGGAAGGGTCAAGAGCGAAGCCGGCGCTGGCGTAGATCCAGGTGTGGCGGTGGGGGACAGTGGGGCGTCGGGCCAGAGTGAGGCCAACCTCGCCGGGCAGGCGGTCACCCTTGCGGAGGTTGCACCGCCGGCAGCAAGCAACCACGTTTTCCCAGGTGTGCAGGCCGCCTCGCGACCGGGGGAGGATGTGGTCGATGTTCTCGGCGGCGCCGCCGCAGTACTGGCAAGAGTGCTCGTCTCGTCCAAAGACGGCTCTCCGGCTGACCGGCACTGCCCGCTCGTATGGGACCCTGACGTAAGTGGTCAGCTTGATCACCGATGGGACCCGGATGTCCATGCTCGCCGAGTGCCAAACCTCGTCTCGTTCGGCCATCACATGCGCCCTTCCCCGGGCAACCAAAACCACCGCTCGTCGGCTCGAAACCACCGACAACGGCTCGAAACTGGCATTGAGAATCAACGAAGCGGCCATCCCACCAAAAGAATAACGCCCGAAGACTCAGAGACTCGAAGACATAAGACAAGAGACGCCGAAGCGGTGCCGGCTGTTTCTCCCCCGGGGGAAGTGTCGCTTTACCTGGATCTGATCCCGCAAACTCCCCGCGTACGCGAAATGCGTCCTGTGGCGACAAATTATGTCGGGAACAAGGTGGGGTCAGCTTCCTTTTGATGATTCGGTTGTGAGCTGGACGGGGGAAGTGGGGCCGTCAATTGACGCGCGAGAAGTCGTTCCGTTGAGCGCGCGTCGAGATGGAACCCGCCTTCCTTGCGTCAATCGACCGCTCCCTTCGTCCGCCTCCTTCGTCGGCTGCCACTCCCCCCGGACGGGGGAGAAACGGGAAAGAAAGAAAGGTGGGGGGAAATAATTGACAAGTGGGAGGAAGTGGGGCATGATGGCGAAGCACCTGAGGAGCGTGTGCATTTGAGGGACCGCTGTAGATGTTCACCGGCAAGTACATCCATTCGATCGATGAGAAGGGACGCGTCGTGCTTCCGTCGGGCATACGTAAACAGTTTGAAGACACCGGCAAGTGCATCATCTCGCCGGGGATCGACGGGCAGCTTCGGATCAACCTTCCCGACCAGTACCAGGCTTATCTCGACCGCGAGGAGGCGACCGCGCCGACTCCGGAGATTCGTCGCCGAGTCCGCCTTTTTGCCAACTCCGCGAGTGAGCAATCCTTGGACAAGGCGGGTCGCGTGGTGATCAACGAATTGCTGCGAGGTATGGCTGACATCAGCATTGGGACAGAGGTCATGATCTCCGGCGCTAATCGCTTCGCCGAGATCTGGAATCTCGAGAAGTTCGCACGCGACGACGCCATCGCCCGCGCCGAACTGGCACAGAAAATCGCGGAGGACAACCAGAAAGGGGTGACCGCCTCTTAGCCCTGGATCATCGCCAGCCCCCCGGTAACCAACGGAAGGCCCCTGACTCCGCCCGCTTCCTTTGGTGCCAGCGCCCGGGGGGCTGGCCATGACCCAGGACCAGGAGCCGGAGCACCAAGAGGAAGAGAAGGAGTATCACCGGCCGGTTTTGGCCGGGACCGTCAAGGAGCTCATGGCTGAGGTCCCCGTCGGGGTGGTGGTCGACGCCACTTTCGGCGGAGGGGGTCATGCGAGGGAGCTGGCTGATCGCCTCGGGCGCGGATACCGAATTCTCGGTATCGATCGCGATCCCGAGGCTGTAGCCCGGGCAGCTGAGGTGAGGAGGACCGAAGCGATGGATATCGAAGTTCGTTCAGGAAACTTCGCCCACCTGGGCGAGATCCTGGCAGAGGCAGGAGTTCGCGCACCCGTCGGGGTTCTCTTCGACTTCGGCGTTTCTTCTCATCACCTCGACGAGCCCGCTCGCGGGTTCTCCTACCGCCTTGAAGGTCCACTCGACATGCGCATGGATCCCAGCACGCCGGTGACGGCGGCCGATTTGGTCAACGGCCTCCCCGAACCGGATTTGGCATCCTTGCTTCGTCGTCTGGGCGAGGAACCGGCGGCCGGCCGGATAGCGAAAGCGATCGTCGCGAAACGACCGCTCCGTACCACCACCGAGCTGGCGGCCGTCATCGAAGCGGCGACACCTCGGTCGGGGCCGCGACGCCGTCATCCCGCCCGCCGGACCTTCCAGGCGCTGCGCATGGCGGTCAACGCCGAGCTCGACGCCATCAGCTCGGGGGTTGGTCAAGCCCTCGAGTTGCTGGCCGTCAATGGTCGGTGCATCACGATCGCCTATCACTCGCTCGAGGACCGGCTGGTGAAGAAACTCTTTCGAGAGGCGTCCAATGGTTGCGTTTGCCCTCCGGACATGCCGGTGTGCGGCTGTGGCGCCGAGGCTCATTACCGGTTGTTGACGCGAGGGGTCATCAGACCCCAGGCGGACGAAGTTGCCGACAACCCGCGTTCGCGCTCGGCTCGGCTGCGAGCCGTGGAGCGCGTCGCGGCATGACCGCCCTCAGCGCGCGCCCCAACGCACGGGTCCGTCCGGGTCTCTCGGTGGTGAGCAGCCGCAAACCCCGTCCCCGTCTTCTCTCGTGGACGGTCTTCTCGCTGCTCGCGGTGGTGGCCTTCCTGGGAATGGTCCTCGTGCGCACGTCGCTCGACAACACGGCGATTGAGCTTGACCGGATCGAGCGCAGCCTCACCGACGCCAGGTCGCTCAACCAAAGGCTCCGACTGGAGATTGCCCGTCTTGAATCACCGGCTCGAATTGCGCCCCTCGCCCAGCAGCTGGGCATGGTCTTTCCCCAGCAAAACGAACAGCTCGTAATCGAAGGGGTCGTCTCAGAAACGATGAGCGATCCCCGCTGGGCCGACATGAATCGGTTTGCCGCCAGTCTGACCGGCCCTGCTTCCGCGCCGCCGGCCGAGCTAGAGGCCGGAGAGGCTCCATAGTCGTGGCCGCCCGCCGGGCCGGCCGCAAGCTCACCGTTCCCCACCTTCGGATTGCCCTTCTAGGGATCGCCTTGGCCGGAGCCTGGGTTGCGATGGGTTTCCGGCTCTATCAGGTGCAGGTGGTCGAGGCCGCCGACCTGGCAGCGGAAGGGGTCGGCCAGCGCCGGACCGAGCAGGTGCTGCTGCCCCAACGCGGCAACATCTTCGACCGCAACGGCGACCCCCTGGCGATGACCGTCGAAGCCGAAAGCATCTTCGTCAAGCCCGTCGAGCTAACCGAGCCGCTGTTCGTCGCCCAACAGGTGGGGGGGCTGTTGGGGGTCGATGCAGCCCAGCTCCTGGCCGACATCAATTCGGGCACCGGTTTTGTCTACGTTCGTCGCCAAGTTGAGCTTGACATTGCCCAACAGGTTCTCTCGCTCGGTCTACCCGGTGTGCACGCCCACGAGGAAGCAAAGCGGGTTTATCCCTCTGGCAGCGTCGCGTCTCAGGTGGTCGGATTTGTCAACGTCGACGGGATCGGGAGCGAGGGCATCGAGCACGAGTTTGAGGAGGCCTTGCGCGGCGTTCCCGGCACCTTTACCTACGAGTCGGCCCCCGATGGCGTCCCAATTCCCTGGGCACCATCGAGCTCGACTCCGGCCGTCCCCGGTGACGACCTCGTCACCACGATCGATATCCCAACGCAATACGCGGCTGAAGCGGCCTGTCAGGAAACGCTCGTGACGACCGGCGCACGCGGCTGCTGGATCGTCGCCATGCATGTCGAGACCGGAGAGATCCTCGCCGTAGCCGGTGCCCCTACCTTCGATCCGCAAAGCCGGGTTGCATCCGACGGAACGAGCTTCGCCAACTTTGCGGTGCGCGGCATGTACGAGCCCGGCTCGACCATCAAGCTCATCACGATTGCCGGGGCGATCGAGGATGGGATCGTTTCGCCGAACACAGTCATCGGCGCGGTTCCCGATCAGATCGAGCTGAGGGAAGGTGCGTGCAAGAGCGACACAGACGAGGTCTACGGGTGCTATTCCGATTTCGAATCGCACGAGACCCATGACATGTCCGTTGCGGAGATCTTCCGGCAATCGTCCAATGTGGGGACGATCAAGGTGGCCCAGCTTCTCGATCGCGACCACATCTTCGGCTACCTCGACGATTTCGGTTTCGGGCAGCGGACCGGGCTCGACTTCCCCGGCGAGGCAACCGGGCTCATCAACCGCGATCCGAGCTGTCAAACCTGCCCGATCTCGGCTGCGATCGGATACGGCGTCGCCGCCACTGCCGTACAGATGGCGGCCGCCTATGGGGCGATCGGAAATGACGGGATCTGGATGCAGCCCCATCTGGTCATCAGCCGCCATGGACCGACCGGCCAGGCAGAGACGGCCGAGGTGGCAAGCCACCGGGTCGTGAGTGCGGCGACTGCGGCGACCATGCGCCAGTTGCTTGCGCAAGTGGTCGAGATCGGGACTGGCATCTCCGCGCAGATTCCTGGATACATGGTGGGAGGGAAGACCGGGACCGCCAACAAGCTTGGCGACGACGGGCGGTACACCGACATCACGATGGCCAGCTTTGTTGGCCTGGCCCCAATCGACGACCCGCAGGTAGTGGTAGCAGTGGTGGTTGACAGCCCGGCTTTCGAGTTTCGGACCGGGGGCACGGCTGCCGCCCCCGCGTTCGCGACGGTGATGGAACAAGCCCTCCACCGGCTGGGGGTGACACCCGATGCGCAAGGGGGGTAGGCCGATGGGACTCTTAGCCGAGCTCACCTCGGGCCAACTCACCGGTGACCCGGAAACCTGGGTCTCCCACGCCACGATCGACAGCAGACGGGTCGAGCCAGGGAGCCTGTTCGTAGCGGTCCCCGGCCGCCGATCAGATGGACATCTTTTCGTCGACGAAGCCGAGGCGAACGGGGCGACTGCCTTATGCGTCTCCGAACCGGTGACCAGCACGCTTCCCCTTTTGCGAGTGAGCGCCACGAGGGCGGTTTTGCCCCGGTTGGCGGCGGAGATCTATGACCACCCGTCGCGCACGCTCGAGGTCATCGGCGTCACCGGGACGAACGGAAAGACCACGGTCACCTTTCTGCTCGAAGCGATCGCCACCGCCGCCGGACGATCCTGCGGGCTCATCGGCACCGTCGACACGCGACTCGGCACGAAACGCCTCGTCAATCCTCACACCACGCCCGAGGCCACCGACTTTCAACGCCTGCTCGCAGAGATGCGGGACGGCGGCGCCGACTGGGTTGCCACCGAAGTGTCGAGCCACGCCCTCGCCCTCGACCGCGTGGCCGAGACCTCTTTTGCGATTGGCGCGTTTACGAACCTTTCTCAGGATCATCTCGACCTTCACGGCGGGATGGAGGCTTACTTTCAGGCCAAGGCCAAGCTCCTCGATATGGCCCAGGCGCAGGTGATCTGGGCGGAGGACCACTACGGGACCCGCCTGGCGGAGGCGCACCCGGACGCGCTGCTGGTGGGTTGGAATCACCCGGCTTCGGCGACCGAGGTGCGTCCCGACCAAGAGGGAACCCAATTCCGATTGCGGCTGCCCGACGGCGAGGCCGATGCTCGCGTCAACCTTCCCGGGCTGTTCAACCTCGCCAACGCCTTGGTGGCTGCGGCCTGCGCTCATCTCGCCGGCATCGACGTCGACGCGATCGCCGCCGGCATCGCCTCTTTGCGTGCCGTGCCCGGTCGCTTCGAGCTTGTCTCCGGCTCGGCGGGCGTAAAGGTTGTGGTCGACTACGCCCACACCCCCGAAGGCATTGCCACCGTCGTCGACACCGCCCGCACGCTCGCCCGCGGGCGGGTAATAGTGATCGTTGGCGCCGGCGGCGAGCGTGACCAAGGCAAGCGTCCGCAGATGGGCCGGGCCGCGGCGACCGCCGACCTGGTGATCGTCACTTCCGACAATCCGCGTAGCGAGGACCCTGGTCAGATCATCGACGAGGTGATGTCCGGCGTCGTCAACTCGGCGGTGATGGCGATTGTCGAGCGTCGGGAGGCTATCGCCACCGCGCTCGCCGCGGCGGCGTCCGGCGACATTGTCCTGATCTTGGGCAAGGGCCACGAGACGACCCAAGAGATCTTCGGCGTCATGTATCCGTTCTCCGATCAGGAGATCGCCCGCGAGCACCTGGCCCGCCTCGCCGCGGAGCCCGAGCAGTGATCAGCCTGCTGATCGCCGCCACCGTTGGGCTCGGGCTCTCGATCTTTGGCACTCCCTTCGTCATCAGGGTCCTACGCCGAAGATCAATCGGTCAGTTCATCCAAGAAGAGATCACGATGCACGCCCACAAGCATGGAATCCCCACCATGGGCGGCCTCATCTTCGTGGGGGCCACCGTGATCGCCTATCTCGTCGCCCACTTTCGTTTGTTCACCCTGGACGGGGGCTTTCGCCCTCAATTCATCTCCTTCGAAGCCGGAGGTCTCTTGGCGGTGATGGCGATGGTGGGCATGGGCCTCGTTGGCTTTCTCGACGATTACGTCAAATTTGTTCGCAAACACTCAGACGGGCTCAACAAGCGAGCCAAGTTCGGGCTCCAGCTCCTGATCGCGATTGTCTTCGCAGTGGTGGCCCTGCAAGACGGTCCTAACGAAGGAGTGAGCACCGAGATCTCCTTTGTGCGCCCGCTCGGTCTCGATCTCGGGGTCTTCTTTGTCTTGTGGGCCCTGGTCATGCTCACCGGCGCTGCCAACGGAGTGAACCTGGCCGACGGGATGGATGGTCTAGCCGGGGGCAGCGCGGCGTTGGTGACGGGGGCGTACACGATCATCGCGTTTTGGCAGTTCCGCAATGAGGAGGTCTACCAGTCGTTGAACCCCCTCGACCTGGCGGTGGTGTCGGCGGCAATGTTCGGCGCCTTGCTGGGCTACCTGTGGTGGAACGCGCCTCCCGCCCAAATCATCATGGGCGATGTCGGTGCTCAGGCTATCGGCGGACTGCTCGCCGCGCTCGCGCTGCTCACCAACACCCATCTTCTTCTGGTCGTGTTGGGGGCCATATACGTGGCCGAGACGCTGTCGGTGATGATCCAGGTGGCCAGCTTCCGCGCCACCGGCCGGAGGGTGTTTCGCATGGCGCCGATCCATTTCCATTTTGATTTGGGAGGGTGGCCCGAGACCACCACGGTGATCCGTTTCTGGATCCTCACCGGGATGGGGGTAGCGCTGGGGTTAGGTCTGTTCTACGCCGATTTCCTGCGATTGACGGTCTAGCCGTGAAGGTGCTGGTGCTGGGAGCGGCAACTTCGGGCTTTGCCGCCGCTCGTCTGGGTGTCCGTCTGGGTCATGAGGTCACCGTCTATGACCGGGAAAGCGGGGCAGGCTTGCCGTTGATCGGAGAAGGGGTTGCGGTCGTCAACGGCAGGTGGGATCGCGACCTGTTGTTCGGAGTTGAGCTGGCGGTTGCCAGTCCGGGCATTCCCCTCCGGGCAGCGCCGATCACCGATGCCAGAGAAGCCGGGGTCATCGTCTGGAGCGAGATCGAGTTCGCCTGGCGGCATCTCGAAGTCCCGGTGATCGCGGTCACCGGCACGAACGGCAAAACCACAGTTTCCGAGGCCGCCGCCGAAATGCTGACAAGCTCTGGTTACGACACGGCGGCGGTTGGCAATATCGGCACCGCCCTCTCGGACTCGGTCGGCAAACCTCACGACGTCCTGGTGGTCGAAGTCTCGAGCTTTCAACTCGAGCTGACCGAGTCCTTTCATCCCTCGGCGGCCGTGCTCTTGAACATTTCCCCCGACCACCTCGACTGGCATCCGTCTTTCGGGGCCTATGTCGCCGCCAAGTCGAAGGTCTTCGCTAACCAGGACCGAAGCGACCTGCTGATTTTCGATGCCGACGATGAAGGAGCGGTGAAAGCCGTTGCGGCTGCCCCTTCCCGCCTGCACCCGGTTTCGGGCCATCGTCGGCCGCCCGGCGGCAGCGGCCCCGAGAGAGGGCAGCTGGTGCTTCCAGGAGTGTCGGTGGCAATGGCCGAGTTGCCATCGGATCATCCGACGCTTGTCGTCGACTTGGCTGCTGCGGCGGTCGCGGCCCTCGAGGGCGGTGCCAGCGTGGAAGCGGTGGCCGAGGTTTGTCTTCGGTTCCGGCCCGGAGCCCATCGCCGCCAATTTGTCGGCCAAGGGAGCGGGGTGGACTTCGTCGACGACTCCAAGGCCACGAATCCTCATTCCGCGCTGGCCAGCATTCGCAGCTTCGGACGGGTAGTCCTGATCGCAGGCGGGCTCGCCAAGGGCCTCGATATTGCTCCCCTCGCCCACGCCGAGAACGTCGTCGCGGTGGTGGCGATCGGGGAGGCGGCGCCAGTGTTGATCGCGGCGGCCGGAAGCGGTCGCGGGCTCGGTGCCGGCTCGATGGCGGAAGCAGTCGCGATCGCGGCAGGAATTGCGCAGCCGGGGGACACCGTCCTCCTCGCCCCCGGTTGCGCGAGCTTTGACATGTTCACGGACTTCGCCGCTCGCGGCGACGCGTTCATCGCCGCTGCTCAAGCGGTGATCCGAGGAACGGCCGTCGGGAGTAGCCAATGACGGGGAGCGTCACCTCGATCGCCCGCGTCCGCTACGCGGCCCGGCGGCGCGAAGAGTCACACGCGATCAACCGCCGGCTCATCTCCGTTTTGTTGGCGGCGGTCTTTGTTCTGCTCGTGATCGGGCTTGGCGAGCTCATCTCGGCGAGCTCCGTCAGGGGCTTGGCCGATGCCGCCGACCAGTTCTTCTACTTCAAGCGGCAGATGTTCGGCCTTGTGATCGGGCTCTTCGTTCTCATCGCGGCAGTTCGCATCCGCTATCAGGTCTATCGCCGGTTTGCGTTGCCGTTCTTCGTGATCAGCTTGGGCTGCCTGGTGGCGGTAAAGCTCGTCGGTCTGGCCCGGAACGGGTCGACGCGTTGGCTCGATCTCGGATTCGTTACGTTTCAGCCTTCGGAACTCTCGAAGCTGGCCGTTGTGATCGCCCTTGCGGCGATGTTCGAGTCGAAAGGCAATCTCCTTGATAATCGCCACCACTTTCTGACGCCGATCTATCAAATTGTCGGCAGCACCTCGCTTTTGATCATGCTCCAACCCGACCTTGGGACCACCCTCGTAGTGGTGGCGGCGGCAATGGCGGTCATCCTCGTCTCGAACGCCCCGATGCGCTATGTCGCCGGCCTGGCCACGATCGCCGTGGCCGGCGCCCTGCTCCTGGCGATCGGAGCTTCCTATCGGATGGAACGGATCACTTCCTTCCTCGATCCTTGGGCCGATCCCAGCGGGACCGGCTACCAAGTCATCCAGGGGTATTACGCGATGGCGGAGGGAGGGCTTTTCGGAGTGGGGCTAGGGGCAAGTCGAGCCCGCTGGTCATATCTGCCCAATGCGCACACCGATTTCATCTTCGCGATCGTTGGCGAGGAGACCGGCCTCGTGGGAGGGCTTGGCGTGATCGCCCTCTGCCTCCTGATCGCTCTGTGCGGATGGTCGATCGCCAGTCGCGCCGCGGACCGTTTTGGCCGGATGGTGGCGGCGGGCATCACCGCCTGGCTCTCGTTTCAAGCGCTGGCCAACATCGGGGGAGTTCTCGGCGTGCTGCCGATCACCGGCATCGTTTTGCCGTTCGTCAGTTACGGCGCCACCGCCCTGATCACCTGTCTCGCCGGGGTCGGGGTGTTGATCAGTATCGCTCGCCAAGGTCTCGTTCGCTCACGCCCCTAATCGATCGATCGTGACGATACTCATCGCCGCCGCCGGAACGGGTGGCCATGTGTTCCCCGGGCTCGCGGTCGGCGAGGCCTTGGTGGCCCTGGGAGTCGCCCAGGACAACGTCGTTTTTATCGGAGGCCGGCGCCTCGAGGCTGAGGTCTATCCAGCCGCCGGTTTTCCTTTCATCCCCCTCGAGCTGGCAGGGCTCAAACGCAGGATGGCGCCGTCCAATCTTGCTTTGCCGGCGGTGGTGCGGCGCGCCGCTCGGGCTGTGGCTCGGATTCTCGACGAGCGGTCGGTAGCGACCGTCCTCGGCCTCGGCGGTTATGTGACCGTTCCCGCCGCTCTCGCGCTTAGGCGACGGCCGGTTCCGCTATACCTCGCCGAGCAAAACGCGCAGGCAGGATTGGCTAACCGGTTTTGCAGCCTCTGGGCAGAGCGGGTTTTCACCTCCTTCCCTCACACCGCCGGGCTCAAGCGCCAGGAGTGGGTCGGCAACCCGATCCGGGAGAGCCTTTCGGCTTTCGACCGCTCCGCCCTCCGTCCAATCGCCAAGCAACACTTCGGCATCCCCGATGACCAGCCGGTGGTTGGGGTGATGGGAGGGAGTTTGGGTGCCGCCCTGCTCAACCGCGTTGCCCAACAGCTCGCCAACACCAAGCCGGCGTACACCATCCTCAACCTTGCCGGCCCTGCCCATGCCCACGAGCAAGCAAGGCTGGCCGCTGCGGCTTCAAGCCCCTGGATTGTCCGTGGCTTCGAGACGCGGATCGAGCTCTTCTACGCAGCCATCGACTTGGTGGTGGCTCGCGCCGGCGGGGTCGTCGCTGAGTACACCGCCACCGCCACCCCAGCCGTATTGATCCCGGGGGGATTCGGCTCGGGTGAGCATCAGTGGGCCAACGCCCGGGCAGTCGCCAAGACCGGGGCGGCGATGGTGGTCTCTGAGGACGAGCTCGAGCGAGTGCCCGCGCTGGTGCATGACGCACTTGGCCAACGCGCGGAGATGGCTGCCGCGACGGCGACTCTTGCCCGACCGCGGGCGGCTCTCGACATAGCCGAGGCGCTCTTGAAAGAGGCCGGCCCATGACTCTCACCGGCTCCGCGCTGAGATCGACGAGACGGATTCACCTGGTCGGCATCGCCGGGGCGGGAATGAGCGCTCTCGCCAAGCTGCTTCATCAGGCGCGCGGCCCCCACGGGGAAAGCCCATGGGTGATCACCGGTTCCGACCTTCGGGCTGGTCTCGAGCTCGACTCGCTGGCGGCGCTCGGAATCGAAACCTGGTCCGGTCACCGGCCCACACGGATGGGCGGCGTCGAGCTGGTGGTGGCTTCGTCGGCGGTGCCGGAGACCGATCCTGAGCTCAAAGCGGCGGCAGCCGCCGGGGTTCCGGTTTGGAAGCGGCCCGACCTCCTGGCTGCCATAACCGGAGCTGTGCGGACGATTGGAGCCACTGGAACCCACGGCAAGACGACCACCACCGCCTTCCTCACGCTCCTCACGCAGGCGCTGGGAATCGATCCCTCCTTCGTCACCGGTGGGGAGATGATCGAACTTGGGACCAATGCCCATTACGGGCCTGATCCGCTTCTGGTCCTCGAGGTCGACGAAGCCTTCGGAACTTTCGAGCATCTCTCGTTGGATGGCCTCGTGGTCACCAACGTCGAGTCCGAGCACCTCGATTACTTTGGCGACGTCCAATCGATGGAGGCGGCCTATGCGCGCGTCGCCGCGGCAGTGGCAGGGCCGGTGCTGGCGTGTGTTGATGACGACGGTGCGAGCCGGCTGGCCCTCACCACCGATGCTCTCACCTATGGCTTCAACCAAGACGCGAACTGGCGGATCGAGTCGCTCACGCTCAGGCCCAGCGCGGTTGACTTCGAGCTGGTCGGACCGCGCGAGAGGGCGGTTCCGGTGCACATCCCGCAACCGGGACGTCACCTGGCCGTCAACGCTGCCGGTGCCCTCGGTCTGGTCGCGGAGCTGGGCTACGACCCGCTGCGGGCGGTGGCGGGCCTCGCCAGGTTCAAAGGGGTCAAGCGCCGCTTTGAGCTGCGGGGCTTCCTCGGGGGAGTGACAATCATCGACGATTACGCCCACCATCCCACCGAGGTCGCGACCACAATTGCCACTGGCCGGCTCCGGCTGGGGGAAGGCACCGGGGCGCTGGTCGCCCTGTTCCAACCGCATCTCTACTCGCGGACTCAAGCCCTCTTCCACGAGTTCGGAGAGGCCTTGGCGGCAGCCGATCTCGCCATTGTCACCGACGTGTACGCCGCCCGCGAGAGCCCGGTCCCCGGCGTCACTGGGGAGCTGATCTCGATCGCCGTGGCGAACGCAGGTGGGGAAGTCGTCTATGTGCCCCATCGCGCCGAGGTCGCCGCCGTCGTCACGGCACGACTGCGTTCGGGGGACCTTCTTCTGATCATGGGAGCGGGCGACATCACCCTCGCCGCCACAGAAATCGCCGAGCGTCTGGTGAGGTCCCGGGAATGACTCTCGCCCGGCTCGTCACCGAGGGTCGCGTACAGGCCGGGGTCGACCTGAGCGGGCTCACCACCTATCGGCTCGGCGGACCGGCGGCGTTCTTGTTGGATGCCGCGACGTCGGACGACCTCATTGCGGTCGCGGCGGTGCTGGCCGAAGAAACGCGGGAGGTGCTGGTGCTGGGCAGAGGTAGCAACCTCGTGATCTCCGAGGCTGGGTTCGACGGCCTGGCGATCAGGCTCGGGCCTGAGTTTGGCGGTATCGAGTTGGACGCGGGAGCAAGGGTCACGGTGGGTGGAATCGTGCCGCTCCCGCAAGTCGCTCGGACCGCGACAGCGGCCGGTCGTCGCGGGCTCGAATTCCTCATCGGGGTGCCGGGCAGTGCCGGGGGAGGGGTTCGGCAGAACGCGGGCTGCTTCGGCACCGAGATGGTCGACGTGCTTGAGTCGGCCGTGGTCTTCGACCTGCTCACCGGCAAGACCGCAGCCGTGGATGCATTCGCTCTCGACATGACCTACCGCCACACCTCTGTCACGGCTACCGACGTCGTGCTGTCGGCAACCTTCCAAGCTGGCGAGGGTGACCCCGCCCCCGGTCTCGAGCTCATCCGCGAGCACACTCGTTGGCGTCGTCTCTATCAACCGGGAGGAACGCTCAATGCCGGGTCGGTCTTCAAGAACCCGCCGGGCGACTCGGCGGGAAGGATCATCGACTCACTCGGATTGAAGGGGCTCCGCATCGGCGGGGCCGAGGTATCGGCGAAGCATGCCAACTTCTTTGTCGCAATGCCAGGCACCGAACCGAGCCACGTCTACCTTTTGGTGAAGAAAGTGGCCGCGATCGTTGGGAGCGAGACCGGCATCCAGCTCGAGCCCGAGATCCAATTCGTCGGCCACTTCGAAAACGCGGAGAAATGATGAGCCCGACGAAACAACTCAACGACGTGATCGAGATCGACCGCCGTCTGCTCCGACGCCGGCGCGAAGTCGCCGAGGGACGGGCCCGCTCGAGCCTGTCGCGCTTGGGAATTTTTTTGCTCTTCGCTCTCTTCGCGGGATTGGTGGTTTGGCTTTTTCGTTCGCCGCTCCTGGCGGTCACCGAAATCAGCGTCGAGGGCGCCCTGCCCAACCTGGTTCCAGAGCTTCGTTCCGAAGCAGGGATCGACCTTGGACAACCGCTGGTCACGGTCAAGCCATCCGTCGTCGAGGCCAATCTCAAGTCCGACCCGCGGGTCCTCGCCTCCGAGGTTGATCTGGTCTGGCCCCATCAGGTGCGGATCCGGGTTACGCTCCGGCTCCCGGTGGCGTGGATCGTCAACGGCACCGAGTGGGCGCTGGTCGGAGTCGATGCGGTGGTGCTCGAAACGGCCGGCGAACCAGGCTCCGGAATGCCGCAGGTGATCATCGACCCCGTCGAGCAAGCGGCCCTTCTCGGCGCGCTCGAATTCGCTTCCAACCTCGATCCGCTGCTTTTTGCCGGGGCCCGCGTCGAGGTACGAGGCGAAGAGCTCTGGGCGATGGTCGGCGGATATGAGGCTCGGCTAGGGCGGGCAATCGACATGGCCGAAAAGGCTCGCGTCCTCAACGCGCTCCTTCGCCAGTCGCTTGTCCCCGGCTCGATCATCAACCTGATCGCCCCCTCCCGCCCCGCCATCATTCCTGCGTAGAGCAATCGGGAAGAGTCCGACCCCTTGGCGCAGCTTCGATCACTGCATCGACAAAGGAAAGGAAAGCCGGCTTGGCCGAGCCGATCCGCCTCTGTCCCGTTCAGCGAAATTTGTCCCCACACGAACGCCCTTTTCGTTCTGTATCCTTGGCGAACGGTATTCGTTCGCCACAGGACGAATTTGGTCTGGACCGTTCCGGTGAGGACAAATTACGGTGACGCGTCCGGTGAGACAACTAACCCCCGGGAAGACACAAGTATGACGTTCAAGTTGAACTTAAGGCTACAGGGTTTACAACCGACTAGTCACGGGCTAAACCTCTACTTCAACTTCCAACCTTCCCCTCAATTGGAGATCGAGATATGAGCGCGTCTAGAGCGAGTCAACGCAGTGTCACCCAACCCGCCGGTTACCTGGCGGTGATCAAAGTCGTGGGTGTCGGAGGCGGCGGGGTCAACGCCGTCAACCGGATGATCGAGGCCGGGGTGAGAGGGGTCGAGTTCATCGCCCTCAATACCGATGCGCAGGCCCTGCTGATGTCGGATGCCGATGTCAAGCTCGACATTGGCCGCGAGGTGACGCGAGGCCTCGGCGCGGGAGCCAACCCCGAGGTGGGCAGGGCGGCGGCCGATGGTCATCGCTCCGAGTTGGAAGAGGTGCTGAAAGGGGCCGACATGGTCTTCATCACCGCCGGCGAAGGCGGGGGCACCGGCACCGGTGGGGCGCCGGTAGTAGCCGAGGTGGCCCGCAGCTTGGGAGCGTTGACGGTCGGGGTTGTCACGCGTCCGTTTGGGTTCGAGGGTCGTCGCCGCGCCCTCCACGCCGAGCAGGGGATCCAGGGACTAAGGGAGGCCGTCGACACGTTGATCGTCATTCCCAACGACCGCTTGCTCGACGTCGCCGACCCCAAGGCCCCAATGACCGAGACCTTCCGGTTGGCCGACGATGTGTTGATGAACGGGGTGAAAGGAATCACCGATCTGATCACGACGCCCGGTTTGATCAATGTCGACTTCGCTGATGTCAAGACCGTCATGTCAGACGCCGGCACCGCGGTGATGGGTATCGGCCGCGGCACCGGAGACGAGCGCGCCGGGCAAGCCGCCCAAAGGGCGATCTCCTCGCCGCTGCTCGAGACCTCAATGGAGGGCGCGCGCGGGGTGTTGCTGTCGGTCGCCGGTCCGACGTCGATGACGCTGCACGAGGCGACGAAGGCAGCCCAAACCGTTGCCGAGCACGCCGACGAGGACGCCGAGATCATCTTCGGCGCGATCATCGATGACAGCCTCGGCGAAGAGATGCGAGTCACCGTGATCGCCGCCGGGTTCGATCGCAAGCGCGGCTCCACCCGGTCGGGTTCCACCCGCCCAGGGGACGCGGTCGATATTCCGTCATTCGTTCAGGGGTGAAGCTCGGGGTCGGATTTAGCCAAGCGGCCGACGGCGATTTGCGCGGGGATCTGAGCGCTCGCCGGGTTTGGGCGTCAGGGATTGGCGCTCCCCAAGCCTGGGTCACCCTGCGCCAGGTCCACGGGGATCACGTCGTCGAGGCCTCGACAGCGGGCGAAGCCGGCGAGGCAGACGGAGTCTTCACCACCACCCCCGGCCTGGGATTGGCCGTGCTCACCGCCGACTGCGCTGGGGTGGTGATCGGCGGCGAAGGTGGGGTTGGCGTCGCCCATGCCGGCTGGCGGGGGGCGCATGCCGAAGTGGTCCCCAATCTGGTCGCGGCGATGCGTGCGGCCGGGATCGCACCGACCGTCGCCCACATTGGCCCGGCCATCGGGCCCTGCTGCTTCGAGGTGGGTGAGGAGGTCGCCCGGTTGTTTCCCGGAGACCTCGCCACCACCACCTGGGGCACAACCTCTGTCGATCTCATCGGAATCATCACCGCCCAATTGGAGGAGCTCGAGGTGCGAAGGACGGGCGGATGCACGTTTCACGATTCAGCGTTCTTGAGCCATCGCCGTGACGGCTCGCCCGGCCGCATGGCGGCCCTGGCCTGGCTTGAGCGATGACCGGGCTCGACTCGGTGCGGGCGCGTATCGCCCGCGCCGCCGAATCAGTGGGACGCCAACCCGAGTCCGTCACGTTGGTCGTGGTCACCAAGGAGCGACCGGTCGAGGAGATAGGCGTCTTGTATTCGCAGGGCCAGAAGCACTTCGGCGAGAATCGCGCGCAAGAGCTGGCCGCCAAAGTGAATCGGTTGCCCTCCGATATCACCTGGCATTTCATTGGACCGCTGCAGACGAACAAGGTGAGAATCGTGCGTCCAATCGTGGGGATGCTGCATTCGCTCGACCGGCCCGAGCTGGGCCCAGCGTGGGTGAAGGGCCCAGGGTCGCCGCCACCGGTCTTAGTGCAGGTGAGAATCGGAGGAGAAGTCCAAAAGCACGGGGTCGACCCCGGCCAAGCTGTCGGGCTGTGTTTAAAAGCGCGGGCTTTGGGCATCGAGGTGAAGGGGCTGATGGCGATCCCGCCACCAGTCGCGGCGCCCGAAGAGGCGGCGCCCTATTTCCGGCAACTGGCCGAGATCGGCGCCGAGGTCACCCAACTGATCCCCGACGCCAGCGAGCTATCGATGGGGATGACCGACGACTTCGAAGTCGCGGTGGCCGCTGGAGCCACAATTGTCCGAGTTGGCCGGGCTATCTTTGGCCCAGTGCCAAACTAAGGCACCCCAAAAAGACCCACCCAAGGACATCCTCGCAAAGGGGCCCCAAGTCATGGCATCTCTCTTCTCCAAAGCTCTCGTCTATCTGGGTCTTGTTGACGAAGACCCAGATGAATCAGACTCGATGAACGAGGACTCTCGCCGGTCGCGAGGCTCCGGCCGGTCTGAGGGTCAATGGGGCGACTCGAACCGGAGCGGACGGGCGAGCTGGGAAGACGATCCCGAATCGGATTCGCGCGGCGGCTATCGCCGTGACCCGAGGCGTGACGACTCCCGCCCGATCGACACTTTCGCACGAGTGGAGGGTCGGCGGGTAGAGCCGCCGAGCGCCAACTCTCGAACCACGGCCTTCCGGCCCGGCGACTCGGTTGACTCACCAGTGAGAGCGGTGCGGCCGGTCGATGTCCAAGCCGACATCGTGCTGGTCGAAGAGTTCGGCGACGCCAAGATCCTGGCCGACCGGGTTCGCGACAAGGTCCCGGTGGTGCTCGACTTGCGGCGTACCGAACCCGACTTGGTTCGGCGAGTGATCGACTTTGGCAGTGGGCTGATATACGCCCTCGACGGGACCATGAGCAAAGTCGGCGAAGGCTTGGTGATCGTGTTGCCGCCACGAGTGACCTTGAGTCGGGATGAGCGGCGCCGGTTACAACGCCTTGGGGTCTATGAGCTAGCTGACGAAGACTGATCCTTGATCGTCGTCTGTTATCTGATCCTGGGTTACACCTGGGCCATCCTGATCTGGGTCATCCTCTCCTGGGTGCGCGTCTCCTCGGTCCACCCGCTGGGACGCGTCCAGGTCTTCTTGGACCGGATCATCTATCCGGTGATCCTGCCGATGCGGCGGGTGATCCCCCCACTCCGCCTGGGCCCCGCCGCCATCGACCTCACCCCCCTGATCCTCCTCTTCGGCCTCCGTCTCCTCTCCGGTTGGATCTGTTGAAAACTCGAACCCTGGGTTCGCAGCGTGTCCAACACGGATACCGGCCCACAGAACGGTTGCGATTGGTGCTTGGCCGGAGTTGGCAGACCACGTAATGTCGTAGCCAAGTCTCTGAGAGGTGAGCAATGAATCTGACTCCAATCGATGTCGAACAGAAGGCATTCACACAGGCCTTGCGCGGCTATCAGATGGACGAAGTTGACGACTTCCTCGATGAAATCGTCGGAACGTTGCGCGGCTATGAGCAGCGCCTGCGCGAAGCGCAAGACAAGATCAGGGTGCTCGAGACGGAAGGGACTTCGCCCAAGCAGAGCGGCGACGAGTCCGAGATCTCGCGGGCCATACTCACCGCTCAGCGATCGGCCGATCGTCTCCTCGATGAAGCCCGCACCGAGGCTGACAGCATTCGACGAGACGCGGCCGCAGAGGCGTCGCGCTTGTCTGCCCGACGTGACTCCGAGCGCCAGCGGCTCCAGTCTGAGGTCGCCAGCATGTCGGATCGGGTCGCTTCCCTGCGTACCAGTCTCACCGACCTGACAAACGCAGTTGGGTCCGAGGTGGACAAGATGGATACCGAGATCGCGCAGGCCAGGTCCGGTCTGGGCGAGCGTGGCGACCTGGCCGCCTCCGAGGGCAAATCCGAAGAGGAGCTGCTCGACGACTTCGACTCGATGTCACCGGATGACGAAGTCGACGGTCCCAGTGACCAAACGGTCGAGGAAGAGATGGCGCCATCCTTCTCCGACATCTTCCCGGAGTCCGACAACGCTCCGTCGGAGGCACAGGAAGCCGAGTCCCGGGTCACCTCCCGGCCTTGGGAGCGCGGCTAACCAGCGATTTGCCCGCCCGGGCGAATGCGAACCCGCAGCGTGCTCCCCTCGAGGGGGTCCACTTCATGATCGGCGAGGTCGTCGACCACGCGAAGGTCAGTCGCAAGCAGCTCGGCCATCACATGGTCGCGATGAGCGTTCACCGCCTCGATTAGCGATCGATTGTCGGTCCACCAGTCGAGCTCGATTCGGTCCGTGACTTCAAGCTGCTGCTGACGTCGCAACCGCTGTACACGGCTGACAAACTCCCGTGCCAGTCCCTCGGCTTCGAGCCCCGGGTCGGAGGTGAGGTCGAGTGCTACCGCCACGAGGTCGCTGTTGGCCACCGCCAGGCCGGCTTCGGGCTGGCGGTCGATCACCAGATCGGCGGCGGTGATGGTTGTGCTGCCGATTTCGATGCCCTGGCCATCGAGGAGCCCTTCGATCTCAATGGGAGTGAGCTCGGAAATGGCCGATGCCACCTCTTTGACGCGAGCGCCGAGGCGGGGTCCCAACCGGGAGAAGTCCGGTTTGGCTGACAAGCGCAGGAGCCCCTCGCCGCTCTCGGCTACCTCCACTTTCTTGACGTTCAGCTCCCCAGCGATCAGCTCGACATGAGCCAGAACTGCCGCGGCCACCGCGGGATCGTGGCTGATCACCGTGAGAGAACGGAGCGGTCTTCGCACTTTCACCTGGTGCTGTTTACGAAGCGCATGACCGAGGCTCACCACGGTCCGCGTCGTTGCCATCGAGCGCTCCAGCTCGTCGTCGATCAAGGAGGCGTCGGCGAGCGGATAGTCGCGGTGGTGGACGCTGCGAACCGTATTCCCATCGACCGTGGCAACCAGGTCCTGATAGATCCGTTCGGACAGAAACGGGAGCACCGGCGCCACCACCGCGATGAAGGTTGTCATCACCTCGTAAAGGGTCGCAAACGCGGAGAGCTTGTCGGCGTCGTCCTCGCCGCGGCGCCTCCAGAAGCGGCGGCGCGACCGGCGGACGTACCAATTGGTCAGGTCCTCGACGAATGCCAGCACCGAGGGGACCACGTTGTATAGGTAGTAGCCCTCCATCTGGGTGTTGGCTTCGGCGATCAGGCTTTGAAGCACTGACAGCACCCAGCGGTCGAGCTCGGGCCGATGCTCAGGCGGCGGCGCCTCGGCCAGATCGGCAATGGTGATCCCGTCGGCATGCGCATAGGTGGTGAAGAACGAGTGGGCGTTCCACAGCGGGAGCAAGACGGTACGAGTGACCTCACGGATCGCTTCGTTCTGGAATTTCAACGTCTCCCCGCGCAGGACCGGCGAGTTGATCAGGTAGGCCCGCAACGCGTCGGCCCCATAGGTTTCCAAGAGCTCGGCCGGGTCGTCATAGTTCTTGAGCGACTTCGACATCTTGCGCCCGTCCTTGGACAGGATGAGGCCGTTGACAACGCAATTGCGAAACGCCTGGGAGTCAAACAGCGCGGTGCCGAGGACATGGAGGGTATAGAACCACCCGCGAGTTTGATCGAGGCCCTCGGCGATGAACTGGGCCGGGAAGGTTGCCTCGAAGCGCTGCCGATTCTCGAACGGGTAATGCACCTGGCCGTAAGGCATCGAACCGGATTCGAACCAGCAATCGAGGACTTCGGGAACCCGGGTCATCGTTTGGCCGCACTCGGGGCAGGAAAAAGTCACCGGGTCGACAAAGTGCTTGTGCAGGTCTTCAAGACGCACGCCGCTGAGCTCGGCTAGCTCATCGATCGACCCGACGCATTTCATGTGACCCTGCGGACACTCCCACACCGGGATGCAGGAGCCCCAGTAGCGGTTGCGGGAAACGGCCCAGTCGCGCGCATCAGCTAGCCAGTTCCCAAATCGACGGCTGCCGACGTAGTCCGGCACCCAATGCACCTCATCGTTCAATGCCACCAATCGGTCGCGCAACGACTCAACCCGCACAAACCAAGTGGGAATCGCTTTGTACATGAGCGGCGTGTCGGTGCGATAGCAATAGGGGTACTGGTGACGAATGCGCTCGTTACGAAAGAGGAGTCCTGCTTCCTTCAACAAACCGACCAGCGTCGCATCGGCGTCCTTGATGTTCTGACCGGTTATGTCAGGCACAGCCTCCGTGAAACGGCCCTCGAGATCGACAGGGTCGACGAGGACGTTCAGGCCGGCGGCGGCCAGCGCGGCGAAGTCGGCCTCGCCATAGGCCGGGGCCATGTGAACGATCCCGGTTCCCTCCTCGGTCGAGACTTCCGTCCCCGAGATGACTTGGAACGCTCCGCGATCCCGTTCCTCCCCGAAATAGTCGAACGGAGGCAAGTAGGTGGCGCCCAACAAGTCCATCCCTTTGGCCTCGGCTACCACCGGCGGAGGCTCCTTGAAGTAGGCGATGAGGCGGGCCGCGGCCATCCAGTGCCTTTTTCCATTCTCGTCGAAGGCGACGTAATCAATGTCGTCGCCGACCGCCACCGCCAGGTTGGAGGGAAGTGTCCACGGCGTGGTGGTCCAGATGAGCAAGTTGTCGCCCGGCCGGAGCGGGCCTTGGCCGTCGACGACTTCGAGGCGAACGGTGAGCGATGGGTCCTCGACCTCTCGATAGCCGCCCAGGTTGACCTCGAAATTGGACAGCGGGGTCGTCGCCCCCCAGGAGTAGGGGAGCACTTTGAAATCCCGGTAGACGAGCCCCTTGTCCCAAAGCTGGCGGAAAACCCACCAGACGCTTTCCATGAAATCGACGTCCATCGTCCGATAGTCGTTGTCCATGTCGACCCAACGCCCGATCCGGCTGATCACCCGACGCCAGGTCTCGGTGTTGGCCTGCACCATGGTCCGGCACGCCTCGTTGTACCGGTCGATCCCATACTCGGCGATCTGGCGGGGGCCGGAGATTCCGAGCTGCTTTTCGACTTCCATCTCCACCGGCAGGCCGTGGGTGTCCCAACCGAAACGCCGTTCCACCCGGAAGCCCCGCATCGTCCAATAGCGGGGAACGACGTCCTTTATCACCGACGCGAGCAGGGTGCCGAAATGCGGGCTGCCGGTCGGGAAGGGCGGCCCGTCGTAGAACACGTACTCGGGCGCGGCCGCCCGCCTTTCGATCGATTGCGAGAAGGCGTCGAGGTTGTCCCAAAGGGCGATGATTTCCCGTTCCAGGGCCGGAAAATCGACCTGGGAACCGACCGGTTTGAAACTCGACGCGGGCATGGGGAGGGGAGTTTAAGGAAATGACCCCCTTTTCCCGGCCGGTTTGACCGTCGAGGGTGCCGATTGATTAATCCTGCTGGTCACTATCGTTTCGCCGCCCCAGGTGAGCGTTCGGAAGGAATGGCAAGAAAACTCGCCGCCAACACCCTGAAGAAGTTCAGGAACCAGCTCGAATCGGAGCGAATTCGCCTTGAGCGGATGATCGCGGAACACGTTCGCGAGCTGGAGGAGGCTCGACAGACCGAGACTTCAGCTGAGCGCAGCCCCGATCCTGGCAGCGCCGAAGCTGGGTCGATGAACTTCGAGTTCGAGAAGGAGCTATCTCTCGGACAGAACACGGTCGACCTTCTACGCAGAGTCGAGCGAGCCCTCGGACGAGTGGCCGACGGCACCTATGGGATCTGCGAGAGCTGCGGCACCCAGATTCCGGTGGCGCGCCTCGAGGTTCTGCCCTACGCCACCGAATGCGTGTCCTGCGCCCGCCGGACTTGAGCTCGGAACCAGCCAGGGCCAACCTCGCCCCGGCCAGAAACGCGTACATCGCGTACGCGATTGCGTTGGTGATCCTGATTGCCGATCAGCTCACCAAGCGTTGGGCTGAGGCCGCCTTCGCCGGCGGGCCGCAGTCGATCCTCGGAGAAATTCTCATCTTTCGTTTCAGCGAGAACTCAGGGGCCGCGTTCTCGCTTTTCCAAAATGCGGGTCGCTTCTTTGGGGTGGCGGCGGTGTTGGCCTGCGGCTTCATCGCCTACGCGTTGACCAAGGCCCACCCGCGGGCGGAGGTCATCGCGTTCGGCATGGTCATTGGTGGAGCTCTGGGCAATCTCGCCGATCGGATCATTCGCGGCGACGGCTTCCTCGACGGGAGGGTGATCGACTGGATCCAATTGCCCTACTGGCCCACCTTCAATATCGCCGACTCGGCGGTTTCCATCGCCATCGTCGTGCTGCTCTTCGGGTCTTTGCCTAGGGGCCGATGACGGACCGAAGATCGGTGTCCATCCCGGCCGACCTGAGCGGAGAAAGGGCTGACAAGATCGTCGCCGTGCTCGCCGGCGTCTCCCGGCAGACAGCCCGACAAATGATCGAGTCCGAGGCGAACGTAAGTGTCGACGGGCGGCCGGTGGCGGCGGATCAACGGGTTGACGGGGGAGTGCTCGACTTCCCCATCTTGCCTGCGGAGGCGGGACTCGTCCCCGAGAAGGTCCCGTTCACGGTGGTGTTTGCGGACGACGACTTGGTGGTCGTCGACAAGCCCGCTGGGGTCGTGGTCCACCCCGGCGCCGGTCAATCCGGGGGGACGTTGGCGGCCGGACTGCTCGCCCGGTTCCCCGAGATCGAGGGTGTCGGGCAACCCGGTCGCTGGGGCCTGATCCACCGGCTCGACAAAGAGACCTCGGGCCTGCTGCTCGTCGCCCGGAACCGGGCTTCTTATGAGCGGTTGGTTGCCGATCTCGCCGCCCGGCGGATTAAACGGCAGTATCTGGCCCTAGTCCACGGAGAGATGGCGATGCCCACCGGATCGATCGACGCGCCGATCGGCCGCGACCCCACCAATCCGACGCGACAGCGGATTGCAAGCGACGGCCGGCCCGCTCGCACCCACTACCGGCTCGTCGGAACCGCCGCCGGGCTGAGTCTGCTCGAGCTGACCTTGGAGACTGGGCGCACCCACCAGATACGCGTCCACCTAGCAGCCATCGACCATCCGGTCGTGGGAGATCGGACCTACAGCCGCAAGCCGGACCCATTCTCGATCCGTCGCCAGTTTCTCCATGCCCGCAAGCTTGAATTGCTTCATCCCGTCACTGGCCAAGGCCTCGCGTTTGAGGCTCCGCTTCCGCCGGTGCTGGCGGGAATACTCCAGAGAATCGGTATTTTGCAGACATGACAGAACCCGCCGTGCCGGAAGCAGGGACTTCGGTTTGCTACCGGCATCCCGATCGTCCTACCGGTTTGCGATGCTCGAATTGCGAGCGCCCGATCTGTGGGTCGTGCTCGGTCGAAGCCACGGTCGGCCAGTTCTGTCCCGAATGCGCCCGCGACCGCGGCGGGCAAAAAGTGATCCCGACGCAGCGGCCCGGCCGGCTACGGCAAGCGGCGCCGGTCACCTTTGCGGTCATCGCGGTGACCGTGGTGGCCTATGTCCTGTCTTTTGTCTCGCCTGATCTGGACGACAGGCTCTTTTTCACCTTTGCCCAGGCCAATTCCCGGATCGCCCGCGGAGAATGGTGGCGGATCTTCAGTCCAGTTCTCCAGCACGGCTCAGCCGCCCACATTGCCTTCAACATGTTCGCCTTGTATCAACTGGGCCCGGCCGTCGAGGTCAGGTACGGCAGATTCAACTTTCTCGCCCTCTATCTGGCGGCGGCTGGGATGGGAGGCGCGTTCGCCTACCACTTCGGCGATGAGAGGGACGTCCTGGTTGGAGCCTCGGGCGCCATCTTCGGGTTCTTCGGGCTATGGCTCGACTCGGCCTACCGCCAGCGTGACACCGCTTTCGGCAGGAGCCTGTTGTCGAGCCTTTGGGTCACGCTGGCGATCAACATCGCCCTCCCGTTCATCCTTCCCGGGATTTCCTGGCAGGGCCATCTGGGCGGCCTGGCGGCGGGGATCCTGATCGGCGAGGTCTGGGCCCGGTTGCCAGCCCGCCGCTACTGGTTTGTTCCGGTTCTGGTGACGATGGCGGCGGTAGCGGCGGTCCTTCTCTAGATACCAGATACCAGATACCAGATCGGGAATCTGGCGTCTGGGATCTGGAATCCGAAATCTTGCTGGTAAAACTACAACCTTGTCGTTTTCCGGGGCGTCGTTCGCCCACCTCCATCTCCACACTGAGTACTCGATGCTCGATGGGGCCGCCCGGGTCAACGATGTGGTCGCAGCGGCAGCAGCAGACGGGCAACCGGCCGTTGCGATCACCGATCACGGGGTGATGTACGGAGTCGTCGACTTTTACCAGGCTGCCAAGGGCGCCGGGATCAAGCCGATCATCGGCATCGAGGCCTACGTAGTTGATGGGTCCCGGTTTGACCGGCCGCGAGCGGCGGAGAACGTCCGGATGCACATGACCCTATTGGCGACAAGCCAGGTGGGCTATCGCAACCTGATGCAACTTTCCTCGCTCGCCTACCTCGAGGGTTACTACTACAAGCCGCGCATGGACACCGACCTCTTGGCGCGCTTTTCCGAAGGCATCGTCGCCACCTCGGGCTGTTTGAGCGGGCCTGTGGCCCGTCACCTGGCGCCCGATGCGAACCGCGAGGAAGGTGGGCGAAGAGCAGTGCGCGACTTCGACGCCGCCCTCAAGGCTGCGTCTCAGTACCAGGACATCTTCGGTCAGGAGAACTTCTACATCGAGGTGATGGATCACGGCCTCGAGGCCCAAAGGCAGGTGACCCCGGACCTGCTCGAGATCGGCCGTCAGATCGGGGCACCATTGCTGGCGACCAACGACGCTCACTACACCCACCGCCATGAGGCCGACGCTCACGACGTGCTGTTATGCATACAGACCGGGGCCAACCGCGACGAGGCCAACCGGTTCAAGTTCGATGCCCAGGAGTTCTATCTCAAGTCAGCGGCCCAGATGCGAGAGCTCTTCCCGGCCGACCTCTACCCCGACGCCTGCGACAACACGTTGCTCGTGGCGGAGCGGGCCGAGGTGACTCTCGAGTTCGGGACCTACCTTCTCCCGCAATTCCCGGTCCCTGCCGGATTCACGGAGGAGAGCTACCTCGGTCACCTAGTCGAGCAAGGCGCTCGGGAGCGTTATGGAGATCCTCTTCCCACCGAGGCCGTCGAACGGATCCAAAGCGAGCTGGCGGTGATCACCGAAATGGGGTTCCCCGCCTATTTCCTCATCGTTTGGGACCTGATTCGCTTCGCCCGTGAGCGCAAGATTCGGGTTGGGCCCGGCCGCGGCTCGGCCGCCGGCTCGATCGTTGCCTATTCGCTTCGCATCACCGATCTCGACCCGATCGCCTACGGCCTCATCTTCGAGCGCTTCCTCAACCCCGGGCGCCGGGAGATGCCGGACATCGACATGGATTTCGATGAGCGTTATCGCTCCGAGGTCATTCGATATGCCGCCGAGAAATATGGCTCGGATCATGTGGCGCAAGTCGTCACTTTCTCGACGATCAAGGGCAAGCAGGCGCTGCGCGACTCAGCCCGGGTATTGGGTCACCCGTATGCGGTTGGCGATCGCTTGGCCAAGGCAATGCCCCCGCCGATTCTCGGAAGAGAAGCGAGCCTCAAGCTGGTTCTCGATCAGCTGCCGGCCGACGCCTCTCGAGAGGACCGTGATCAGCACGACAAGGCGTCCGAGCTTCGCTCTCTCTATGCGACCGACCAGGCGGCGCGAGAAGTGATCGACATGGCGCGCGGCCTCGAGAATTTGCGTCGGCAGGACTCGATTCACGCCGCGGCCGTTGTCATCACCCCCGCCCCGCTCACCGAGCTCGTGCCGGTCCAGCGCAAGGGGGAGGAAGCCGAAGTCGTCACCCAGTACGAGATGAAGGGAATCGCCGCGCTCGGACTGCTGAAGATGGACTTCCTCGGCCTTCGCAACCTTTCGATCATCGAACGCACCTTGGAACTGATCAGAGACGGGAAAGGGATCGACGTCGATATCGACCAGAAAGGATTTGACGACCCGGCGGTGTTCGAGCTCCTGCGTCGGGGCGACACGGTCGGGGTCTTTCAACTCGAGGGCACGGGCCTTCGGAGCTTGGTCCGAAATCTGGCGCCCGACCGCTTCGAAGACATCATCGCGTTGATCTCGCTTTACCGGCCCGGGCCTTTGGCAGCCAACATGCACACCGCCTATGCCGAGCGCAAGAACCAGCGTGAGGCGGTGGGATTTCCCCACGAAGCGCTGGAGCCGTTTCTGCGCGACACCTACGGAATCATGGTCTATCAGGAGCAGGTGATGCAGGCCGCCCAGGCTATGGCTGGGTACACGATGGCGGAAGCTGACGAGCTGCGCAGTGCGATGGGAAAAAAGGTCAAGGCAAAGATGGCTGCCCATCGCGCCAAGTTCATCGCCGGCTGTGTCAATCAGGGCTATCTCCGCGAGGTGGGAGCGGGGATCTTCGACGCCATCGAGCCGTTCGCCGGTTACGGCTTCAACAAGGCGCACGCCGCCTGCTATGCGGTGGTGGCCTATCAGACCGCCTGGCTGAAGGCCCACTACGCCCCCGAGTATTTGGCGGCCCTGCTCACCGCCACCAAGAAGGACAAGGATCGGACCGCCATCTATCTAGCCGAGTCCCGCAACCAGGGCATCGACGTGCTCGTTCCCGACGTCAACGAGTCGGATGTCGATTTCATCGTGAGCGACGGCAAGATTCGATTCGGCTTGTCGGCGGTCCGGAACGTCGGTGAGGGGGTGGTAGAGAAGATCATTGCGGCTCGACAGGAGGCGCCGTTCGTCGATTTCTCTGATTTTGCAAATCGGGTTGACATGCTCGCCCTCAACAAACGGACCGTCGAATCGCTAGTCAAGGCGGGCGCCTTCGACGGGATGGGGCACAGCCGCAAGAGCCTGTTCTTGGCTTTCGAGGAAATCCTCGAAGGCACGATCGAGCGCCGGCGCAACGAGGACCTCGGTCAGTTCTCGTTGTTTGGCGCCGATGCGGCTGAGGTTGCCCCGGTGCCAGTCGAACTAGCCCGCGACGAATGGTCACCCAAAGTCAGGCTCGGGTTCGAGAAAGAGATGCTCGGTCTCTATGTGTCCGATCATCCGCTGTTGATGGTGGGCTCGGTGCTTGTCGCCGAGGCGAGCCCGATCAGCTCGCTCGTCGAGCTTCCGGACCGTTCTGCCGCGACCATCGGCGGCCTCGTCGGTTCGATCTCACGACGCTTTACCCGCAACAACGAGCTGATCCTTTTCTTCCAACTCGAAGATCTCGACTCGTCGATCGAAGTGATGGCCTTCCCGCGCACCACCGCTGAGTTCGGCCAACTGGTCAACCCCGACGCCATCGTCCTCGTCGACGGCACCCTCGACCAGCGGGGGGACGAGCGCAAGTTCCGGGCGAAATCTATTCGCGAAGTGAAGCTGCGGACCGACGCGACGGTCCGGCTCAAGATCGCTGCCCGAGCCGTGTCGGCTCGGCTGGTGAACCAACTCAAATCGATTCTCCAGAACCACCCTGGAGCCGCTTCGGTGATGCTCCATCTGGAGTCTGGTGACACCCACAAAGTCCTGCGTTTCGATGACAGCCACCGGGTGAGCCCCAGTTCGACCTTCTACGCCGAGCTCAAGGAGTTGCTCGGTCCAGGAGCGGTGATCTAGTCCGAGAGGTAGGGGCTGCCTTGGCCGTAGGGCACGCTCGCGCCCCGATGGAGGTTGAAGTTGCCGCTGATATTCACCCCAAAGGCGATTATGCCCCCGGCGTAGGTGTTGGAGGGACTCGCACCACACGAGCCTCCGGCGTGGTCGTTCCCGTTTCCCTCGCCGGATGCCCGATATGACCCATTGGGAACCTAGACAACGCCGTCGAAATGGTTGCAGTTGCCGCTGAGCTTCAGGACTTCTGCATCACATCGGTTGTTGCCCGTCTTGCCATCGTTCCAATTCGTGAAAAGGACCAACCGTTCGGGGATTCCCGAGTAGGGCCGGATGTTGACGTTGCCTTTCAGGTCGATCAACCCGCCCGACGAGACGAAGGTCGCCCCGGTGCGGCCGTTGAACGGGGTCACCGTGACCGAAGTCAGCTCCCACTTCCCGGTGGTGTAGTAGATCCCTGCATTGACGGCGCCGTTGCGGACCTGGTCGCCGGTAAAGCTGAAGTAGTTTCCGGCGGCGGCAACCGCTCTCGAGCCACCGGGAGCGAAGTCGGCGATATTGAACGCCATCGGCCAGGGCACCGCAGAGATATGCGTCGCTCCCGTCCACCAATGGGCTCCGGAGCCAGAGATGTCAAGAGGATTCGTGACATACGTGGCGTTGCCGCTGACTCGGGTGTTGTTGTTGCCGTTCTCTTTCGCATCGGCGTTGCTGTGGACGCCACCCTCGATCTTGTTGTCGTTTCCGGACAGGACCATGGCCTTACCGGGCCCGGTGCAGGTGCCGCCGGCAAAGAGCCCCGGCAGGGTGACATTGCCGGGCGGCTGGCAGGCGGTGGAGCTGGCGCCGACGTTCAGCGAATTAACACCGATGATCTGCCGAACGAAGTCGGCACTAGGCGATTGCTGATCGTCGCTCGCACACACGGGTCGCCGGCGGCATTGGTCAAGAAGCTGATCGCAACGGTGGCATTTCCCGAGGAGAATCCGTTGTCCTCCACGTATTCGACCGCCCGCGCGCGCGCGGCGTTCTCGGTGGCGGGAGTGCCGTTGTAATCGACCACGGTGGCGAGCGCACCCGCATCGGCAGCGTTTTGCGCTTGGCGTCGCACCTGACGGGCGTAGCCGACATCGACCACGATCGCCGCCAGCCCACCGAGGAAGACCAGGGCGAACGCCACCAGGACGATCGCCGCGCCCTGCTCCCGGGACTGCTCGTTCAAGAGGTGACCTCAGCTACGCACCAGCTCCAGTTCTGACCGGTGAGCGCTGTCTCCTGCGCCTCGGTGATGACCACGTTGGTTTCCTCGATTCGCATTTGCACCTCGGTCTTGAAAGCGCCGCTCAGGAATGGGGCCGAGAGCCCCGAGACCGATCTGATCGGGTACATGACACAGACCGCCAGCGACTTCTTGGCAGTGAAAGTTGTCTCGAAATCGATCTTTACCCGAATGTTGGTGTGGTTGAGCCCGACTCGCTCCTTGACCAGGCAAAAGATCCGGTCGGTGTCGGAGCCGTCCACGCCGGCAAAGCCGGTGAGGGTGCAGCTCGAGTTGGTGCCTACGTTGCTGACGACCGCATGCCGCGCTCCGTCTCGGGCCCCCTGGCGAAGCGAGATCGTGTCGTTGAGGACGAAGCCGAAATCGACCATTGGCCAAATTCTTTTGCGATCCGGGTCGCTAGGTTCGGAGTTTGCCGTGGTGGCGGCCGAGGGCGTAGGTCCCGGCGAGGGCCCCGGCGGCGGCGGTGGTGCCGAGACCGAGGGCCATCGCCCGTTTCGTCTTACGGGCAAAGATCACCACCGGCCAGCCGCGATCATGGGCCGTGTTCTCGAGCTGGCTATCGGGGTTCACCGCCACCGGGTGCCCGACCAACTCGAGCATGGGGAGGTCGGAGATCGAGTCGGAGTAGGCGTAACTCGCCACCAGGTCGTAATTCCGTTCCGTGGCGAGGCGGGCGATGGCGTCGGCCTTGCCTGCCCCGTAGACGAACGGCCCTTCGAGCTCCGCGGAGTAGTGGCCTTCGATTACCTTTCCTCTGGTGGCAATGGCGCCGGTCATGCCGAGCGTGTCGGCCAGCGGTGCAACGATTCCGTAAGGAGAGGCCGAGACGATCCACATTTCCCGCCCGGCATCGTGATGCATTTGCAAAAGCTTGTGAGATTCCGGCCGGACGCGGTCGATGAGCTTGGGCAGCACCTTCGCTGACACTTCGTCCAGCATCTCGACTGAGACCCCGTCGACGTGGCCCAGGATCGCGGCTCGGGTCCCCTCGGATTTGACGCCCTTGTCCCCGAACGCCAGAAAGGCGAGCGCCCCGGCGGCGTATTTGGCAATGTCGGAATTCTTGAGCAATCCGGCCCGCCACGCCTCGACCCCGAAAGGAAAGACCGAGGCGCCCGAGATCAGGGTCCGGTCGAGGTCGAAGAAAGCCGCCGAAGTCATCCGAGAAGGTTATCGGTCTGGAATCGCGCTACCAGAGCCGCGGCAACCCGTCGGCAAGGTCGATGATCGACCGCAAGCCCGCAAGCTCGGTCGGGGATTCGGCCAGCCAGGGGATCGTGCAGAGGGGAGCGGTGAAACGAGCCGCAAAGCCGGCGCGGGCATCGCGTTGGCGCTGCGACTCGGCTCCCCAGCGATGGAGGTTGTCGGCCAGCTCGGCCGAGGTGCGAGCCGGCACTTCGGCCTGCGCCCAACTGGCGGGGAGAGTTCGGTTGAAGATCACGGCCACCGGTGGCGCGGCCACCTCCGGCAACTCCTCGAAGAACCGCGCCGCTTCCGCGAGCGGCGCCGGATCGGCGGTGGTGACGACCAGGGTGGCCGCTCGGCGAAAGTGTGCTTCGATGCGCTTCGACTGTTTCGCGACCCCGTCATAGGTGCTGCGGAGGTCCATCAGGAAGAGTGCCACCCGTTCGAGCAGATCGGCTCCGAGGAGCTGGTCCGCAAAGCGGAGCAGTGGTCGCGCCCCCCTATTAAATAGCGCGTTCCGCCCGGGGATGCGTCCGCCGGTGAGAAGCCGCAACAGCCGGCCGCCCACGAGGTCGGCCATCCGGGCCGGGGCGGTGAAGAACTCGATCCCTCCCGCCGCCGGAGGTGTGTCGATTACAACTACATCCCATCGCAAGGAATCGATGTAGGTGGCCGCCTCTTCCGCGGCTGCATACGACTGGCTGGCCGGGAAGTGGACAGTTGCCGCCTCGAAGAACTCGTTGTTGACGAGCCGGTCGGCCACTGCCGGGTCGGCGTGGCGACGGGCGACTGTGATCCAAGACGCAGCACCATCGATCATCGCCCCCCATAACCGTGGGACTTCCGGATGGCGCACCGGCCGGCCCCCCAGCTTGACGCCGAGCGCGGAGGCCAGCCGCCGAGCAGGATCAACCGTGAGCACCAGGGTTTCCTTGCCTTCGCTGGCGGCCCGCACCGCCAACGAGGCAGCCACGGTGGTCTTCCCCACCCCTCCGGCCCCGGTGACGATCACAGCTTTCGCCATCACTCGCCCCAGAGGTCGGATAGTCGGGCCGCAATCTCGCTCTCGGTGAAGACCCCGAAGAGATACGGAAACTTCTTACGAGGGGGAAGCCGCTCGAGCCATTCCTGCTGGCTGTGAAAGAGCGAACGATGGAGCGCGGCTGCTTCAGCTACCTCGTCCACACCTTTCGCCTCGGTACGCAACCGCCCCAGGACTCGATTGGTGACGATCATCGTCGACCCGATGAGCTTCGACTCGTCGAGCATGGACATGGTCTCTTCGGTTTCGATGGTTGGCAACTCTTCGGCGAGCGTCACCACGATCAACTCGGATCGTTTCGGTGAACGAAGGATCTCTGACATCCATTCGGCTTGCTGACGGATGCGCCCGGCGGGCACCAAGGAAGAGACGGTTTCCGGCGCACGCAACAGGCCCGTGACCTGACCGGTCGGAGGGCAATCGGCGACCACGACGTCGTACTGCTTCTTTTTGACCTCCCACACGACTTTGCCCAAGGTGACGACTTCGCGCACCCCGGGCGCAGTCGAGGCGAGGGCGTCGAAGAACCGAGCGGCCGGCCCGAGCGTGCCGAGACCAGGCATCCCCACCTGCACTTGCAGGTACTCGATCAACGCTTTCGAGCGGTCCACCGCCAGGGCGTTGAGTCCGGTCTTGATCGTCTGCGCTTTGAAGGCCAGCGAGGCCACTCCGAGATGCGCAGCCAAACCTCCGGTGGCGGCGACATCGATCGCCAGCACTCGAGCGCCGGCTCGATGGTGGGCGAGGGCCAGGCTTGCCGCCAGGGCCGACTTTCCCACCCCCCCTTTGCCGGACACCAGGATCAGCCTGGTCATGAGCTCGGGCTCCCCTCAGGATGCTTGAGGGTGGAGGGGGATGCGCAGGATCAGCTCGTCGCCCTCGACTGTCCAACTCGCCGCCGCGATCAACGCATAGTCGAGAAAGTCCTTCTCGGCCTGTTCGATCAGGAGCTTTCTTTCGTCACCGGCGACCGGCGGCAGTCCCCTCTCCTTCACCGCCTGTGCGCGTTGTCGGTATCGGGCGATGAGTGCGTCTATATCGAGCTCAGCCATGACCTCAAATTATCAGGGAGCCTTGCAAACGTCGCCACCGTAATTTGTCCCCAAAGGAAACCGATTTTCATAATCCGTCCCATAGCGTGTCGTGCTCGTGCTTGTGAGGACGAATTTGGTTTTGAGGTTTCGCCACAGGACAAATTTTGGGACAGGGGGATACCGGCACCGCTGACCCAGAGGTCCGGGCCTTCTTCGTGGTTGAAGAATGGCGGGACGAGGCCGGGGAGCGAATGCTCATCTTCGTTGAAGGCCCGCCCGCGCCCCGATCCGACCCCCTCGAAGCTTTCTTAGGACGAGCCGAGGCGACGTTGTTCGGCGCGCCGCTCGCTCGCCAGCCGTTCTAACTCCACCTCGGAATAGTCAACGAACTTCATTGCCTCGGCGACGGAGTGGTGGCCGGCGACCTCGTCGATGCGGCGATGCATCTCCAATACCACCTGGCGATACGAGGGGTGACCTGCGGGCTGGGACCGCAGCTCGATCAGATGGAATGCTTGCCGGGCGTTCATCTCCACGACGAAGCGGATCTGGAACGCAAACGGGACCACGTACTGGGCGCCATCGGGGCCGACGGCACTGAGGGCTTTCTGATGGAATTCGCCGGCCTGTTCCATGACCCGGCGAAAGTCAGGGGCTACACCTGCGTCCTCGAGCTCGGGTGGACACTGGTAACCGAGCCTCGTGCCCAGTCGCTGCCATTCGATCGTCATCAGCCGATGACGTTGCAGGTCGCGGAAGGCGCCGAAGTCGCAGACGACATCGAATCGATAGACGATCCGCTCCAGCGCCCGACCCGGTTTGTGTCGCCGATTGCCGCGGTCCCCGATCAAGGCGGCGATCACTTCGCTCCGCTGCTCGAGACCGAGCCCTTTGACGTAGTCGGAAAGTTCGAGGTCCGACAAATCCGAACCCGTATAGAGCGCGGCCGCAGCCAGCTTCAGCTCACCGTCGGGATCCCAGTCGGTTAATTCGACTTGCTGACCTGCCTCGCCAACTTGGTGGTCGTCGCCAAAGCGCGGAGCGATGGCTTCGATTGCCTCGCGGCCGGCCCGCAGGTAATCGCTCCACGCACCACCTCGATCGGGGAGATCGACCCGGGTGAGAAACGAGGGGATCACCTTGCGCAGCTCGGTGAGCATCATCTCCCCGTAGTCCCGCACTTCGGCGAGGGGATGGGCGGCCATCCGCACCAATGCCATCTCATAGGCCTGGCCGCTGCCGTAGATGCCGACATTGGACAAAGTTGACGCTGGCAGCAGCCCGCGTACGGTGTCACATGCCTTCGCTCTGATCGATGCGGTCCAGGCGAACTTGGAGTCGCTCTCACTGCGCGGGAACCGACGCTCGAAGTAATCCGTCATCGTGCTGACCATTCCTCGATAGGTCTTGAAGATGCCTTCCATCAAATCTCGATACCCGGGGCCGAGACCGGCCTTCTCGATTTCGGCGGGCACCAGGTATCGATAGCGATCTCCAAGCAGCGCGTCGTAGGCGATGTAGCGAGTCGACTGTTCGAGGTAGGAGGCGAGACGTCCCCACTCGAGGACCTTCGTCAGGATGTTGGAGGCTTGCTCACAAGCGAGGTGGACGCCGCCGAGCTGAGCCACCGAGTCGTCGCCGTATTCGAAGAACACGCGCCGATACAAGTCCTCGGCGCGCTTGTGGTCGACCAGCGGGTCACTCGTATTCGCGATGGCGGCGATCCCGGATTCAGGGTCGTTGACGAACTCATCGAGGAAGAGTCGCCGGACCGACTTGGCCGAGCGCGAGTAGCGAGCGAAGAGGGCGCCTTTGACGACCTCGGGCAGGTTGATAAGGGCGAAAACCGGCCGGTCGACGTTGGTGAAGAACCGACCGAGGACCTCGGCTTCCGCGGGTGTGAATGGTTCCTCGTAGTAGGACAAGCGGCCGTGGAGTTTACCGAGATGACACGTCGGACTCGGTACCGTGACCGGCGATGCTCGCCCTCAGGCTCTTGATCCTGGTGCTCGTCGTGGCCGCCTTGGTGGTGGCGGCGCTGCCGGTCCTCGTGCTCTTGGATCTGGTCGGCGGCGGGACTGGTTACGGCCTCTGCGCAGGCGGGCTGCAAGCCTGCCCGGAACGGTTCACCGCCGGACCGACGTTGGCGGTTTACCTGGTGGTGTCGTTGATGGTGGTGGTGGCGATCATCCGGCTCGCCACCCACCTCTACCGCCGCTTGCAACGCTGAGTGGCTCATTCTTAAGGCGATTTTGGTGGCTATGCAACCACCCATACCTTAGGTTCGGCTAATACGCGGTTTTGAGCGACTCTTCGCCGCGAGCGATAACAAGGAAGATCGCCCCCACGATCAAGCCCGCTCCGACCCATCCCCGAGCTGAGAGTCGCTCGTCGAGCACGACCGCGGCCGTGGCGACGGCGAAGGTTGGTTCCAGGGCCAGCAAGACCCCGGTTCGCGCCGGTCCGATCACCGTCTGCGCCCAGATCTGGAGCAGGTAGGCCCCGGCGGAAACGCCGATGGCGGTGACAAGCAACGCCGGCACCTCGCGCCGGCTCGGAAACGGGAGGCCCTCGGTGACAAGTGCCGCGGGCAGAGCCAGCACGGCGGTAACAAGGAGTTGGTAAGCAGTGAACAGGACGATTGGGTGGCGGTGGGCAAACCGGTCGAGGGCGAGGATGTGGCCGGCGAACGAGAAGGCCGCGCCGATCGTGAGCAAGTCGCCGGTGACAAATCGGGCTCCGGGTTCTGCAGTGAGCAGATACACCCCGAAAAACGCGATCAAGGCGCCAAGGAGGACGAAAGGACGAGGCAATCGACGGGCGAACAGTCCGTTTAGCAAAGGTGTGATCACGATGAACAGGCCGGTGATCAGCGCCGAGTTCGACGCTCCGGTGGTGGTCAGACCGGCGGTTTGGAAGGCGTAACCCAGGAAGAGCAGTGCTCCGGCGATGGCCGCATCACGCCAGATCGAAACGTAGCCGGGGAGCGGGCGACGGCTCGGTAGGGCGATCAGGGTCAGCACCAGGCCTCCAAGCAGGAACCGCCAGGCGACGAAGGAGATCGGCGGGAAGACCGCCACCGCGTCTTTGATTACAACGAACGTGGTCCCAAACAGGAACGAGGCCAACGTGATCGCGAGACCGGCGAGAGTTGATCGGCGCAATGCGTCCTTTCGGGGCGAGAAGGCTAGATCGAGTCAATACCATCAGCCGGGTGCCCAAGCCGCCGTTGCCGTCGCCGACTCCGAGCGCGTCAGCCAAGCGGCGAGCCCGCACGATCCTCGATCGCCTCAAACGTCGCTACCCCGAAATCGGCACGGCGCTCGCCTTCGCTGATCCTTGGCAACTACTCGTCGCAACGGTCATGTCGGCGCAAACCACGGACGACAACGTCAACCGGATCACGCCGATCCTCTTCGCCCGTTACCCAACTCCGACCGACCTTGCCATTGCCGACCCTGAGGAGGTCGAGCGGATCATCCACTCGTCCGGGTTTTTCCGGCAGAAGACAAAGTCGATCATCAAGCTCAGCGCCGCTCTGGTTGAGCGCTTCGATGGGGTCGTGCCCAACGACCTCGACCAGCTCGTCACTCTTCCCGGGGTCGGCCGCAAGACCGCCAGTGTCATTCTCACCGAGGCGTTTGCCAGACCCGCGATCGCGGTTGACACCCATGTGCGTCGGGTCGCGGGGAGGCTCGACCTCACCGAGTCGCTTGACCCGGTCCGGATCGAGATGGATCTGCGCGCCCTTTACCCGCGGAAGGAGTGGGTGGGCGTCTCGATGCGGTTCATCCAGTTCGGCCGCGATATCTGCGACGCGCAACGACCGCTGTGCCGGGTGTGCGAGCTCAATCGCATCTGCCGCTGGCCGCTCAAGCGAACCTCGTACGGACCGTGAACCGCTCGTCTGAAAAGACTGGGTTCTTAAGACAGATCGATCGGCGGATCTTCGCCTTGGCGATCCCCGCGGTAGGGGCGCTCGCCGCCGACCCGTTGCTGTCACTGGCCGACACCGCCTTCGTCGCCCGATTAGGACCCGAGGCGTTGGCCGCCCTCGGTGTCAACGGAGCAATCTTCGGCTTTGCTTTTGTCGTCTTCAACTTCCTGGCTTATGTGACGACCCCGCTCGTGGCGCGGGCGGTGGGCGCGGGCGACCAACGCGAAGCCGAGGCCGTGATTAGTCGGGCGGTCGTCCTCGGAGCATTGCTCGGGGTGCTGGCGACCGCGTTGCTGGTGCTGCTCGCCTCCCTGCTCCTCGACGTCATGCAGGCGGGCCCCGGGGTACGAGGTCCAGCCCTTGACTATCTGCGGATCCGAGCTTTTGCCGCCCCTGCTGTGTTGGTGACTCTTGCTGCCCATGGCGGTTTTCGCGGGCTCGCCGACACCCGAACGCCGTTGTTAGTCGCCTTGCTCGCGAACGTCGTCAACATCGGGCTCAACTGGTTTTTCATCTTTGGTCTGGGTTTGGGGGTGGCCGGGTCTGCGCTCGCCTCGCTAATCGCCCAGTACCTCGGGGCGATGCTGTTGTTGACCCGTCTCCGCACGCGGGTGGAGAGCCTCTCGATGATCGCAATCAGCCGTTCCGGATTGGCCGCTCTCCTCCGCCCCGGTGGTTGGGTGACGATGCGCACGCTCCTCCTCGTTCTCACCCTCGCCGCCACCACGGCTAGCGCCGCCAGCCTCGGCACTGCTCAGCTCGCCGCTCATCAGGTGGTGCGAGAAACCTGGTTCCTCACCGCGATGGTGGTTGACGGTCTGGCGATCGCGGCTCAAACTTTGGTCGCCGAAGCCGCCGGGCGCCGGGCCGACGACTCCGAGATGATCCGGCGGCTCTTGTTCTGGGGGACCGTCGTTGGAGTCGTCTTGACCGGTTTCTGGCTCGTCGCTGCAAGCCCTCTCGCCGTCGCCTTCGCCCCCAATGAGGCGGTGACCCAACAGATTCATTCGACTACGCCAATCGTCGCGACGTTTGCAATCGTCTCTGCGTGGTTGTGGGTGCTCGACGGGGTGGTCCTAGGGCAGTTGCGGCTGCGCAGGATGGCGCTCTCGACCGCCATCGGCGCGGCCCTGGCCGGCGCCGTTCTTCTCCTAATCCCCCGACTTGGATGGGGATTGGCCGGCGTGTGGGTGGCGGTGGGGGCGATGGTGCTCGGCCGGCTCGGGGTGTTGGTCTGGGGCGGGTTCAAGCGAACGACCCTTGGTCTCGGGTAGCAAGGACTCGACGACCACCGCCAGCATCACCCCCACAGCCAGCACGTCCATGGTCGCGGTCAAGCCCAAACGCCTGATCAACAGTCCGCCCGTCACCAGCCCGATCGTTGAGCCGATCGTCGCGACCCAAGTAAGGGTGGCGGCGGCGGTCGCCCGCTGTTCCCGCTCGAACAGCTCGGCTCGACGGCTGAAGGCCGACGGGACGTAGGCAAACGATCCATACGACGAGATAACCAGCGCGATGAAGAGCGGGACGGGCGATCGTAAATGGAACACGCCGATACCTCCGATGAGGATCGCCAAAAGAGCAATCACCGTCGCCGGCCGCCGGCCCCAAGTGTCGGCCATCCTCCCGCCTAGAAAGAAGCCAACGCCACCAATCGTGCCGGCCGCCAACGTCATCGCTGCCGCTTGCCCCGACGAGAGGGAAAGACCACCGACCAGGCGCTCGGTGAGGAAGGAAAGCCCAAGCGAGGAGTATGCGGCCGGAAGCAACGCAGCCGCTCCGGCCAGCAGGAACACCCGATTCCGAAGGAAGCGACGAGGATCGCCGACTCGGGTCGTCGCTGGCGGTGCGGTCCGATTGCGCGGCGACTCGGCGACTCGGCGAGCGAGTATCGGCAAGAGCACGATGCCAATGCCGGTGGCGAAATAGGGAAGCCGCCAATCGAGATCGGCCAAGGGCAAACCGAGGACGGCAATCCCGGCGCCCAAGCTGCCGGCCGCTCCGTACAGGCCGACTCCGTACGCTCGCACATGCGGTCCAATGTTTTCGGCCAGCCAGACCACTCCCAAAGCGGACAATCCCGAGGTAGCGCCACGGACGACGGCTTGAGCCATTCCAAATCCCAGCGGTCCAGTGGCGAAACCGCTCGAGGCGCTAGCCACGATGAGAAGGAAGTATGCAACGAGGAGTGGCCGGCGGCGGCCGCGACGGTCTGCCCAAATCGAGAGGCCCACGGCGACGACCGCTCCGAGTCGGGCCCAGGCAAGCAGCGAGCTCATCGCGGCCTCATCGAGACCGAGCGCCCTGCGCGTAAAGGGCAAGGTGGCCGCGGGCTGCGCCTGAGCGAAACCCTGGGTCAGCCCGACCAGCCACATCGTCACGATCACCGATCGCTCGCTGGGCTGAAAACGGGCCGCCGGCAGGAAGGGCGTAAGCAGCCCAGCGCGGCGCGGCTTTTGTGCTTGGTTTTCTAGTGGTTGGCCGATCGTGGGAACATGGTCGCAGGGATCAGACAGGAATCTTGCCTTGGCCGACGCCGCCCTCGCCTTGCAACTGATCATCGCCTTCGGCGGCGGTGTCATTTCCTTCCTGTCGCCCTGCGTCCTGCCGCTGCTCCCGGGATATCTCTCGATGATGTCGGGCTACTCGGTCGACGCCCTGCAAAGCGGCGAGGTGTCGACCCGCCGGCTGTTGTCGGTGATCGCGCTTTTCATCGCTGGATTCACGATCGTTTTTGCCGCCTTCGGCGCCACCGCGACCACCCTCGGCCGCTTCCTCGCGTCCAATCTCAATCTGGCCTCCCGCGTGGCGGGAGTGGTGATCGCGGTGTTCGGGCTGGTCCTCGTCTATCTGGCGTGGTCGTCTCGGGCTGCGCTTGGCCCGCTCGGACGCGACTATCGACCCGTGGTGAGGCCATCGCGTTTGGGTCGGTGGGCTCCGCCAGTGATGGGAGCGGCCTTCGCCTTTGGTTGGACGCCATGCATCGGACCGATCCTGACGGTGGTGCTGGCGACCGCCGCCACCCAGGAGACGTTGGTGCAGGGCGTGACCTTGCTCGTCGCGTATTCGCTCGGGCTCGGGCTCCCGTTCCTGCTATCGGGGCTCGGGCTCTTTCGGCTTCTCGGTCGAATCAAGCCGCACTTGCGCACCATCAACATCGCCTCAGGTGTGCTCTTGGCCGTTTTCGGGGTTGTGATGTTGACTGGCAACCTGAGTCGCTTGTCGTCGTTCTTTAGCAACATCATCACCAGCATCCCCTTCCTTGAGCGCTTGGCAACCGTATGACATCGCCCAGCAAGGCTGAGTTCCTCCGCCTCGCCGAGCACTACTCGCTGGTCCCGGTTTGGACGAAGATCCTGGCCGATCGAGAAACCCCGGTGTCCGCCTTCGAGAAGCTCGTGGGTGACGGACCTGGCTTCTTGCTCGAATCGGTTGAGGGTGGCGAGAACTGGGCGCGGTGGTCATTCCTCGGCTGGGATCCCTTGTTTTCGGTTGTCTCAACTGAGGGCACGCTTGTTTCAACCGAGCCGACCAGCGGAAGCTCACCGATCGATGCTTTGGAGACGCTGGTCGACCGATTTCGAGTTCCGAGCCTCGAAGGCTTGCCGCCCCTGCACTCGGGGTTGGTCGGATTTCTCGGATATGACTGCGTTCGCTACGTCGAGCATTTGCCCAACCGTCCCCTTGACGATCGTCAGCTTCCCGAGATGGCGTGGCAGGCAGTCGGAAGCCTGGCCGCCTTTGACCGAGCCGAGCAATCCCTCACGCTTGTCCGGAACGTGCGGATCGGAGCTGATCCGGAAGCGCAGTATGAAGAAGCGGTGGCTGCGCTCGACGCCGCGACCGCTCGTCTAGGGCTGCCCCGGGGCTATGCCCCCAAAGCGTTCGATCGTCCCGAGCCTCCCGCGGGCAACGTCAGCTCGACAATGTCTGCCACCGAATTCGCGGCTTCTGTCACCGCGATCAAAGAGCTGATCAGGCAAGGTGAGGCGTTTCAAGTCGTGCTCTCGTTGCGGTTGGGGATCCCTTTTGCCGGTGATCCATTTGCGATCTATCGGGCGCTGCGTTTGATCAATCCATCGCCGTTCCTCTATTTCTATCGGATGGACGGTTTGGCGATCGCAGGCTCGTCTCCGGAGCTGATGACGAGAGTTCGCGACGGAATCGTTTACAGCCGTCCTATTGCCGGGACTCGACCAAGGGGAGTCTCGCCCGAGGCGGATGCCATCCTCGAAGACGAGCTCCGTAACGATCCCAAGGAACGGGCGGAGCATGTGATGCTCATCGACCTGGCCCGCAACGACTTGGGACGCGTTTGCGAGTTTGGCTCCGTGGCGGTGGATGATCTGATGGAGGTTGAGCGTTACTCCCACGTGATGCATCTGGTCTCGGGCGTTTCCGGCAAGCTGCGCCCCGAAGTCGGGGCGGTCGATGTGCTGCGCGCCACGTTTCCGCACGGCACTGTCAGCGGGGCCCCAAAGGTGGCGGCGATGGAGATCATCGATCGTTTTGAACCCGTCGCGCGCGGCCCCTATGCAGGAGCCTTGGGCTACATCGATTTCAGCGGCAATGTCGACACGGCCATCTGCCTGCGAACCGTGGTGGTGGCCGATGGACACGCATGGGTGCAAGCGGGAGCAGGCATCGTCGCCGACTCGGCGCCCCAACTCGAATACGAAGAGACGATGAACAAAGCGGCGGCCGCGCTGTCGGCCGTCGCCTCAGCGAGGCAGGTGTGAATCCGATGGGCGGCAAGATCAGGGATCGTTTCGAGCTGGTTCGAGTCGAAGGGCCCGATTCGCGCCGGTTTCTCGACGGACTCTTGAGCCAGGACCTGGCCGAGCTCCACCCGACCCGCGGCTTGCGCTCCTTTCTCCTATCACCGCAAGGCAAGCTGCGGGCTTTGCTTTGGGTGGCAGGGACCGAGGAGCGGGTCGACCTCTACACCGACGCCGGCCTGGGGGAGCGGGTGGCCGCCGACCTTTCTCATTACAAGATCCGGGTCAAGGCCGGCATCAGCCCCATAGCCGGAGCGTTGGCTTTCCTCGACGGCATTCCTCCGGGCGCCGTGGAGGCAGACCTGGGGGATCGGGTGCGCGGCTTTTCCACCGTTGATCCGGGATGGGAGGAGATATCCGAAAATGAGTGGGCGTTGGCGCGTATCGAAGCCGGGGAACCCGTGATGGAGCTTGATGTTGACGAGCGAACGATTCCCCAGGAAACCGGTCTGTTGGGTGAGGCGGTGTCGTTCACCAAGGGCTGCTACTTGGGCCAAGAGCTTGTCGCCCGGCTCGACTCACGCCAGGGGAGGGTCAATCGCAACCTGCGACGGGTCGAGCTCGACGGACCGGTGACTGCCCCCGCGGTGGTTGAGGTCGACGGCGAGGCCGTCGGCAGCCTGACGTCTATTGCCTCCGATGCCGGCAAGGTGATCGGCTTGGGCCTCCTCCACCGGCGAGTCGAGCCTGGGGATCAAATCCTGGTTGGCGAGCGAAAGGGCCAAGTGCTCGGCGCCAACCCCTAGTCTCGCTCGATGCTGTGGTGGCAATCAGGCGTCGTCTATCAGATTTACCCCCGGTCCTTCGCCGATTCGAACGGAGATGGCGTCGGTGATCTCCAGGGGATCATCAGCCGGCTCGACTATTTGTCCGAGACGCTGGGGGTCGATGCGATCTGGCTGTCGCCGCACTATCCATCACCGCAAGACGACTTCGGCTACGACGTTGCCGACTACGTCGATGTCGATCCGATGTACGGCGATCTCGCCGACTTCGACCTGCTCGTCAAGGAGGCACATGCGCGCAATCTGCGAGTGATCGTCGACTACGTCATCTGTCACTCGAGCGACCGCCACCCTTGGTTCATCGAGTCGGCCTCCAACAGGGATAATCCCAAGCGAGACTGGTACATCTGGCGGCCCGAGAAAGCCGATGGTTCCCTGCCCAACAATTGGCTGTCCATCTTTGTCGGGAAGGCGTGGACGAAGCACCCGACTACCGGTGAGTACTACCTGCATTCGTTCCTGGCCTCCCAACCCGATCTGAACTGGCGTAATCCCGAGCTGGAGCGAGCCATGTTCGATGTCCTTCGGTTCTGGCTCGATCGCGGAGTTGACGGTTTCCGGATCGATGTCGCCAGGCGGGCGGTGAAAGACGCCTACCTGCGTGACAACCCCGAAGCTTTGGTGATCGATCCGACGACGCACAAGTTCGATCCGATCTGGTCTGCCCAAGAACACATCCACGACGATCGGCAAACGGACATGCACGTCATCTATGGCAAGTTTCGAGCCTTGCTCGACAGCTACCAAGAGCGCTATTCAGTCGGGGAGATCCACGAATGGGACTGGGATAGCTGGGCGAGTTGGTACGGAGAGGGCGACGAGCTCCACATGCCGTTCAATTTCGCTCTTCTGGCCGCGGGAACCGATGCGATCAAGATCAGGAACATCATCACCGGCATGGAGGGGGCGATCCCCGAGGGTGCCTGGCCGAATTGGGTCGCCGGCAATCACGACGAGCCGCGCATGGCCACGAGGCTGGGCGGACTCGCCGAAGCTCGGGCGATGGCCGTGCTGCTCTTGACCCTGCGAGGCACTCCGACTCTCTATTACGGCGATGAAGTGGGGATGACCGAGTTACCAATCCTGATCGGCGAAGAACGCGATCCGGCTGGACTCCGGAAGCCGGGTTGGGGTCGGGATGGTTGTCGGAGCCCAATGCAATGGGACCCGGCCGGTGGCTTCTCATCGGCCACGACCCCCTGGCTCCCGACCAACTCCAACACCGCCACGGTCAACGTCGAATCGCAACTCGGCGACCCGGCGAGCACGCTCGAGCTCTACCGCGCGCTGCTGGCGCTTCGCCGGCTGACACCTGCGCTCAACTCAGGGGGGATCGTGCTGGAACCACCCGACAAAGCAGTGCTCGCTTACAAGCGGGTCGCGCCCGACGGTGACAAGGTCTCGGTCGCCGTCAACCTCTCGTCCGGCGAGCATCCCCAACCTTTCACCGGCACGGTGCTCGTCTCCACCAGCCCGGCCCTGATCGGGGAACCCGCGCCCAAGGTCCTCGCCCCGTGGGAGGCGGTCGTGATCGGGAACTAGACCCGAAGACCCGAATCGATTTCCAGGTCACATGCGATGCTTACCATCGACTGGTGCTTGATCGGATTCTCGAGGCAACTCGCGACCGGGTGGTAGATCTCCGGGCTCGCCGGGGGGCGGTGATGGCGCGAGCCGAAACCGTATCCGAGCCGCGTCCGTTTCTGTCTGCCCTCGCCGACCGACCGCACCTGGCCGTAATTGCCGAGATCAAACGGCGCTCGCCTTCGCGCGGCCAGCTGGTCCCGGCCCTCGACGTTTCGTCCCTGGCCACCCAATACGCCGCCGGCGGTGCGGCCGCCCTCTCCGTCCTCACGGAGCCTGCTTTCTTTGATGGCGATCCGGCCGACATCATGACCGCAGCGGAAGCGACCCACCTGCCCATCCTCCGCAAAGACTTCGTTCTCGAATCGATCCAGGTGTGGGAGGCGCGGGCGATGGGAGCGTCGGCTGTGCTCTTGATCATGGCGGCCCTCACCCCGAACGACGTGGTGGGCCTGCTCGACGACATCCACCGCGCAGGGCTCGAAGCCCTGGTGGAGGTTCACAGCGCCGACGAAGCCCGGCAAGCGGTCGACCTCGGCGCCCGCATCGTGGGAGTCAATAATCGCGACTTGGCCACGTTCGAGGTTGATCTTGGAGTAGCAGAGGAGCTCGCGCCTTTGCTGGAATCGGTGCCAGTCAGGGTGGCGGAGTCGGGCGTTCGAACGACGGCCGACGCCATTCGGATGCGAGAGGCCGATTATAACGCCGTGCTTGTTGGTGAGGCTCTCGTACGCAGCGCGAACCCAACCGCGCTGATCGAGGAGCTTTCGGTCTGACCTGGCTCAAGGTCTGCGGACTGACCAATCACGCCGACACCGACGCCGCTGCGGAGGCAGGAGTCGATGCCCTTGGCTTTGTCCTAGTGCCGACCTCTCCCCGGGCGATCAGCCTTCACCTGGCGGCGGAGCTCATCGCTCGCGTCGAGCAGAAGACGTTTCTGTTGACCCATGACCTCGACCCGGACGCGCTGGTGGCCGCGGCGCTCCGGACTGGTGCCACCGGTGTGCAACCTTATGGCCGCTTCGCCGCGGAGTCAGCCGAGGCCGCCACGGGAGTTGGCTTGATGGTGCTGCGGCCGCTTGCCCTCCACGACGAATGGCAACGGGTCCCGCCCGCCCAGTTCCCTTTGTTCGATTCCAAGAATCCGAACGGCATTGCCAATGGAGCGCGTCTCGATCCTGACCAGTTGCCAGACACCGAGCGCGAGTACGTGGTGGCCGGCGGGCTCACCCCGCAAAACGTCGGACCGCTGATCGCGCGCCGGCATCCGTTTGGAGTCGACGTCTCCTCCGGAGTCGAGGTCCGGCCCGGGCAAAAGGACCCTGAGCTGATCGCTGCCTTTGCCAAAGCGGTTCGGGAGTCGAATTGAAAACGGGCCGCTTGGAACGGCCAGACGCCAACGGCCGGTTTGGCGACTACGGAGGCAGCTTTGCACCAGAGACATTGATGCCGGCGCTCGGCGAGTTGGCCGACGAGTTCGAGCGCGCCTGGAACGATCCCGATTTCAAAGCCGAGTATGAGCGTTGGCTGGCCAACTTCGTCGGCCGCCCCACCCCCTTGTTCGAAGCGCGTCGCCTTTCCGAATCGCTCGGGGTGCGGCTGCTGCTCAAGCGCGAGGACCTGGCGCACACCGGAGCCCACAAGATCAACAACGCCATCGGCCAGGCGCTGCTCACCCGGCGGATGGGAAAGCCTCGGGTCATCGCCGAAACCGGGGCCGGTCAGCATGGAGTGGCGACGGCGACAGCCGCAGCTGCGCTCGGCCTCGAATGCCAGGTGTACATGGGAACGGTCGACATCGAGCGCCAGGCCCTCAACGTGCAGCGGATGGAGTTGCTCGGCTCCGAAGTGATCCCGGTCAGCTTCGGAGCCGGCACTCTCAAGGATGCGGTCTCGGAAGCGATGCGGGATTGGGTGCGAACGGTGGACACCACCCATTACATCATCGGGTCAGCCGTTGGTCCTCATCCCTTCCCCTGGATGGTGCGCGAGTTTCAAAGGGTGATCGGGGAAGAGTGTCTGACCCAACTCGGATCGGAGCTGTGTGATGTTGCGGTCGCCTGTGTCGGCGGTGGTTCCAACTCGATCGGGCTTTTCTATCCACTGCTCGAAACGGAGATCGAGCTCGTCGGGATCGAGGCCGCCGGCGAAGGGATCGGGACTGGCAAACACGGGGCTTCGATCATCGCCGGCCGGCCCGGCGTCCTCCATGGCACCCGCACCTATTTATTGCAAGACGATGAAGGCCAGGTGATGGAGGCCCATTCCATCTCGGCAGGCCTCGACTATCCCGGGGTTGGCCCCGAGCATGCGTATCTGTTCGATTCGGGGATGGTGGCCTATGAAGCCGTCACGGATCTCGAAGCCCTCGAGGCAGTTGACCTGCTCTCGCGCACCGAAGGGATCATCCCGGCGCTCGAGTCTGCTCACGCCCTCGCCTGGGTGAGTAAAAACGCGGCCCGCCTCGCCGGCGAAACAGTCCTGGTTTGCCTGTCGGGTCGGGGCGACAAGGACCTGCAGACGATCGCTCGTTCCCGGGCCACATGAGCGGTTTCGCCGCCATCAGGTCGGCATTCGGGTCCGCAACCGCCCTCTTTCCATTCCTCACTGCGGGCCTTCCCACTCCCGCCGACTCGGTGAGGCTTTTCGAAGCAATGGCCGAAGCCGGAGCTGACGGGTTCGAGGTGGGAATTCCCTATTCCGACCCGCTGATGGATGGACCGGTGATCATGAAGGGGAGCGAGATTGCCCTCGCAGCCGGCACCAACCGCGCCGTGGCCCTCGACATTGTGGGAGAGGTGGCCAAGCGAACCGGCAAACCGGTGTTGGCGATGACCTATGTCAATCCGGTGATGCAAACCGGCTGGACGCAATACGCATCCGACCTCGCCGAACGTGGTGGCGCCGGAATCATCGTCCCTGATCTTCCGCTCCAAGAAAGCTCAGAGTTGGCCGCCGCTTGTCTCGCCGAAGGGCTCGGTCTGGTGCAGTTCGTCTCACCGACCACGACCGATGCACGGATCGGCCGCGTTGCCGACGCCAATCCCGCCTTTATATACGGAGTGACCGATATGGGGGTGACGGGGGAGCGCACCTCGATCAGCCCCCATGTGGCCTCGCTCAGCGAAAGGGTTCGCGCCCAAACCGATGTTCCTCTGGTGCTCGGGGTGGGGATCTCGACGCCGGAACAAGCGGCGACGGTGAAGAACCTCGCCGACGGGGTGATCATCGGCACCGTCCTCGTTCGCAAAGTCCTCGAGGCCGAAAACGCCGCGGCCGCAGCGGTCGCATTGAAGTCAGCCGTCGCTGAATTCAAAGCCGCATTGAGCTGAAGAGCCTTCACCTCCGGGACAAAAAAGCAACGGCCACCTTCATCGCCCGATCATCCTGAGCCAGGGAGTGGGGGAGTGGGGGGATGCGGCAAAGAATGAAAGGACTCCAGTGGCCGTTGCAAACGTGACGATAGAACGAAGGGGCTAGTCATTTGAGTATTTGCTTTCAGCGAGAGGCTTTCGTGCCGGAGGCGGGACTCGAACCCGCACGTGGTTTCCCACAATGGATTTTGAGTCCATCTCGGCTGCCAATTTCGACACTCCGGCGCTAGCGCAAGAGGTTAATGCGACCCCTGGGTTCGCATCGTTGTACAACAGCGATCCCAGCCCACAGAACGCTTTAACCTGAGCCAAATGCGGCGGGTGGAGAAGAAGTTGCTCAAGGTGCTCGACGAGTTAGAAGCCCTGGCAACCCAACGGCGGCTCGTCGAAGCAGAGCTCGAAGCCCATCGGCACATCAACGACGACGCTCAACGCGATGCCGCGATGGGGATCGATCGGCTCGAGGCATTGTCCACGCGGGCCGAGGTGACGCGATTCAAGCGTCTCGCCCAGGACATCGCGCTGCGTCAGCGTCAACTCGAGGAGACCAAGACGCGGTTGATGTCACAACTGCACGGCTGATGCCAACCCTGGCGCTGCTCGACGGGAACTCGATCGCGTACCGCGCCTTCTTCGCCCTTCCACCCGATCTCGCCACCTCCTCCGGTCAGGTCACCAACGCTGCCTACGGCTTCACCCGCATGCTGATCAAGCTGATCGGCGACCATCACCCCGACGCGGTGGTCGTGGCGTGGGACGTCTCTCGCCAAACTTTCCGCACGACCGAGTATGCCGACTACAAGGCCACTCGGAACGCTGCTCCCGATGCCTTCCGGACTCAGCTCCCTTTGATTGGGGCAGTGCTCGAGGCATTGCAAGTGCCCGAGCTGCGGATGGAGGGGTTTGAAGCCGACGACCTGATCGCGACGGTTTCGGAAATCGCCCGCGAGCAAGGCTGGAACGTGCTGCTGGTGACCGGTGACCGCGACGCCTTTCAGCTCATTGATGACCACCTAAAGGTGCTCTATACCCGTCGGGGTATCACCGATGTGGTTGTCGCCGACGAAACGTATATCCGCGACCGCTATGGGATCCGACCCGACCAGTACGTCGAATATGCGGCCCTGCGGGGCGACACTTCGGACAATCTTCCCGGGGTGCCGTCGGTGGGGGAGAAAACCGCGACCAAGTTGGTTGCCGACCACGGGAACCTCGAAGGCGTCTATAACGCCCTCGAGGAGTTGACGCCGCGCCTTCGGCAGAACCTCGCCCAGTGGCGGGAGCAGGCCTTTCTTAATCGGCGGCTCATGAAGCTGGTTCGCGATCTCGACATCTCGCTCGACCTCGATGCCGTGAGACGCGGTGAGTGGGACCGGGAATCCGCCAAACAACTTTTCGAAAGCCTGGAGTTCTACAGCCTTTGGGAAGACCTGCTCGAGGTCGAGGGCGCCGGCTCGGCCAGAGAGGGCGCGGTGTTGTCGACCGAAACCGCTCACCTCACCGATCCCCCCGCGATCGAAAAGCTGGCCCAGAACGACCCGCTGGTTTTGGACTCTATTGCTGACTGGGGGCTGGCGGTCTATCAGGGCGAAGGCGAGGCCGTCGCGGTCGCCATCGCCAATTTGGAACCATTGCGTGAAGCCCTAAGCGATCCCGACCTCCCCAAGTACACGCACGGCGGTAAAGAGTTGATCCGCAACCTCCTGGCCGCCGGCTACGAACTTCTTGGCCTCGAGTTCGACACCGCCCTCGCCTCTTATCTGCTCAACCCCGCCACTCGCGAGTATGACCTGGCCTCGGTGGCGTCTCGTTATCTCCGGCTCGAGCTCGACTCCGTCGACTCCGAGACCCCAGTGGTGCAAGGAACGCTCGATTTCGACGATGGCCCAGACCTTGATGCCGCGGGTCGCAGAGTGGAAGCCATTGCCCGGCTGGCGGCGAGCCTCACCGACGAGCTTTCCGTCCGAGATGAGCTTGAGCTCTATCAACGATTCGAGCTGCCGCTCGTACCCGTCCTGGCGCGGATGGAACACGAAGGGATCGGCGTCGATCGCGTCTACCTCGAGGAAATGGGATACGAGCTTCGCAGCCGTCTTTCGGAGCTCGAGCGTCGGATTCATGAGGCGGCCGGGGAGCCATTCAACGTCAACTCGACCAACCAGCTCCGCGAGATTCTCTACGAGCGCTTGGGTTTGCCGGTGCTTAAGAAGACTTCAACGGGTGCCCCTTCCACCGATGCCTCCGTGCTTGAAAAGCTGGCCGAGCACCATCCCCTCGTGCAGCATCTCCTCCAATACCGCGAGTTGGAGAAGCTTCGCTCGACCTATGTCGATGGCTACCTGCCGCTGATCACGCGCGATGGGCGCATCCACACTCGGTTCAACCAGATGGCGGCTACCACCGGTCGCCTTTCCTCCGACAGTCCCAATCTCCAAAACATCCCTGTCCGTTCTGACACCGGCCGGACGATACGGCGGGCCTTCATCCCAAGGGAAGGGTGGACCTTTCTCGTAGCTGACTACTCGCAGATCGAGTTGCGCGTCCTCGCTCACATGAGCCTCGACTCGGGTTTGGTGGACGCGTTCCGTTCCAACATCGACATCCACACTGCCACCGCCAGCCGAGTGTTCGCGGTTGAACCCGGCCTGGTTTCAACCGAGATGCGCAGAAGGGCGAAGACGATCAACTTTGGGCTGCTGTACGGGATGGAAGCGTTCGGACTCGCCGACCGCCTAGGAATCAGCCGCGATGACGCCCGCCACCACATCGACGAGTACTTCGCCCAGTTCCCCAACGTCAAGGCGTTCATGGATGGCGTCGTGACCCAGGCTCGCAACCAGGGTTACACGACGACGCTGTTCGGCCGGCGGCGGTATCTGCCCGAGCTAAAGAGCGACAACTTTCGCATCCGCCAGATGGGGGAACGAATGGCGCTCAACGCGCCGGTGCAAGGCACCGCGGCCGACATCATCAAGCGAGCGATGATCGACCTTGATCAAGCGCTGCGCGACCGTGGTCTGGAAACGGCAATGCTTCTCCAGATCCACGACGAGCTGATTCTCGAAGCTCCCCCCGGGGAGCTCGACCTCGCCATCGCCCTCACCACTGAGGTAATGGAAGGAGTCGTCGAGCTCGCCGTTCCTCTTGTCGTCGACACTTCCACTGGCTCCAACCTCGCCGAAGTCAAGTAGATCACAGATTCGCTCGGCTGCGCCGAGCTTGAGATGTGAGATTCGCTCGGCTGCGCCGAGCTGTCAGATTTCAGATCTGGTATCCGGCATCGGTGTCTGACCCATGATCCCCATCGGCTGTTAGTCTGAACAGGCTCCAACGGCATCTGTTGGACGTAAATCCCTTTTGGAGGAAAACCACTTACTCATGTCCACCGATATCGACAACGCGCCGTCCCCAGAGGCGCCCGACGCACTGGCGAAGGCCGCAGACGAGCCCGAGTCAATAGGTCCCGACACGACCGAACCCGAAGCGATCGAACCCGAAGCGGGCGCCGTCGAAGAGACCGAGCCCGAAGCGACTGAATCGGAAGCCACCGAAGTCGAAGCCACCGAAGTCGAAGAGACCGAAGTCGAAGGGACCGGTGCCGAAGCGGCGCAACCTCGCCAGGTGATCGTCCCGCCCAGCGTCGATGAGCTGCCAGACGACATCGACGACTTCGAGGCCGCCATCAACCAAACGGTCATTGAGTTTCGCGAGGGTGACATCGTCGAGGGCACGGTCGTTTCAGTTGACGCCGATGGGGCGATGATCGATGTCGGTTACAAGTCGGAGGGTCTGATCCCCATCGAGGAGCTCTCGATTCGAGCAAACGTTGACCCCTCGACCATCGTCTCCGTTGGCGATAAGGTCGAGGCTCTCGTCCTCAATAAAGAGGATGACGAGGGACGGTTGATCCTCTCCAAGAAGCGGGCGCAGTACGAGCGCGCCTGGGGCAGGGTGGCTGAGGTCACCGAAGCCGGAGGCACGGTCAAAGGCACGGTTATCGAAGTGGTCAAGGGCGGACTGATTGTCGACATCGGCCTTCGCGGATTCCTCCCCGCCTCGTTGGTTGACCTTCGTCGCGTCCGCGATCTCGATCCGTTCATCGGCACCGAGATCGAAGCCAAGGTCATCGAGTTGGACCGGAATCGCAACAACGTAGTTCTTTCCCGGCGCGCTTACCTCGAAGAAGAGCAAGCCGAACAGCGCGCCGCTTTCCTTGACGACCTACACGTCGGAGAAGTCCGAGCGGGGGTCGTCTCATCAGTTGTGAACTTTGGCGCTTTTGTCGACCTCGGTGGGATGGACGGGCTAGTCCACGTTTCCGAGATGTCATGGCAGCACATCTCGCATCCATCGGAGATGGTCAAAGTTGGGGACGACGTCAACATCAAGGTCCTCGAAGTCGATCGGGAGCGGGAGCGGATTTCGCTGTCGATTCGGCAGACTCTCGAGGATCCATGGGAGGTTTTCTCCCGCCAGAACAATGTGGGCGATGTGATCGATGGCCTGGTGACGAAGACGGTGCCCTTTGGTGCGTTTGTCTCGGTGTCCGATGGTGTCGAGGGACTGGTCCACGTGTCCGAGATCGCCATTCACCGCGTCGAGTCGCCCGAGCTCGAGCTCTCGATCAACCAGCCAGTGCGGGTCAAGATCACTGAGAAGGAAGACGAGCGCAGGCGCATCAGCCTTTCGATCAAACAGGCGTTACCCGATTGGCAGGAACGATCGACCGCGCCCCAGAGTGGCGCCGCCAAACGTCCGGCCAAGCGCGAGTTCGAGCGTGAGTTCGGACCGACGGCCGCCGAACCCGAGCCAATCGCGGTAGACGCCTCACTTGAGGCCATCCTGCAGGAGCTCAAAGAGCGCGGCATCGGCCGGCGCTGATCGACCGCGCCCATCAATTAGTCGAGGCGAGCCCCAGGACCTCGCCCAGCACTCAGATTTCTCCAGCTCCCTCCGAGCACTCTCTCCCACGCCGTCTTCCTTAGCGAGCCTTCCGCAAGAACGCTCAAGCCAGGGAGTCAGCGGGTCGAAGAAAGAAGCGAACTAGCTATTTGTGAGGGCCGGTTCCCGGGGGTGATCCCCCGAACGATCCAATTTCGACAAGGAGTCCTGGATGGGTAGGAGAGCGTTGGTTTTGTTGGTAGCTCTGGTCTTGGCCGGGGTTGCCGCGTTTGCGGTCTTTCAGTTCCTGAATGGCATCCGCACCGACGTCGAGCGTGATCGACAGAAGGTCACCGTCTACCGCGCCGGAGCTTTGATCCCAGAAGGTTCGCAAGGGTCCCAGGTGCTTCAGTCGGGCCTCGTCGTTCAATCCGAGGAGAATCGCGAAGACCTGCCCGAAGGCGCCGTCGCCTCAGAAGAGCAGCTCAACGCGGTGTTGAGCGGCCGGCTTGCGGTGGGTCCGATCAACAGCAACGAGATCATCGTCGACACCCAGTGGGCTCAGCTCACCGTCGACCTGCAGCCGATGTCGGAGTTGATCCCCTCCGGAAAGCAGGCAATCACTATCTCGACTGACGCCGTCCGCGGGGTGAACGGATTCATCCGCCCGGGCGACATGATCAACCTGATCGTGACCCTCGACATCGAGTTCAATCAGATCCCAACGAACTCGCCGATCTTCGGTATCCCAACCGAGACAACGACCGCCGAGACCGGGGCTGCCGCCGAGGAGGTTTCGGAAACGATCACCTACACCCGGTTCGTGCTCCAAGGGCTGCCGGTGCTGGCCGTGGCCACCGACGTCCGTCAGGAGGAAGGCGACACCGCGCCAGTCGTAAACCCGCAGGTGGACGCCGACGGGAACCCGATCACGACCGAGGTAGCTCAGGAAGAGGAAATCCCGCAGACGATCTTCACTCTCGAGGTGACCCCAGAGCAGGCCGAGCGAATCGCCTTTGCTTCCGAGAACGGGTCGGTTTGGCTGACCCTGGTACCCGCCGACTTCGTCGAGGTGGCGACGCAAGGCGTCACCATTGAGACCCTGTTCGCCGGCGACCTGGTCGACGACATCTTCGGGAACTAGGACAGAAAAGGCAAGGACCAGGACCGAACGTGTCCATAACCGAGAACAATTTGCTGGTAGTCGACGAGGACGCCGGGTTCATCGATGAAGCCAAACAGCTCTTCGAGGGCCGGTTGCCGACTGCCCGCACAATAAGCGAAGCCGTCAACGCCATCGAGGGCGGGGCGTTGCGGATGGTGCTGCTCGGCCCTTCCATCGCCAATGAGGCAGCGATCGACTCCGTCCGGGTGCTCCGCAACGAGGATCCGTCACTTCTTCTGATCGCCGTGGCCGACGAGGTCACCTCCGGGCTCTTGCGCTCGGCGATGCGAGCCGGGGTTTCGGAGGTAATCGAAGCACCACTCACCGAGCAAAAAGTCGAGGATGCGATCGCCCAGTTCTCCAACGATGTCCTCAAACGGCGGACGGCGGCGGTGCCTCCTCCGGTCAGCAGCGACAAGAAGCAAGAGGGCCAGGTCATCATCGTCATGTCGGCGAAAGGCGGGTCCGGGAAGACCGTCACCGCCACCAACCTCGCCATCCTTCTCACCCGGTACCCGGGCAAGAAGGTGGCGCTGGTCGACGCTGACCTTCAGTTCGGTGATGTCTGCCTCGTCCTCCAATTGGAGCCTCGTTTCACCCTTGTAAACGCGGCCCATGAGCTCCACCATCTCGACGGGTCGCTGTTGGAGTCCCTCTTGACCGACCATCCAAGCGGGCTCAAGGTGATGGCGGCCCCCCTCGAGCCGGCATTCGCTGACGATATTTCCACGGAGTCGTTGCTGACGGTCGTGAGTCTGTTGCGGGAAAGGTACGACTACGTCATCGTCGACACAGCCTCGATGCTCGACGAGCTTCTGCTTTCGCTGCTCGAAAGGGCCGACACGGTTCTGCAGGTAGTCGACATGGATCTGCCGTCGGTGAAGAACGCCAAGCTCGCCTTGGAGACTTTGCGCCTGCTCAAGTTCCCTACCAGCAAGGTGAAGTTGGTTCTCAACCGGTCCAACGCCAAAGCTCGGCTCGATGACAAGGAGATCGAGAGCGCTCTCAAGATGTCCCTCAGCGCGGCCGTTCCTTCTGATGCAGCCGTGGCTGCTTCGATGAACGAGGGAAACCCGGTCGTGGAATCGGCGCCGAAGTCGCGGGTGGCGAAGGGATTCGAAACCGTGGCTGAGCTCATCGCCGGCCCGGTCCCAGAACCATCCTCAGGCAAAGGATTTCTGCGCCGAAAGTGAGTCACGAAGGACCCGAAAGGGAAGGTAACTGATGTCTACATTGGCTGACCGTGTAGCGGCGGCTCGCCGGAACGAGCTTTCGTCAATATCGACCAATCGCAACGACGCTCTCACCGAGCTTCGGGGTCGTCTCCATTTCAAGGTGGTCGAAGAGCTCGGCCCCACTCTCTACGACCGACAGATGTCCGACGCGGAGCTACGACTTCGGGTGATGGAGATGCTGGAGTGGGCGATCGACCAAGAGCAGGGCGTACCGCTAACGATGAGCGATCGTCGTCAGCTTCTCAACGAGATCGCCTCCGATGTTCTCGGCTACGGCCCGATCGATCCTCTGCTCAATGATGCTGAGGTCACCGAAGTCATGGTCAACGGGCCCTATGACGTTTACTGCGAGCAACGAGGAAAGATCGTCAAAACCGATGTTCGATTTGTCGACGACGTCCACCTTCGCCGAATCATCGACAAGATCGTCGGCCAGGTGGGTCGCCGCGTCGACGAAGCGACCCCGCTCGTGGACGCTCGCCTTCCGGACGGTTCGCGCGTCAACGCTGTGATCCACCCGTTGGCGATCGGCGGGCCCTTCTTAACAATTCGTAAGTTCGCAGTTGATCCGTTCACCGAGGCGGACCTGGTTCGTTTCCAAACCTATACACAACGCACCGCCGACTTCCTGCGCGCCTGCGTCCGCGGCCGGCTCAACGTCATCATCTCGGGTGGCACCGGGTCAGGGAAGACCACGACCCTGAACGTGCTTTCGAGCTACCTCCCCGACGACGAGCGGATTGTCACCGTGGAAGACGCCGCCGAGCTCCAGCTCCATCAGGACCACGTCCTCACGCTCGAGGCCCGCCCCGCGAACATCGAAGGCAAGGGCCAAATCACGATCCGCGACCTGGTCCGCAACTGCCTCCGCATGCGACCCGACCGGATCGTGGTCGGCGAGTGTCGCGGTGGCGAAGCGCTCGACATGCTCCAAGCCATGAACACCGGCCACGATGGCTCGCTGACCACGATCCACTCCAACGGCCCCCGTGACACCTTGTCTCGTATCGAGACCATGGTGCTGATGGCCGGCTATGACCTGCCGATCCGAGCAATCCGAGAGCAGATCTCTTCGGCGGTCGACCTCATCGTTCACGTCAGCCGTCTCAAAGATGGCACCCGTCGCGTCACCCATGTCACCGAGGTCGAAGGCATGGAGGGCGAGATCATCACCCTCCAGGATTTGTTCCTGTTCGACTTTGGTGCCGGGGTCGAGGAGAACACCGGCAAGTTCCTCGGCCGGCTCAAGGCCACCGGGATCCGGCCGACTTTCTCCGAACATCTGCAGGACTTGGGAATCCGCCTTCCCGCCGACCTCTTCGACCCCGAGCCGTTCGCCCGGCGCGCCAACGAGTTCGCCCCACGGTGAAACGCTTCTTCCTCGTCCTCACGCTGGTCCTCGGGCTTTTGCCGTCGTTGGCGCTCGCCCAGACTGAAGCAGGCATGGACATCGTCAAGGTCGATCCGATTCGTTATGCCGAAGACGGGCAAACGAGTGTCGTAGTCGAGTTCCGCAACCTCGAGGAAACTCTCGACCCCGCCCTGATTAGCGTTACGACCAACGGTCAGGAGGTCTCAAACCTCGTCGTCGAGCCATTGGCGTCCTCGCTCGAGCCGGTCGGGATCGTGCTGGTGATTGACGTGTCAGGCTCGATGCAGGGTGCCCCGATGGAGGCCGCCAAGGTGGCCGCCGCCAACTTCGTCAACCAGAAACGACCTGGCGACTTCATCGCCATCGTCACCTTTGCCGACACCGTGCAGACCGTGGCTGGATTCACGAACACCGCCGCCGACCTCGTCGCTCGGATCGAAGCACTTGAGCCAGCCGGGGAGACCGCCTTCAACGATGGCGTGATCCAGGCCGTCAACCTCTTCGATCAAGTGCAAGCGCAGACGCTCCGGCGCAACATCATCGTTCTGTCCGACGGCGCCGACACCGCCAGCGTCGCCACCACCGAGGACGTGCTCGGCGCCATCAACAACCCCGAGAACCCCGTGCGGATCTTTGGGGTGGCGCTCGAGTCGCCCGAGTTCGCGCCCGACGCGATCCGCCAGGTCGCCGAGGCCGGTGATGGACTCTTTCTTTCCACCACCGACCCTGAGCAGCTTTCAGGCCTCTATGAGCAGATCCAGCGCGAGATCAACAACCTTCTCGTGTTGCGTTTTAACAGCCCGATCAACACTGCTGGCCCAGTCGAGTTCTTGATTACTTACGGAGACCTCAACGCGGTCACCACCGAGCCGGTGCCCGGCTGGGCAACCACCTCCACGGCCGGCCCTGCCACCACGACCACCTTTGCCGCCGCTGAGCCGTTCACGATCGAGTCTCGGCTGCCAGCATCGCCGACCGCGATGATCGGTATCTCGGCCTTGGGGCTGGGGTTGGCGATTGGGCTCTTCATCTTCATCCTCTTTGGCCGGGGCAACGAGGACGCCGGAGCGGTCTTCAAGCGACGCCTCGAGGCTTACGGAAAGCGGGGGGCGGAGGAGAAGCGCTCAGTCTTCGAACGCCTGCCGATCCTGCGCCTGTTCAGCCAGCGAGCAGAAGAAGAGGTGCGCCGCCGAGGTTTGCTGTCGGGAGTTAACAGCGCTCTTGAGCAAGCGAACATTCCGCTGTCGGCTGGGGAAGCGATCGCCGGTGCCTTCGGGTTGAGCGTCGTCTTCGGGATCCTGACCGCGCTGTTCACCCGGAACCCAATCTCGGGAGGTATCGCGTTTGGGTTCGCGGTCCTGCTCGTGGTCTTCATCCTCAACTTCCTTGGCAAGAGGGAAAAGCGTCGCTTCGAGAATCAACTGCCAGACACGCTCACCCTTATCAGCACCTCGCTCCGAGCCGGATACTCCTTGCTCCAGGCCGTTGAAGCAGTGGCAAGTGAAGCTCCCAACCCAACGGCGCGCGAATTCGGCCGGGCCATTGCCGAAGCACGGTTGGGCCGGCCGGTGGTCCAGGCCCTGCAAGGGATCACCACCCGCACCCAGTCTCAGGACTTCGAGTGGGCGGTCATGGCAGTCGAGATTCAACGGGAAGTTGGTGGCAACCTGGCCGAGGTACTGCAAACCGTCGCCGAGACGATGCGCCAGCGCAACCGGCTCAAGGGAGAGATTCGCGCTCTGACCGCAGAGGGACGAATCTCCGCCATCGTTCTGGGTGCCCTGCCCTTTGTGATGGCGTTGTTCCTCTACACCTCGAATCGTCCCTACATCATGATCTTGTTCGCCAACACCTACGGCATCATTGCGGTCATCGCCGGGGTGGTGATGATGCTGGCCGGCATTTACTGGCTCCGTCGCATAGTCAACATCGAGGTATAAGAAAATGGAACCCGCTCTCCTCTTCCCAGTGGCGGCGGTCTTTGTCGCCGCTGTTGCCCTGTTCCTCTGGGTTGGAAACGGCGTCGTCAAGGCGCAGAAGGCGTCCATGGATCGGCTCGGGATGTACGGGCGCGACGCCCTTCGCGAGCAGCAGCTCTCCAAAACCCTGTCTGAACGAGCCATTGCCCCGGTGATCATCGGCCTCGGCAAGTTTTTTAATCGCTTCACCCCGGTGGGTTATCTCAACAACGTCCAGCGGAAGCTGGTCCTGGCCGGCAGCCCCGTCAATCTCGATGGTCCCTCGTTTGTCGTTATCAAGGTGTTCACCACTCTGGCCGGGATCTTGCTGGCGTTCTTTGCTCGCCCATTGGCGGCGTCCTTCACACAGACCATCATGCTGGTGTTCTTCCCGACCATCCTCGGTTTCTTTGCTCCGGAGGCTTGGCTTGCCCGCAAGATCGGTGATCGGCGCAAGACCATGCAAAAGGCGCTGCCCGATGTGCTCGACATGCTGGTGATCAGCGTCGAAGCCGGTCTCGGATTCGACTCGGCGTTGGCGCGAGTGGTGCAAACCGTTCCCGGGCCCTTGTCGGAAGAGTTCTTCCGGATGCTCCAGGAAACCCGAGTCGGGCTGGCCCGGAAAGAAGCCATGCGTCATCTCTCCGAACGGACCGACCTCGACGAACTCCGCTCCTTCTTGCTGGCGATGATGCAGGCGGAGGCCTTCGGCGTTTCGATCGCTCGGGTGCTCCGCGTCCAGGCCGACGAGATGCGGATCAAACGGCGCCAGCGGGCGCAGGAGAAGGCGTTTGCGGCTCCGGTGAAGATCGTCTTCCCGTTGGTGTTCTGCATCTTCCCGGCGCTGTTCGTGGTCTTGCTAGGTCCCGCCGGCATCCAGATCGCCTCGGCTTTCGCCAATACTTGACCCTCGCCAAAAGGAGCGAGTTCCCGGCCCTCCGGCACGTCGTTCTCCTGATCCCCTGGATGGTCGTCGGCCTCGTCGCCCGACTCCCAATTCGCGACAACTCCTTCCTCTGGCATGTGCGGGCAGGCACCCTCCAGATCGACGCGGGCGAGGTGCTGGTCGCCGACCCGTTCTCGTTCAACTCACCTGACATCCTCTGGCGGACCCAGTCTTGGCTGGCGGAGCTCGCCTACGGGTGGCTCGAGGGACTTTTCGGCCTCAACTTTGTTTGGGCGCTGAACATGTCCGTCGGGGTCTTGCTCTTGATCACGATTGGCCTCGTCTTCCGCCAGCAGTCGAAATCGATGTTTTGGATGGCGGGCCTGCTTGCTGCGTCGGCGTTCGTGATCGCGCCCTACCTGAACCCGCGGCCATCGCTCTTCTCGCTCCTGTTCTTCGTGCTCACCTTGCTGGTGGCGCTCGAGCACCGGCTGTGGTGGACCCTGCCCTTGATCAGTTGGGTTTGGGCAGCCGTCCACGGGGGCTGGCCGCTGGGAGTGCTATTCGTCTTGCTCTGGGCGATCTATCAACGCAACTGGCGGTTAGGCCAGCAAATAGTGCCGATGTCGATAGCGGCGCTCTTCACGGCGCATGGTTGGGGTGTGCTCGAGATCCTGATCGACTTCATCCGGGCGCGTGAATTCTTAGGCCTCATCACCGAATGGGCTCCAACCAATCTTGGCGCGTTGTCGGGGTTCATTTTCCTCCTCGGCCTCCTCATCGCCCTCATCGGCCGGCCGGGTGGTCAACGACCTACCTGGCGCGCTCTGTGGTTCCTCGTGCCTTTTCTCTATTTGGCCGTGTCGTCGGCAAGGTCGCTGCCTTTTGGATGGTTAGCGCTGATCCCGCTGGTCGCGCTTGCGGCTGCCGGCGTAGGCGATCCCCGCATACTGCGGAGTGAGTCGCCTGGTCGGCGCTTGATCAATTCCGTAATCGGCCTGACCGTCCTTTCGCTGCCGTTCCTGCTTGCTCGCAACACTCGGCTGGACCCAGAGCATTTCCCGATCGAAGCCTCGCGGCAACTTGTGTCGGATCGCGTCTTCCACGACGACACTACGGGAGGGTTTCTCATCTATGCCTACGGTCCCGATCGCCAGGTATACATCGACGATCGGGCCGAGCTCTTCGGTCAGCGCGTGGCTGATTTCATCAAGACCCGCAACGCAGGCGGCGACTGGGAAGCTGAGCTCACCTCGATGGGCATCGAGGAGGCTCTGATCAAAGAGGCGGACCCGCTGGCCGAGGCGCTGGTCCGGTCCGGCTGGAACGAGAAGTACTCCGACGAAACCTTTGTGATTCTGGTGGCGCCAGGGGTGGAACTCCGCTCGAGCTAGTGCCGCACCCCGGCCGCACCCGCCCGGTGCGACGTAATTTGTCCCCACGCGAAACCTGTTTTCATAATTTGTCCCATAGCGTGTCGTGCTCGTGCTTGTGAGGACGAATTTCGTTGAACGGACTCGGGAGAGGCGATGGGCCCCGGTCGAGGCGGGTCCCATCCACGTGCCGGCGCACCCCAGCTTTCTTTTCTCTCCTTTGTTGATGTGGTACCACCGCGCCGGAGACCGCAGCGCCGGTAAACGCACGTCGGGTGCCGAATTGACTGGAGGGCGGGTTCCGCCGGCGGGCCAAATTGGGGTGCGGAAAACCGAGCTCTCCAGGCGAGGATCCCAATCCCAGTCGGGAGACACTTGTCGAACAGCCGGGACCTCCTTATCCGGTTGTCACCGGATAATTACCACCGAACCAGCTCTTACGGGACTCTCGCCGCCAACCCGGACACACTCACTGCAACGCCCCCAATTTTTGGATGCAATGCAAAGAGGGACCCCGAGTTGGGGTCCCTCTTTGACTTCGTTTCTTTGAGCTCAGTTAGTTGGTGCCGCTGAGCTGCGTGCCGACGTTTGAGAAGGTCCTGGAGACATTGTTTCCGGCGAGGCGGATGGCAACGATGGCGATAATGGCGATCAGCACGACCAGGAGGGCGTACTCCACCATGCTCGCTCCACGCTCTTCGTCCTTGGCCCAGTCGAGGGCCTTGGTCCACAAAGCAAGCATTTAGACCTCCTTCTTGTAGCGTTTCCGATCTTTCGGCTTGCACCCTGGTTATCGGCAGCACGCTTATGACACAACAGGGTCTAGCGACC
>JACCTH010000036.1 GCA_013812505.1 Acidimicrobiia bacterium | reverse complement strand
GAGCAAACGAGGAGCGCCGGCCCAGCGCTTAGCTAACCGCGGCTAAGGCATCGACGATGCCGTAGCCGTAGAAGCCGTTGAACTCGGTGGTCCCTTCGCAGAATGCCGTATAGCTGGCATCCCGACCAACCGGCTCATAGGAGTACGGGTTGGGCGTGGGACAGGGCGTCTCATTGGCAGTTTCGGTGAGGATCCTGAAAACCTCGTTAGGCGACATTGTGTAACCCGTCGAAGTCACGGTTCCGTGCTGGCTGACGATCAAGGCAGCCACTCCCGTCGCATGAGGTGCTGCCATCGAGGTCCCCTGCAGGTACTGGTAATAGGCGCACACCGTTTCCCGGCATGACTTCACAACGAAGTCGTTGGTCGGTTCCCCGTTCTCGTCGATATCGCCTAAAGCGATAGCAATACTGCGCGGGTAGGCCGCCAGGATCAGGTTCGGGGGAGTCATGAAGGCATCCGTGCCGAGAAGGTCGCGGTAGTAGCCCCCAGGAGCAGCCACCACGATCTGTTCGACTCCATAGTTGGAATAGTCGGCTTTGATCGTGCTCGGTCCGACGGCAGAGACGCTCAGAACGTGGGGACCTTCAGTCGGCAAGTCGAGGCAGCGGTTCGTCACCCACCGCTCGATCTCGGTGCCGAGCGGGTAATCCGGGCTCGTGTTGTCGAACTTCGGATCGGCGCCGAGATCGATATGGCTGTTCCCGGCGGCGCCGATCAGGGTCACATTGTGATCGTGGGCATAGTGCAGCGCCCGTTCGTGGGCTTGAATGATCGTCCGCTGCTCGATGAGCTGCTCGAGGGTCGGCGGCGGATCGGAGTCGGCGGTCGGGCAGTTGTAGAGCCACGGGTCGGTGTAAAAGCTCATATTGACAACGTCGACGCCGATGTCGGCCGCGTAAGTGATGGCGTTGATAACCGGAGCGAGGAAGAAGAAACCGGAGTCCTGCCCGGCGCGGATATTGACCAACGTGATCCGAGGCGCCACCCCGGCGACTCCCAGACCGTTGATCGGTGAGCCGACGATGCTGGCGACATGAGTCCCGTGGCTGTTCTCATCCACAATGGCCGGATCGCTGCAGGAACGGTCGGGCTCCTCCTCACAAGGGCCATCGATATCGGGGATGTCGGTGGTGAAGTTGCGGCTCAGCGCAGCGTTGAAGTTGGGACGGATGTCAGGGTGAGAGGCATCGATTCCGGTGTCGATGATCCCGACGAGGACATTGGGATTTCCCTGCTGCACGCCATAGGAGCCATCGACGGTCGCGTTGATCATCTCCATGCCCCACTGCAACGAAGCCAGCGGCTCCGCCGCAGGTGTCGACGGGGTTGCCGCGACGCCTGCTCGCCCAGCCCGGGCGTCGCGCTCGGCTTGGAGGCGTTCGTCGTCGATCTCGGGCTTATTGCCCGGACCGGCATGGCCGATCGGTCGGTTGCGTGCGGCGCCGGCGATGGCCGCATGAGCATCGACCAACGTGATGAACCCGGCGGCTCTCGACCTCACCACCGCCATGCCGACGGCGAGATTCTCAGAGATCACCCGGCCCCCGGCTGCGGTGATTGCAGCCCGTGCCTCCACCGCCGTGGCGCCCTCGGTGTAGAGCACCACATACTCCACCTCAACCTCTTCGGAGGTTGGTTGGATTGCGGTGCCGGACGCCACCGGTACGGCGAGTAGCAATAGCGCCAGGGCCCCCAATAGTGCAAAACGTCGCATTGACTCCCTCCCAGCTCGGGCCGGGGGTTGCCCGGCAACCGGCGAGGCAAGGTTTCTCGCCTCGCGCTTTCGCATCCTACGCCTTTCTCACCTCGAGCGTGGCGGGGCGCGGGAGCAAAAGACTGGCCCCAGGTTTCCGATTTCGGCTCACCCGCATTATCATTTTCGGGCCTCGATTCCGAGGCGTCTTTCCTGGCCAAAGGGCTCGAAAAGAGCTGTGACCTGGCCGCTCGGAGCTGTCTAATCATGAACAACAAGACTTACTCGCCCAAAGCCACCGACGTCACCCGCGCCTGGTGGGTTGTTGACGCGGGTTCGGCTCCCCTAGGCCGGGTAGCGACCGAGGTGGCGACCCTACTGCGAGGGAAGCACAAGCCTATGTTCGCCCCCCACGTCGACACCGGCGACTTCGTGATCGTCATCAACGCGGCCTTAGTCGAGGTCACGTCCAAGAAGAGCCAGCAAAAGATCTACTACCGGCACTCGGGCTATCCGGGCGGGTTGCGGGAAGAGTCATTCGAAAGCCTGCGCGAGCGCCGGCCGGAAGCAGTGGTCGAGCGGGCCGTGCGAGGGATGCTGCCCAAAAACCGTCTTGGCCGGCAGATGATTCGCAAGCTGAAGGTTTACTCCGGGGCCGAGCATCCGCATGAGGCGCAGCGTCCTGAAACTCACGCCCTGAACACCAGAAAGGTAGAAGCCCGATGACGAAGCCGCTTACGCAAACGGTCGGCCGCCGTAAAGAGTCCGTCGTGCGGGTTCGTCTCCGCGACGGTTCGGGACGGGTGGTTCTCAACGGTCGCCAGCTCGAGGACTACTTTCCGACCATGGCCACACGTATGCGGGTGATGGAGCCTCTCCAGATCACATCGACCCAAGGACGGTTCGACATCGATGCCAAGCTTGAAGGCGGAGGCGTCAACGGCCAAGCAGATGCCTTGCGCCTCGGCATCGCCCGCGCTTTGGTCGAGTATGACGCCGAGCACCGGGGCACGCTGAAGAAGGCGGGCCTCCTCACCCGCGACGCTCGTGCCGTCGAGAGTAAGAAGTACGGTTTGCGTAAGGCACGGCGGGCGGTTCAGTACACCAAGCGCTGATTTGGCCAGCGCCTCCCAGCTTCGCTCTCTCCTCACCAACGAAGGACGCATCTTTGGCACCGACGGGGTGCGGGGGGTGGCCAACCTCGAGCTGACCGCCGATCTGGCCTTGGCGCTGGGACGGGCAGCGGGCACGCGTCTGACAGTCGGACCGGCATTGATTGGGCGTGACACCCGCCGGTCGGGCGAGATGTTGTCGCTTGCTCTCCAAGCCGGCTTTCAGTCGTCGGGCATCGACACCGTTGATGTCGGGATCATGCCGGCCGGAGGAATCTCCCATCTGACCGCAACCTCGGGGGCGACGATGGGAGCGGTGGTCTCGGCGTCCCACAACCCCGCGCCTGACAACGGCATCAAGTTTTTGGGGGCAAACGGCGCCAAGCTCACCGACCTCGAAGAAGACGAGATCGAGAAAACGCTCCGCAGCCCGAATGCTCGAATCCCGACCGGGTCGGGTATCGCAACTCGTTTTCAGGATGCCAAGGCCTTTCAGCGCTACGTCAACTTTCTGGCCTCGGTCGCGCGCTACAGCCACCGCGAGCTCAACCTGGCCATCGACGCCGCCAATGGAGCAGCGTTCAAGGCTGCTCCGGCGGTGTTTGGCAAGTTGCGGGCCAACGTGACCGCATGGGGGGTCGAGCCTGACGGGAACAACATCAACCTCGACTGCGGGTCCACCCACCCCGAGTTCCTCGCTTCGCGAGCCGGCGGGCGGATCGGATTGGCATTTGATGGCGACGCCGACCGCTTGCTGGCCATAGACGAAGACGGTCAGACGGTGAACGGTGACGTGATCATGGCCATCATCGCCCTGGCGTGGAAGGAGCAGGAACGACTCAAGAACAACGTCGTGGTGGCGACGGTGATGTCAAACCTCGGATTCCGACAAGCAATGGAGGGCGCTGGAATCGAGTTGATCACCACCAAGGTGGGGGATCGATATGTGCTCGAAGCCATGCAAGAGCACAAGGCGGTGCTGGGAGGAGAACAGTCAGGACATGTGATCTTTCTCGACAAAGCGCGGACCGGGGACGGGCTCCTCACCGCAATCAGGCTGCTCGATGTCGTCGCCGGCACGGGCAAGGAGTTGCGGACGCTGCGCAAGGAAGCGATGGTCGAATTTCCGCAGGTCCTGAAGAACGTGCGCGTCGGTCGCGGCGCCAAGCTGGAGGCGGCGCCCCACCTGTGGGAGGCGGTTCGCCAGGCCGAGTCCGAGCTCGGCGACGACGGTCGAATCCTGATTCGGGCGTCGGGAACTGAGCCGGTAGTCCGGGTTATGGTGGAAGCATCTAGTCAAACCGCCGCCAGCGATTACGCTGATCGTTTGGCGGAGTTGGTCGACCACGAGTTGGGCGACCATTAGGGAAAGGAGATTCGAGCAACAGAACCAATTGAAGGCAAGCACAATTTGCAGCGCCTGGCCTCCCGACACCGGGAGGTGACGAGGAGGAAGGTCATCGAAACATTCGGCGGATACTTTCCCGGCTCACAGCCGTAAGAGACCTGCGAAAACCCGGGAGCGATCCCGCAACAGAGGCGGTCTCAGTGACATCGACCCACGGTCGATGACTTCTTGCCTTCGCAGACGAGAGGAATGTCTTAGTCATGTGTGGCATCGTTGGATATGTTGGACCGCGTTCGGCCGTTGATCTATTGATCCCGGGGCTCGCCCGGCTCGAGTATCGGGGTTATGACTCGGCCGGGGTGGCCTTTCAAGATGGGGACGGTATCGCCGTCGTCAAGCAGGCGGGTCGCATTGCCGATTTGGAACGCAGTCTCGGCAAGGTCGAAGTGCGGGCGAGCAACACCGGGATTGGTCACACCCGGTGGGCAACGCACGGTGTGCCCAACACGATCAACGCCCACCCCCATCGCGATTGCACCGGGACGGTGATCGTCGTGCACAACGGCATAATCGAGAACTGGTTGGCGCTCAAGTCGGAGCTGGAGGGCCGCGGGCATGAGTTTGCGTCTGACACCGATACCGAGGTCGTTGCCCATCTGATCGAGGAGATGGCCGACCTTCCCCTGGCGGAGGCTGTGCGCGAGGTTATGCGCCAAGCCGAAGGGGCGCTGGCCTTGGGGGTCATGCGTTCAACCGACCCGCTCCTCTTGGTAGGTGGTCGGCGTGGAAGCCCATTGGTGGTGGGGATCGGCGACGGTGAGAACTTTCTCGGCTCCGACATCCCGGCGTTTCTCGAGCACACTCGCAAGATGGCTGTGATCGAAGACGACCGGGTGGTCGCAATCACTCCCGACTCGGTGGAGATCACCGATCTGGCCGGCAACGTCGTTGAGACCACGGAGCGATTCATCGAATGGGATCTCGAGGCGGCCGAGAAAGGTGGCTACGCCACCTTCATGGAGAAGGAGATCTACGAGCAGCCGAAGGCGATCAGCGACACGTTGCGCGGCCGGATTAATCAGAGCGGCATGGTGAGCTTGGAGGAGCTCGGACATCTCGATGAGCGACTGCGCGAGATCGACAAGGTCTTCGTCGTCGCCTGCGGGACGTCATTCCACGCGGCGATGATGGCCAAATACGCGATCGAGCGTTGGACCCGCCTGCCGGTGGAGATCGACATCGCCTCCGAGTTTCGCTATCGAGACCCCGTCCTCGACCGGAGATCCTTGGTGATCGGGATTTCCCAGTCTGGCGAGACGCTCGACACCCTCGCTGCAGTGCGCTATGCCCGCGCGCAGCGGTCGCTGCTGTTAGCTGTCAGCAACGTCGTCGATTCCGCCCTGGCCCGAGAAGCCGACGCAGTGCTCTACACCCGGGCCGGCCCCGAGATTGGCGTCGCCGCCACCAAGACCTTCACCACCCAGCTCGTCGCTTTGCAATTGATCGGGCTGCATCTCGCGCGGGTGCGGGGCTCGATCGATGAGGGCAGCATCATGAATCTGATCAAGGGGGTCCGCCAGCTCCCGGAGCTAGTCCAACAGACCCTCGATCGGGCCGGCGAGATCGATGCCATCGCGGCCAAGTTCGCCGACACTCGGGACGTGTTCTTTCTCGGTCGCAGCGGAGATTTTCCGGTGGCGATGGAAGGCGCCCTCAAGCTCAAGGAGATTGCTTACACCCGCGCCGAGGGATACGCCGCCGGAGAGATGAAGCATGGGCCGATCGCGCTCATCGACGAAAACGTGTTAGTTGTGGGAGTGGCCACCGATTCGCGGGTGCGGGCGAAGACTCTCTCCAATCTTCAGGAGATGAAGGCTCGGGGCGCGATGATCGTGGTCCTGGCCGAGGAAGGCACCGAGGCGGAAATGGCCGGCGTCGCCGATCACATCCTCACCGTTCCGGCCAGCCCCGATCTGATTGGAACGGTGACCGCGGTAGTGCCACTCCAGCTCCTCGCCTACCAGATCGCCACCGTCAAAGGCCTCGACGTCGACAAACCCCGCAACCTTGCCAAGACCGTCACGGTGGAGTGATGGCTGTACCACCACCAGAACCTAAGGTTTGCGTGGTGGCTATGCCACCACGCAAACCTTAGGTTCGACAGGCCTGCGGGTAGGGTTGTGGGATGGCCGTCCAACTCTGCAATTCATGCGCATTGTCGGACTAGGAGTCGATCTAGCTGACATAGATCGCGTCGCTTCGCTGCTCGACCGCTATCCACGATTCGCCGAACGGTGCTTTACCGAGCATGAGCAGCGGTACGCCAATCGGTTCGCCAAGCCGGCTCGGCGCTACGCCGCCCGGTTTGCCGGCAAAGAAGCAGTGATGAAATCGCTCGGCATGGGTTTTCGCCAGATCCGGTGGATCGACGTCGAGATCACTGGGGGCGGGAAACCAACCGTAAACCTCATTGGGACCGCCAAGCGGCAAGCGGAAAAGCTCGGGGTCTCAGAAGTACTGGTGACGATCACTCACACCGACACCTCGGCCCTGGTTATGGCGGTTTCCGTCGGCGAGCATTGATGCAGCAAATCATCACCCCTGACGAGGCTGCGCGGCTCGATCGCGAGAGCCCAATTCCGGTCTCGGTTCTCATGGAGCGCGCCGGAGCCGCGGTCGCCCTCGAAGCGGTCCGGATGGGCGCTGGTTACGGGTCGCGGGTGATTGCACTCGCCGGAGTCGGCAATAACGGCGGCGATGCCTATGTCGCCGCGCGCTATCTCCGAGACCGCGGCGTTTTCGTCGCCGTGCATTCGTTGGGTGAGCCGCGCACGAGCGAGGCAACGGCCGCTAGGGACCAAGCTGCAGCCCGGGGAGTTGGCATCGAATCGCTCGGGTCGCCAGTCATGGCGGATCTCGTCATCGATGGGCTCTTTGGCGGTGGGTTTCGGCCCGGCCTTCCCGAGGCTGTCACAGAATGGATGCGATCCGGGCAACGGGTGCTTGCAATCGACATCCCCAGCGGCGTCGATCCCAGAGACGGCACCGTCGACGGTGAAGCGTTCGTCGCCGGACGGACAGTGACCTTCGATTATCGAAAAGTTGGCCACGTTCTCGGCGCAGGTCCCGATCACTGCGGCACCGTCACCGTAGCGCCGATCGGGCTCGGAGCTGCCCGGCCCGCGCTCAAGCTCGTCGAAGCCGTGGATGCGCCGCTGCCGTCCCGCCAACGCCAGGCGCACAAATGGAGCGCCGGATCGGTCCTCGTCGTCGGTGGGGCGGAGGGAATGACCGGAGCCGCGACCATGGCGGGCAAGGCGGCCTTGGCCTTTGGCGCCGGAGCCGTGGGAGTTGCCGTCCCCGACGAGGCCACGGCGACTGCAACCGCGCATGCGCCCGAGTTGCTGCACTATTCCCTCGATTCGCTCCCCGATCGCTACGGCTCACTCATCATCGGCCCCGGGCTCGGGCCTGACCACGATGAGTTGGCGCGCAAGTTGATCGAGAGCTGGGAAGGTTCGCTCGTTGTCGATGCCGATGCGTTGCGACTCGTGACCGATCGTCACAAGGGCAACGTCGTGGTAACTCCTCACGTCGGCGAGTTCCGAAGAATGGCCGGCGTCGAGCCGACTGCCTCTGCGGCGGCCGATCTCGCTAGGAGACTGAACGGAGTCGTCGTCCTCAAGGGCAACCCCACGATCATCACCGAGGGAGAGGTGCCGTGGGTGGTTGATCGAGGTGGGCCGGAACTCGCCACCATCGGGACGGGCGACGTCCTCGCCGGCATGACCGGGGCATTGCTTGCGGCCGGCCTCGATCCCCTCGCCGCCGCACGCTCGGCGACCTACTGGCACGGGGTCGCCGGATCAGCCCTCGCCGCCAAGGCCTCGGTGACGGCGATGGGCCTGATCTCAGAGATTGGCCGATACCGTTGAGACCCTCCTGGGTCGAGATCGACCTAGGGGCGATTCGCCGCAATGTCGCCGCGCTGCGGAGGCTGGTCGCGCCAGCCGAGGTATGTGCGGTAGTCAAGGCCGATGGCTACAGCCACGGCGACGCCCCAGTGGCGGAGGCGGCTCTTGAGGCAGGTGCCACCTGGCTGGCGGTCGCCTTGCTCGAAGAGGGCATCCGCCTGCGCGAGGCCGGTATCGAGGCGCCGATCCTCCTGCTCTCTGAACCGGCGCTGCCCGATACAGGTGAGTTGCTCAAATGGCGGCTTACCCCCACTGTGTATCGAAGCGAAACCATCGCCGCTTTCGGAGAGGCAGCCGAGCACCCGGTCGGAGTCCACCTCAAGATCGACACTGGCATGCATCGGGTCGGCGCCGCCCCCGCCCTCGTGCCCGACCTCGTCGACCAAATCGAAGGGCATGCTCGTCTGCGACTGGCGGCGATATGGACTCATTTCGCCGTCTCCGAGGAGGAGAGCACTTTCACCTCCGAACAAATCGAGCTCTTCGATCGAACCTTCTCGCCATTCCGGCCACCGCTGGTCCATCTCGCCAACACTGCCGGGGCAGTGCTCTTTCCGGCGGCGAGACGCGATCTGGTCCGGGCTGGGATCGGCATCTACGGAGTGCATCCGGGTGAGTCGACGAAAGGCCTTCTCGACCTCGCGCCGGCGATGCGCATCGTTTCGCACGTAGCGTTTGTTCAACAGCTAACGAGTGGCGATCGGCCTTCCTACGGACGGAGGCGCCCGCTGCCGAACGATCATTTTGTGGCCACGGTCCCGATCGGATACGCGGACGGTGTGCCCCGGCTGCTATCCGAAGGTGGCGAAGTCCTGATCGGGGGGAAGCGGCGACCGCTGGCGGGAACGGTGACCATGGACCAGGTCGTGGTCGATGTCGGGCCGGAGCCGGTGGCGGTCGGTGAGGAGGTCGTATTGTTGGGGCGGCAAGGGACTGAGCAGGTCACAGCCGACGAATGGGCGCGGCTCACCAGCACCATTCCTTATGAAATTGTCGCTCGAGTGGGACCGCGCCTCCCGCGTCGCTATACCGACTAACACGATGACGCTGACCGACATTGCCGGAGTCCAAGTTGGGCATTGGACTCACCCCGACGCGCCGACCGGCTGCACAGTGATCGTCCTTCCCGAACCCAACGTCACCACCGTCGAGGTCCGCGGTGGGGCGCCTGGTACTCGCGAGACGGATCTTCTGGCGGTGGGGATGCGGGTCGAGCAGGTGCAGGCGATTCTTCTCACCGGCGGCAGCGCTTTCGGGTTGGCTGCTGCCGATGGGGTGGTCACCGAGCTCGCCCGACAAGGTCGAGGACACCCCACACCGGCGGGCCCGGTCCCGATCGTGCCCGGCGCCGTGGTGTTCGATCTGGCGATGGAAGGCGAACAGCCGAAACCAGATGCCTTCTCGGGTGCGGCCGCATTCATGGCGGCCACTGACGACCCCGTCGCGATGGGCCGGGTTGGCGCCGGTGCGGGAACCTCGGCGGCCAAGTGGCGAGGCTTTGAGTATTTGGTCCGGACTGGCATCGGGTCGGCGGCAGTCGAGACGCCGGACGGCCACCGGGTCGGCGCTTTGGTGGTGCTCAACCCGGTCGGAGACGTGTTCACCTTGGAGGGGGAGTCGCTCACCGGTGGCGACCACGTGCCAGGGCCACCGGGGATACGTCCCCAGCCGGTGGTCAACACGGTGTTGGCCGCCCTTGTTACTGACGCTGCCATGAGCCGCGCCGAACTCACCCGTCTTGCGGTGCGCGCCCACGACGCGATCGGGGCATGTATCCGCCCGGCTCACACCCGTTTCGACGGCGACGTCGTCTTCGTGTCCGCGGTCGGCATGGATTCCGGTGATGTCGATCTGGCCGCGGAAGCGGCCTTTGTTGCCACTGGCCGCGCCATCGAGGCCGGCGTCCGCGCGTCAGCATAAGTTGACCAAGTCAGCTCGTCAGCATAAGCTGACGACTGATGGAGGACAAGAACATGAGCCTGCTATCCGAGCGAGCATCGAGTCCCGATCCTGCCGAGGGTTTGCAGGCAGTGGCGGCACTCCGCCGACTGCTGAACGAACTCGAAACGCTGCACGTCATAAACGCGCGGCGTTCCGGTTGGTCGTGGCGGGAGATAGCCGATCACCTCGGCGTCACCAAACAGACCGTCCACCGCAAGCATCACGGAGCTTGCTGATGTTTGAGCGATTCACCGCTGAAGCCCGCGGGGTTGTAGTGGAAGCCAAATCGCAAGCTGAGGCGCGTGGCCACAGCAGTGTGACCACCGAGCATTTGCTGTCAGTCCTCGTCGATCACACTGGCGTCGCCGGTCGCGTCCTCATCCAGGCTGGTTTGACGCGCACGGTTCTGGACGATTTCCTTGGCATCGATCGAGCTGCACTCGAGTATCTCGGCATTGACCTTGAACAGGTCCTATCGAGGACGAGGGCCATGTTTCCCGACCAATCGGCCCGTTTGCCGTTGCGAGGCATTCGTTTTGCAGCCGAAAGCAAGAAGGCACTGGAGCTCGCGCTTCGCGAGGCGATCCGGCTCCAACACCGACACATCGGAGCGGAGCACATCATGCTTGGAATCCTGCGGGATCAGGACAACCGAGCGTGTCGACTGATGGTCAAGCGGGACATCTCGCCGGCGTCGCTGCGAACAAGCCTCGAAACCGAGATTCGCGCGGCTAGCTAGCCCACCCCCCTTTGGTTTTCGCGCGAAAAGATGCGGACTCGAGGTCGTCCTTTGAGGCAAGGGTCCGGCGAGCGAGTTCGCTTCGCGATCGAATGGCGACCATGCGCTATCTCGTAGATGATGTTGGTAAGGCTCTCGAGTTCTATATAGATGTGCTCGGCTTCGAGTTGGTGGAGCGATACGGGCCGGCGATCGCGATCGTGAGGCACCGTGATATGGACTTGTGGCTCGCTGGGCCGATCTCGTCAGCAGCAAAGCCCATGCCCGACGGGCGCAAACCCGAGCCGGGTGGCTGGAACCGTGTCGTGATCGAGGTCACCGACTTGGCCCCGCGGGTCGCCGAACTGAAGACCACTGGTGCTGTGTTTCGCAACGATGTCGTTGATGGACCGGGTGGTCGCCAAATCCTGGTTGAGGATCCTTCAGGAAACGTCTTAGAACTCTTCGAACCTGCTCATTGATGCGCGAGAATCCCAGGAGGGGTCAAGAAGCTAGGAACGACTCCGGGTCGTCGTCGAAATCCGTTTTGCAGCCGTGGGCGCAGAAGTAATAGGTCTTACCGCCGTGCTCGGATGAGAACCGGGCGGTGGCGACATCGACTGTCATCCCGCAAACCGGGTCGATTGCTTCTTCCAACTTGGCCACCTCCACTTGAGTATGCCGCATGCCTTTGATCGAGACTATCTCGGCCAGAATCGCGACTGCCATCTCTGCGTGTTCGATCGAGCCGAGATCAAGCCCGGCCGGCGTATGCACTCTCGCCAATTGGTCGTCGCTCACCCCGCGTTCGCGGAGCCAGTCCATAACCGAGCTGGCGCGCTTGTGCGACGCCACCAAGCCGACATAACGAGCGGAAGTGGCGAGGGCGGCTTCCAGGGCCGGTTCGTCGTAATGACCCTGGGTGGCGACGACGACGAACGAGTCGGGTGAGATCTTTCCGAGGGAAACAGCGTCGACGATCGTCACTCGCCAGTCGAGGGCGCGGGCGAGCCGGCTGAGCGCCTCCACCATCGGTGACGATCCAATGAGATGGAGATCGGGAGTTGGTAGTTGCGGTTCCACGAATACCTCCATCGCTCCCTCGCTCGAACAAGCCATCGCAATATTGGTCACCTCGGCGCGGTGATCATGTTCTCCCAGGACCAACAGGCGGGGTTGTCGTCCACCAGACTCGACAAGGCCGCGGCCACCACGCTCGGTTGCGCACGCCCCGCCCAGCCAGCCTTCGACGGTTCCGTCCGGGTGAACGATCGCCTTCGCCCCCGGCCGACCCGACGATGGCCCGCGACGCCAGGTGACGACCGCAATGGCGAAGGCCGCACCCTCGGCGCGAAGCTCCGCCACCCGGTGGAAGTGGCTTACGGCTCGACCTCCATGCCGTGCATCGCCTCCCACACGCGATGCGGTAGCACCGGCATGTCGAGGTCGGTCACGCCTTTCCACCAGAGGGCATCAACGACCGCGTTGACAAAGGCCGCCGGTGATCCGACCGTGGCCCGACTCGCCGACGCCTTTGGCACCAATCGGGTGATGAGGCGACGGGGTCACGGTCTGCCCAAGCCGGAACCGCGGGGTCTCCCAGGCGGTCGGGATCATGTAGTCCAAGAAGTTCGACCCGATGCAGTTGCCGTCTTCATCGAAGGTGATCCATTGCATGTTGGCCTTGGCGAAACCCTCGGTGAGCCCACCGGTGATTTGCCCTTCGACGATCATGGGGTTGATCCGTACGCCGCAATCGTCCACCGCCACCATGTCGAGCACCAGCCAGGTGCCGTCGCCGGGCTCGACCTCGACCACCACGATGTAGGACCCAAACGGGTATGTCATGTTGGGAGGGTCGTAATAGCAGACGTCTTCGAGATCGGCCTCCATCCCCTCGGGGTGGTTGGTGTAGGCAGCGAAGGCGATTTCTTGGATCGTGACGCCTTGATCGGTGCCCTTAACGGTGAACTTCCCCGGCTCCCACTCGAGATCGTCGGCGGAAGCTTCGAGCAGATGGGCCGCCAGCTGGCGCGCCTTCTCTCGCACCTTGCGGGCGACCATCGCTGTAGCGGCGCCACCCACCGGCGTCGAGCGGGACGCGTACGTACCCAAGCCGTAAGGGGGGTTGTCGGTGTCACCCTCTTGGACCTTGATGTGACCGGCTGGGATGTCGAGCTCTTCGGCCACGATCTGGGCGAAGGTTGTCTCGTGGCCTTGGCCTTGGGACTTAACCCCGAGCTTTAGGATCGCTTTCCCGGTGGGATGAACACGCAGCTCGGCCGAGTCAAACATTTTGAGACCGGCGATGTCGTACTCCCGCGAGTTGCCGGCGCCGACCACTTCCGTGAACGAGGCAATGCCGATCCCGATCTGTTTGCCGTCGGGGTCGTTATCTCGTCGTTCGGCTTGCTTTTGTCGCCACCCGTCATAGTCGATCATCTCCATCGCCAGCTTGAGGGCGGTGTGGTAGTCGCCCGAGTCGTAAATGAAGCCGGTCGGTGAACGATAGGGAAACTGCTCGGGTTTGATGAAGTTCTTGAGCCGGAACTCAGCCGGATCCATCTCGAGCTCGTGCGCCGCCTTGTCGAGGCGCTCACAGCTCGCCGCGGCGAGCTCCCCGGCGTGATCGAAGAGGTCGTCGTTTGGCTCCTGGCCGACCAACGCCGCTTCCGCCTCGGCCGCCCTGGAGTTTGTGAGGACCGACCGAGGTGAGACCGATCGGCCTTCGAGATCTTGCCGGCGTCGTCGAACTCGAGATGGGTGGCCACCCCGACGGTGGCGTAGTTGCCGACCTTGCGATGCAGCTTCATGTAGGCCCCGCCTTTGCGCCCCGGCGGGATCGGCACCCTGACTTCCTTGACCATTTCGCCAGCTTGCAACGAGTTGGTGAAGAAATCGACGATGAACTCATCGATCGGGATCGTCCGCTCGCCACCGGTTGAAACTGCCACGACGGTGGCCCCGACCGCCAGCATCACCGAGTTCCAATCGCCTTCGGGATCACAGTGAGCCACCGAGCCGCACAGGGTTCCTCGGTTGCGAACCAGCGGATCAGCGATCGAAGGTGCCACGTCGGCCATGACCGGGCTGAAGTCGGCGAGGTTTCCAACTCGGCGATCTCGGCATGACGGGCCAGGGCCCCGACCGCAAGATGACCGTTGTCGCATCTGACATAGGCCAGTTCGGTGAGCTTGTTGATGTCGACCAGGTAAGAAGGTGAAGCCAGGCGGAGCTTCATCATCGGAATGAGACCCTGCCCGCCGGCCAGAACCCTGCCCTCCTCACCGGCCTCGGCGAGCTTGGCCACCACCTCCTCCAGCGAGGCTGGAGCGCTGTAACCGAAACGCGACGGGTCTGGAACTCGACCTTTCGTCTACAGTTGAGACAACTGTTCCCGTCGCGATTGCCGACCCGGCCCCCGCCGCTCTTACGCCGGCGCAGTAGAACTCTTGGGAAGGACGGTTCTACCTGGCCCTCCATCGATTGGCGAAGGTCGTCGGCGCCTTGATGACGAACGCCGCTGGGGGGCCGCTGTTGAGCGCGATCTGCGTCACCGCCAGCCAAATCACAGAGTCTGCTGGCGCCGGATTGTCTCTCCATAGCAACGGCAGCCGGGGATCAACCTGCTCGCACGGCTTTGGCGCGCAGGCGGGTGAGGATTCGCAGGTGCTGCTCGGGGTCGGGCCCGGCCTTGATGCCTTTGCCGCGGGCGCCTTGGTCGAAGAGCCCCACTTGGGGGCGGCAACCTCGACCCGATGGCCGGCTTTCGACCTGTCGATGCTCGCCGTGGGCATTCGAGCGGTTTCGAGCTTCCCCCTCCAGTTTGGTGCCGCAAGGTTCGGGGTCTTGATCCTCTACGCCTCCCGCGCAGGGCCAATGACAAGGGACCAGACCGCCGACGGATATGTCATCGCCCAAATAGCTGCTTACGCTGTGGTTGGCAGCCAGGCGGGAATGAGCGACGACCTACTGGCCCCCGTCTTCGAGAACGGTTTCGCCTCGGTGGCACGTGTCCATCAGGCCACGGGAATTCTGATGGCACGCCTGGGGATTAGGGCCGAGGAAGCATTGGTTCGACTCCGCGCCGTGGCGTTCCGCGCCGGGCCCCCGCTGGGAGCGATGGCGGCCGACATCGTCGCCGGCCGGTTTGAGTACGAAAGCGAGGGCGAGCATTGAAAGAGGTTGTTAAAAATGAGACTATGACCGTGCGGGAAAGGCGCCTGGCGGACACATTTGTTTCGCTGGCCGACACGCTTGTCAGAGAGTTCGATGTCGCCGAGCTCTTCTATCGGTTGGTCGAAATCTCCGCCGAAATCTTTGCGGCCGATCAGGCGGGCATCGTCATAACCGATGCGGGCGGACAATTGCATGTTGTGGCGGCGACCAGCGAAGCTACGCATCTCATCGAGGTGCTCCAGATTCAGAACGGACGAGGGTCCCTGCCTGGACGCATACGAGTTCGGCCAAACGGTTGTGGTTTCCGACATCGCTGACGCCCACGCACAGGAGCGCTGGCCGACGCTCTCGTCGGCGATACAGGAAGCCGGCTTTCGGGCGGTGACGGCGCTGCCCATGCGACTGCGGACGGAGTCATTGGGAGCGATGAACTTGTTCCGGGTCACGCCGGGGGAGATGCCGAGCGAGGACCTGGCTTCGGCGCAAGCTCTTGCCGACGTTGCCACGATTGGGATCCTCCAAGACAAGGCCGTAAGAGACGCCCGGATGGTCATCGACCAGCTCCAAACGGCTTTGAACAGCCGAATCGCAATCGAACAAGCCAAGGGTTTTATTGCTCAGCGAGTAGGAATATCGATCGATGAGGCCTTCAATCGGATTCGCAAATATGCCAGGGATCACAACCTCGGTCTGACCGAGACTGCCAGACGAATCGTCGATCGCACCCTGGATCCCCAACGAAGTCGCGCCCCGGGCGTAAGAGGGCTTACAAGGGCGTCTGGAGCGAGGTATCGTTTTCCCAGCTACTCGGGACCCTGGTAACACTTTCCTAGCGGGGAGGCCAGCACTGTGGACGTCGCAAGCGGACATCACTCGACGAACGACTCGGTTTTTTCTGCTTGTTTCCGTTTGGATGCCAACACCCTTGTTGTGACGCTTAGCGGTGAGCTCGACATCGCCACTGCCCCGTCGCTTCGCGATCAATTGCTTCCCTTCAAATATCGTGCGACCCGGGTGGTCTACGAGCTTGGACATATCACATTTCTCGATCTGGGCGGCCTCCGGGCGCTCCTTTCGTTGTTCGACGGTGACATCGGCGGGGTGTCGATCAGCGAGCCTTCGCGACCGGTTCGTCGCCTGCTCGAGATAGTCGAACTCGGTTCGCTGGTCGCCAAGGCTTCCGTTCGCGCCGCGGATGACAAGGCGAGCCTCGCAGTCTGACCCCCGATCGGTTCTGACTCCAGCCTCGTAGCTCCGGCGAGAACCAGCGTTGCCGATCGTTGCGGCAACATCCTTTCGATCGCCGTCCTTGGGGGCGTGCTGATGCCACCAGCCGGTTCTCGAACCTGGACTGAAAGTAGATTTCAGGTGATTGCTGTGGCTGATCCAACGCAGGAGGAAAATGACCGTCCCATCTCCCGCGCCCCTGGGCGGGCTCATCCCTGAGCCTCACGCTCAGGCTGACAGATATATCCAGCTTCGGAGAGCGCTCATTTGGATTAGTTTCCTGCGGCTAGGTCTAGTTGTCTTGGCGCTGGTGCTATTCGCATTCGCAGCCGGCGTCGGCGAGTCCATCTCGGGAATCCTGATTGCGATCCTTGTTCTCAACGCGATCGCCTTTGGCGCTGGAATCGTCGGGCTGCTTCGCAAGGAGCGCTGGGGAATCTGGATCATCTTCGTCACGGCGATTGTCGGACTAGTCGACCTGGCCTTGGTTTTCAGCGGCGGAGGCTCGTCGTTGATCTCGGTCATGCTCTCGGTAGCTCAGGTCGCCCTCAGTGCTCGGCTTCTTTTTGGGTCCAAGGCCGTTCCCAAGCCTGCCGAAGGCTAAAACGCCACAGCTCTCGCAGCGGATGATGTTGACGGCGTCGATGATCGCGCGAGTAGCCCGGTTTGCCGAGGTAGCTCGACCACTTGCGGCCGGGTTACGCGTCGACGGCTATCGACAGATCCTCTACGAAGGTGGCCCGGTGCAACGCAACCGCTTCGACCTTTGACGAACTTCGCCTGTTCGGATCTCGGTCTCATATCGGAACAATGGCGTCGGTAACCTTCACCGGCAATGGAGGAGCTGCTAGAACTCGAAGCCGTAGCTGTCGTCTGTACCAAGTGCCAGCTGGCGGCGACTCGGACCCAGGTCGTCTTCGGTGTGGGCGATCCGGAGGCCGATCTGATGTTTGTCGGCGAGGCGCCCGGAATGAACGAAGATCGGCAGGGCGAGCCCTTCGTCGGAGCTGCGGGCCAACTCCTGAACCGTCTGCTTTCTGAGATCGGGCTCAACCGTGAAGACGTCTACATCGCCAACGTGATCAAGTGCCGGCCACCGGGGAACCGTGACCCGCTCCCCGACGAGATCGATTGTTGCAAGGGCTATCTCCGGAGCCAGATCTCGCTGATCGACCCCAACGTTTTGGTTACGTTGGGAAACTTTGCCTCCAAGTTGCTGCTGCGCACCGAGACCGGGATCACCCGACTGCGGGGCCGTCGCTATCCCTGGTGGCAGGGTCGGCTCCTCATTCCAACCTTTCATCCGGCGGCGGCCCTGCGCTCCCAGCAAAAGCTGATCCCCGAGATGCAAAAGGACTTCGAGCTGATCCGCGAAGCGCTCGCGGTCCCCCGGCAACGTCCGGTGGTCATACCTCCGCAACCGGCGCAGATGAATCTTTTCGCATGACGGTGGTTTGCCAAGAGCCGGCCGATACAGCTCGGTTGGGAGGGCTTCTCGCCTCCCGCCTGAAACCTGGAGATGTGCTGGTCTTGAGCGGCGAGCTCGGCTGCGGCAAGACCCTGTTCACCGGGGGAGTTGCTATGGGGCTCGGGGTGGACGAGCCAGTTACCAGTCCGTCGTTCGTCCTCGTCCGGCGTTATCGGTCGGGCTTCATCCCCCTCGTCCACGCCGACGTCTACCGGCTCCGCTCCAAGCACGAATTCGAGGATCTCGATCTCTGGGGGGAGCCCGGCGTGTTGGTGGTGGAGTGGGGTGATGTCGTCGTAGATTTCCTGCCTGCCGACCATCTCCGAATCGACTTCGAGGTCGCCGACGACTCGAGCCGGATCGTCACCTTCAGCCCACAGGGGAGCTGGGTCGATCGCTTAGAGAGCGAAGCAATTTGAAGCTGCTGGCGATCGAAACTGCCACAGCCCAATCGGCTGTGGCCCTCGCCGAGGATCGCCAGGTGATGGCCACGGCCACCCGGGTTGATCGCACCGGGCATGCCGGCTTTGTCGTCTCCGCGACCGACTTCGCCCTTGATCAAGCAGGCTGGTTTCCCGACGAGCTTGACGCCATCGTCGTCGATGTCGGGCCTGGTCTCTTCACCGGCATCCGGGTCGGGATCGCAGTCGCTCAAGGGATGGCCTCGGCGCTTGGGATACCACTACTCACGGCGATCTCGCTCGATGCCCAAGCTCTAGCGGCGACGACAGGTCATCGTCACATCTACTCCGTCGTTGATGTTCGCCGGGGTGAGCTGGCGGTCGCCACCTATCGACCTGTCCCCGGAGGCGTGGTCCGGAGCAGCGAGCCTGTGCTGCTCACCCCTGATCGGCTGCAGCAGCAACTCATGTCCGACCCCAGCGATCCGTTGGTGGTGGGAGACGCCGCCGGCATCCCCGAGTGGGTTTTGCGAGGTCAGCACCGGGTTAAGACCGGTCGACCGCGCTACCCGTCGGTGCGAGCGCTGCTCGAGATCGGGATGTCCAAGCTCGAGCGAGACAACTTTCATTCCGATAGCGCGGTCCCGCTCTATCTCCGCGAGCCCGATGTCTCCCTCAACTGGGAAAAGCTCAATCCGGAGAGCCCGTGGTCGAGCTAGTCCGCCGAATGACCCAAGGCGACATCGAGCGGTGCCTCGTGATCGAAGAGCAGACGTATTCGATGCCGTGGACGGAGACGATCTTTCTCGATGAGCTCGTCGCCTCCGGCCGGGAGTATCTCGTCGCCGAGGCTGAAGGGGCGGTGGTCGGGTACGGCGGTGTGATGTTGGTGCTGCCCGAGGCTCACATCACCTCTCTCACAGTCGATCCCGCCCAACGCGGCAGGGCGATCGGCACCCGCCTCATGCTCGCCCTCGCCGACGAGGCCCGAGAAGCGGGAGCCCGCAGCCTCACGCTCGAAGTTCGGGCGTCGAACAAGAATGCGCAGTCGCTCTACACCAAGTTCGGGATGGCGCCGGTGGGGATCCGCAAGCGCTACTACCGCGACGAGGACGCCTTGATCATGTGGGTCCACGACATCGATCGGCCTGAATACTCGGAACGTCTCGACTCGATCAGGGCGGGCGTCGAGGTCGCTTCGTGAACCCGTTGATCCTCGCCTTCGAAACGAGTTGCGACGAGACCGCGGTGGCGGTTGTGCGCGGGACGGAGGTGTTGTCCTCGGTGCTGTCATCGCAGGTCGACCTCCATGCGCGGTTCGGGGGGGTGGTGCCGGAGGTGGCGGCGCGAGCTCATGTCGAGTCGATCCGGCCGCTCACTCACAAGGCGCTGGTCGAGTCCGGCGTCCATCCCGCCGACCTTGATGCGGTGGCGGCAACCAATGGGCCTGGGTTGGTCGGCGCGCTCCTCGTCGGCCACTCGTTTGCCAAGGCTACGGCCTGGGCTCGTCAACTGCCCTTCGTTGGGGTTGACCATATGGAGGGTCATTTGATGGCGCCGCGTCTCGAGTTCGAGGACTTTGCTCCGCCAGCGGTGGTGTTGCTCGCCTCGGGCGGTCATTCCCAGATCGTGCACGTGAGCCATTGGGGGGAGTACCGGGTGATGGGCGAGACAATCGATGACGCCGCCGGGGAAGCGTTTGACAAGCTCGCTCGCCTCCTGGGCCTCGGGTTTCCGGGTGGACCGGCGATCGATCTGGCTGCCGAGGACGGCGACCCGGCCGCGGTGGCCTTCCCGCGCGCGCTAGCTGATCGCCCCTACGCCGTCTCCTTCTCCGGACTCAAGACTTCGGTGGCGACGTTTGTGCGCAAGGCCAAGGCGGCGGGTGAGCTGCCGCCGCTGGCCGATGTCGCCGCCTCGGTGCAGGAGGCGATTGTTGATGTGCTCGTCCAAAAGACGATGCGGGCCGTCGCCGACACCGGGGTCAAGGTTCTCGGGGCGGGGGGTGGGGTCATCGCCAACCGCCGGCTGCGAGCCCGCCTGACCGAGGAAGCCACAGCGCGGGGAGTCAAGGTTTGCCTGCCGCGACCCGAGCTCTGCACTGACAATGCCGCCATGATCGGCGTCGCTGCGTTGTTACACCTCGAACGGGGAGACCTGAGCGACTGGACGGCCACAGTCGATCCCGGCCGCCGTCTCGGGTAAACAACGTTTTTATCACCAAATCGGCACCTCCGAAGTGCCGCTTTGGTAGCGAAAACGGAATCGGGGCAATTAGCACTCACTCTCGGCGAGTGCTAAATTTGTCGTTAGCACTCCCAAGAGGCGAGTGCTAACTCGTTCACTAGACAGGAGGGTTAGATGAAGCTTCGCCCACTCGGCGATCGCGTCGTCGTAGAAGCCGAAGACGAGCTCGAGCAGCGGACTGCCTCGGGTCTCGTCATTCCCGACACGGCCAAAGAAAAGCCGATGATCGGTGAGGTCTTGGCAGTCGGTCCCGGCGCCTTGAATGACGAAGGCAAGCGTCTTCCGATGGACGTCAAGGAAGGCGACAAGGTGCTCTATTCGAAGTATGCAGGCACTGAAGTCAAGTTGGAGGGCAAGGAGTACTTGGTGCTCTCGGCCCGTGACGTTTTGGCCGTAGTCGGTAAATAGGAGGACTCAAACAAATGCCAGCAAAGGATCTACGTTTTGACGAGGACGCACGTCGCGGCCTCGAGGCGGGCGTCAACAAGCTCGCCGATGTAGTCAAGGTGACGCTCGGCCCCAAGGGCCGCAACGTCGTATTGGAAAAGAAGTGGGGTGCGCCCACCATCACCAACGACGGTGTCACCATCGCCAAAGAAATCGAGCTCGACGACCCCTGGGAGAACCTCGGCGCTCAGCTCGCCAAAGAAGTCGCCACCAAGACGAATGATGTCGCCGGTGACGGAACCACCACTGCCACCGTTCTCGCCCAGGCCATGGTTCGCGAGGGCCTGCGCAATGTTGCAGCCGGCGCCAACCCGATGGACCTCAAGCGAGGCATCGAGCAGGCGGTTGATGCAGTGGTCAAGTCTATCGGCGACCTCTCCATCCCCATCGAGTCGAAGAAAGTGGCAGCAGTGGCTTCCATCTCCGCCAATAACGACATGACTATCGGCAAGACCATTGCCGAAGCGTTCGACAAGGTGGGCAAGGATGGAGTGATCACCGTTGAAGAGGGTCAGACCTTCGGCATGGAGCTCGAATTCACCGAAGGGATGCAGTTCGACAAGGGGCTCACATCGGCATATTTCATCACCGACACCGATCGGCAAGAAGCAGTGCTCGAAAACCCCTACATCCTGATCGCCAACCAGAAGATCAGCTCGGTGAACGACCTGCTTCCGGTGCTGGAGCGAGTCATGCAGGCCGGCCGCAGCGTGCTGGTCCTGGCCGAGGACGTCGAAGGCGAAGCACTTGCCACCCTGGTGGTAAACAAGATTCGCGGTACGTTCTCCTCTGCCGCGGTCAAGGCCCCGGGTTTTGGAGAGCGTCGCAAGGCGATGATGCAGGACATTGCCATCCTCACTGGTGGCACCGTCATCTCCGAGGAGGTCGGTCTCAAGCTCGAGAACGTCAACCTCGACATGTTGGGCAGCGCCCGCAAGGTCGTGATCTCGAAGGATGCAACGACGATCATCGATGGGGCCGGCAAGGACTCTGATGTCAAGGGTCGGATCAAGCAGATCGAGCGCGAGATCGAGAACACCGACTCCGACTGGGACCGTGAGAAGCTCCAAGAGAGGCTCGCCAAACTGTCGGGCGGCGTGGTCGTGGTCAAGGTCGGCGCCGCTACCGAAGTTGAGCTCAAGGAGAAGAAGCACCGCATCGAGGACGCGGTTTCGGCGACCCGGGCCGCGGTCGAAGAGGGCATTGTCCCTGGGGGTGGCGTGGCTTTGCTGCGTGCCCAGACCTCGATCGACAAGCTGCGGGGCGGAACAGATGACGAGAAGACCGGTCGGGCGATTGTCCGCCGAGCACTCGAAGAGCCGCTGCGTCAGATTGCGGTCAACGCCGGCGCCGAGGGCGGGGTCGTCGTCGAGCGGGTTCGTTCGGAGAACGGTTCCACCGGCTTCAACGCCCAGACCGGCAACTATGAAGATCTCGTCGCAGCGGGGGTCATCGACCCGGCCAAGGTCACCCGGTCGACGTTGCAGAACGCTGCTTCGATCGCCGCTTTGCTACTCACCACCGAAGCGTTGGTGGTCGAGCGCAAGGAGGACAAGCCTGCCGGCGGCCATGGTCATCCGGGCGGCGGCGGAGACATGGACTTCTAAGCGAAGCGTTGTTAATCGAAGAAAACCCGGTCTGCGGACCGGGTTTTCTTGTTCTGTGGGCTGGAGTCCGTGTCCAACACGTATACGAACCCTGGGTTCGCGGATTTAGCGGCTTTGGAGGGCATCCAGGGCGACCGCCATCGAGGCGGCGACTGGGAAGTCGAGGCGGGAGTCGGGGACGTGGACGACGTACCGGTCGCGAATCGCAACTTTGCGTTCGCTGCTCATCACCTGCTCGCCGGTCGCCTGGTCGACAAAGTCGAAGTGGAACAGGAAGGGGATCCAAATGTCGCCAACGACGGGGATCCATTCCCAGATCCGCCTGAGAATGGCGATGAGTTCGTTGCGCTCTTGGCCCCTTGTGTTCACGCCGGCGTATGACATCTGCCAGGTCGAACGGAGCAAGCTGGCGGCGAACTCCTTCTTGAAGTAGCCGATCGCATTGCCGTGCTCGTCGAAGACATCGTGCTCGGCGCGGACGTCCAATCCCTGGCGAGCTTTGAACGAGAAGAGCTTCTGGGTACGTCCCTCGTCGGCGTAGAAGTTGACCTCTTCTTTGAACTGCATCCGCTTCTGCTGCGCGAAGGCCAGCAGGGCACCCTCGGAACCATCCGCGTTCGCCTCGCGGACCTCATAGCGGTTGACCATCATCGTGATTCGTTGCTTGACCAGGAACTTGGAAACATGCGCCATGTCCTAAGTGTGGCAGCCTGTCACTCCCCCCGGAGGGGCGGAGAAACCTAGCGGTCGTTTTGGTAGAGCCTGTCTTCCATGCGGGCCGCCGCCTCGGGCCATTCGCTGTCTGTCATCGCAAACCAAGCTGTGTCGCGGTTGAGGCCTTTGACGATCATGTGCTGGGAGAAGATGCCCTCGAATCTGAAGCCGAGCCGCAAGGCCGCGGCCCGCGATCGCTCGTTGCGAGAGTCGCATTTCCACTCCACCCGCCGCGCCCGGTAGTCCCAGAAAGCGTGTCGCAACAGCAGGTAGGCGGCTTCGGTATTGGCGAAAGTGCCCTGAGCCGAGACCACGTACCAGATATGGCCGAGCTCGAGCCGCCGGTGCACGGGATCGTAGTTCAGCATGGTCGCCATCCCGACCGGGGTTTGGCGATGATTGTCGACGACTGTGAACCAGAGCGGGTCCACCGAACTGACCCTTTCGCCGACCCAGTCGGCAAGAGCGTCACGATCGGGCCAAGGTCCGTAGCTCATGTAGGTCCAGACCAGCTCCGGCTGAGCGTGCGAATCGGCGTAGAGCGGTTCAGCGTCACCTTGTCGGGGCGGGCGCAGAGTGACGTGGTGGCCGGCGAGCGTGATCGGCAGCAAGGTGGGCGGACCTGGGTTCTGATCGGTGACGACAGTCACGTCAAGACCCAGGCCAAACCTTCCGCCAGCCGGTCACGCCACGCCTCCCACGTGTGACCGTCCCGGCTTTCGACATATTTGACAGAAAGGTCGGCTCGCTCAAGGCGGTGGGCCATGAATCGGTTCTCTCCGATCATCCGCTCGTAGGTGCCGCAGGAGATGAAGACCCGCCGCGGCAGCAGCGAAGGTTGTAGACGATGGAGGAGGTCGGCGATCGGCCCGAGGAGGTGCTGGGCCGATCCCCATCCCCGGGTTTGGGCGAAGGTCCCCGACTGCATCATGAGCCCGCCGAACACGTGAGGATGTCGCCAAGCGGTGTGTAACGCGGCCACTGCCCCGAGGCTCGCTCCGATGACGACCTTCGTACCCAGGTCGTAGTCCTCTTCGATTCGGGGAAGCGCTTCCTCGACGACAAAACGGGCCTGATTTTCGTTGGCGGCATACTCGTGGAGGCGATCACCCGGCCAGGAGAAAGCACCGATCACCGGCGGGATGACCCCACGGTGTATCAGGTTGTCGAGCACGAGCGCCATCGAGCCATAGGTGAGGTAGTCGCCGCCATCGTGAATGAACAACAGCGGATATTTCCGCGACGAGTCGTAGCCAGCCGGGGTGTACATCGTGAGCTTGCGCTCACCGCCGAGCCGTGATCTCACCCAGCGATCGGAGAATGAGCCGGTCGGGGTCCCGGCATGAACCTCGGCGTAGTCGGGCACCAGATACCCGTAACCGCGACAGACCGAGTTGGTCCCAAAAGGGTTCGTGCTGGTGAGGGGGTTGAGCGGATCATTGACCCAATCGGCGTGATGATCGCGCTGCACCTCGAGCTTGTATTCGAGACGGGCGCCGTCGGGCAAGGGCAGCTCGAGGTACCAGAGATCGTGCCCATTGAGCCGATCGAAGCCGTGGCGTCCGGGAAACCCCGCCATCATCGGCTTAAGGTGGACCGCGTCGGCCCGGCCTCGAAAGAGGAAGATCGCCCGTCCGGGCTCGACCAACGGGAACTTGTGATCGTCGACGAAGCGATCGATCGCCGACGCGTCGGCATGGCGGAGCTGATCGAGGACCGGCGGTGAGCCCATCTATTCAGTTGGCTCGCACCTGGACAACCCCACCAACGTGGTTGAGGATGTTGCGCAGCTCGTCGTAGTCCTCGTGCTTCATCCGGATCCAGGCGTTGGCCATGTAGCCCGCCTCCACCGGTTGTGTGCCGGTGCCGGGGGGCGGGAGGTGATAGTCGATGATGAAGCGCCCATATCGCTGCTGCACCTCGCCCATGCCCTCGTAACCGGTGATGGTCCCATCCCGATCCGGCCGCAAAGCGATGATCCCGGCTGAGTACCGGCGCGAGGCAGGTCGGGAGACCTTGCCCCAACAAACCGCCATTGCCCATTCCTGATACACGTCGAGGTCATTCGCCGCGCAATAGAGATCCCAGGCGCCGACTCCCGGTGGGCGGCAGGCGATCTCGGAGAATTTTAAGCCCTTCGGCCCGTAGAACCACTCCATGTGGGTGGCGGAGGTGTCGATTCCCAGGGCGGGGATGACTTGACGACCGAGCGCCTTGACAATGTCATAACCGGGGGCGTCCATCCGATTGGTGGTGATGAACACCGGCGAGATCCATCGAGTCCGCATCGCCTCAAGAACGTTGGGGTAGTAGTGGGAGATAAACTCGTGCGCAGGCTGACCGTCGATCGAGATCGTGTCATAGAAGCCCTCGTGACCCTCGATGAACTCCTCCACCGCCACCGACTGGCCCCAATGGAATCCGAGACTGGGGATGGCCGCCGCCAGCTCGTCGTCGCTGTGGACTCGGACGGTGCCGGAAGCGCCGGCTGCGCTGCGAGGCTTGATGATGAGCGGATAGCCAACCGCGTGGGCAAAGCCGAAGAGCTCCTCGGCGCTGTCGGCGCCGGCCGATTGCGCGGTGGGAACTCCGATCTGCCGCAGCGCCTCCTTCATTGCCGGCTTGTCCCGGCACAAGTAGGCGGTTCGCACGGAAGTGCCGGGAATCCCGCATCGCTCCCGCACCTGGGCGGCCGCCTCGACGTGGGCTTCGATCGTGGCTTCCAATCGATTCACCTCGACCGCCTGTTGAACCCCGCGCACGGCAGCTTCAAGAGCATCGACGTCCACGACGGATCGCACCTGTTCGTAATGGGTCAGCCAGCCGGCGACCTCTTGATCGAGCCAGTCCTTCGGCCGCTCACCGATCCCGATCACAGTCGCCCCGACCGCGCTCAAAGCCCGAGCGAACTCGCGCTGGTAGCTCGGAAAGCTTGGTTCGACGAAGATGACATTCACGGCTGTTCCTCTCCCGTTACCCGGCGATAGATACGGTCATACTCGAGGGCCCGCCGCTCCCAAGAGTTGTCTTCGGCCATTCCATTGCGTTGCAGTATTTGCCACTGGGCTTTGTTCTGAAACAGGGTGAGGGCCTGATCAAGCGCCCAACCGACGCCCCCTTCGGAGTAATGATCGAAGACGAAGCCCGTCCCTTCCCCGCGGGCGGGATCGTAGTGAGTGACCGAATCGGCCAGCCCTCCCGTCCGGCGCACGATCGGTGGCGTCCCATACGCCAAGCTGTACATCTGGTTGAGACCGCTCGGCTCATAGAGGGAGGGCATCAGGAATACATCGGCGCCGCCTTCGATGAGGTGAGCCATGCTCTCGTCGTACCCGTTCTGGAAATGGGCGCGGCCGGGAAAAGCCGCCGCCAGCCAGCCAAATGCCTCCTCGTAGCGCCGTTCGCCGGAGCCCAGGACCACCAAGCGGATATGTCCGGCGTCGAGCCTCCGGGCCAGGGGGCGCAGGGCAATCTCGATCCCTTTTTGGGCCGAGAGCCGGGTGACAATCCCCACCGTCAAAAAGCCCTGATCGGGGTCGATCCTGGCTCGGGCCAAGAGGGCAGCCTTGTTGGCGTGCTTGCCTTCGAGCTCGGATGCGGAGTAAGGAGAGGGGAGATAAGGATCGGAGCTGGGGTTCCAGACCTCGGGGTCGATGCCGTTGAGGATTCCAAAGACGTCTCGGGATCGATGACGCAGCATCGCGTCGAGCCCGAATCCGTGCTCGGGGGTTTGGATCTCGTAGGCGTAAGTCGGTGAGACCGTGGTGATGGCGTCCGAATAGATGAGGGCGTGCTCCATAAAGCTCACCCGGCCGGCACGCAGATGCTCCTGGTGGAGCAAATACCTGCTCGAGCCGAGGGCGAGGTCGTCAACAATGTGGGAACCGAAGACGCCCTGGTAGCCGAGGTTGTGAATCGTGAAGACCGATTGCGCTCGGGCGAAGAGGGGGTCCGAGCCATAGATGCTGCGCAGAAAGAGCGGCATGAAGCCGGTGTGCCAGTCATTGACGTGAACGATGTCAGGGGACCATCCCCGCCTGCGGCACAGCTCGAGGGCAGCGTGGGTAAGGAGCAGGAAGCGACTGTGCTCGTCGCCATCGTTTCGATAGATCCCCTCGCGGCCAAAGTAAGGCGGATAGTCGACGAACCAATTGCGACCGTCGTCGGCCAGGATGGCGTCGAATCGTGCCCCGATGGCAGGAATCGGGATCTCGGGATAAACATCATGCAGACGGTGCGCGCCGTCGCTGACCCGGCGATACATCGGGCTCACGACGGTGAGCTCATGACCCATTCGTTCGAGAGCCCCGGGGAGGGCTGACGCCACATCGCCCAAGCCGCCCGTCTTCGAATAGGGCGCTACCTCTGCGGAGACGAACAGCACTTTCATTGGCTTGATCCTTTTGGCTGATTCTGTCACGGCGGGCACTGTGATTGCTTCCAAGACATGGTTCGAAGGCTGCGACTACCGTGCCGCTGTGCCGGCGGTCGTGTTCGTTGCTCCTTATTTCCTCCCCACGACCTCACGCTTCATCGCTGCCGCCGCCACCACGCCGGGAGTAGTGCTGGGCCTGGTGAGCGCCGATCCGGCCCAGAAGATCCCGAACGAGGTGCGTCCTCACCTTGCAGCCCACTACCAAGTGGAGAATGCCCTCGACCCTGACCAGCTCCACAAGGCGGTAACCGCGATTGCCGGCCAACTCGGCGGAGTCGATCGGATCCTCGGTCCGCTGGAAGAGCTGCAGGTGCCAATGGCACAAGTGCGGGTGGCGCTTTCGGTCGACGGAGTGGATGTCGAGACGGCGCGCAACTTCCGAGACAAAGACCGCATGAAGAAGGTCCTGTCCGCGCATGGACTCCCCTGCGCGCGCCATCGGCTGGTCGGCTCGACCGACGCCGCCTGGGAGTTCATCAACGCCATCGGCCTGCCGGTAGTTGCAAAACCGCCCTCAGGTTCGGGCACCCGCAATACCTTCCGGCTCAACGAGCCCGGCCAGGTCGAGTCGTGGCTGCGCTGGTCACCTCCTTCGATGGAGAATCCGACGCTGCTCGAGGAATTTGTGACCGGCGACGAGCACGCGTTTGACTGCGTCTTTGTCAAGGGCCAACCGGTTTGGTGGAACATCTCCAATTACTACCCAACCCCGCTCCAGGTGATGGAAAACGCCTGGATCCAATGGTCGGTGGTGCTGCCACGGGACATCTCCGGGCCCGAGTACGCCCAGATCAGCGAGGCGGGGCCAGCGGCCATCACCGCCCTCGGTTTGCAAACCGGCTTGGTCCACATGGAGTGGTTTCGCCGGCCGGACGGCTCCATCGCGATCTCGGAGGCGGCGGTACGTCCACCCGGCGCGCAGTTCTCGACCTTGATCTCCTATGCGCATGACTTTGACCTCTACCGGGACTGGGCGAAGCTGATGATTTATCAGGAGTTCGACCCGCCGCCGCGGCAGTACGCGGTCGGTGCCGCATATCTGCGAGGGCAGGGCAAAGGTCAGGTGGTCGGCATCAGCGGCTTGGAGAAAGCGCAGGAGACGGCAGCCGGGATGGTCGTCGAGATCAAACTTCCCGAGACAGGCCAGTCACCCACCGGCCACTACGAGGGCGAGGGCTATGTGATCGTCCGTCACCCGGAGACGGCTCGGGTTGAAGAAGCGATCAGAGCAATTGTTGCGAACGTGAAAGTGGCACTCGGATGAGATTCCAGATTCCAGATATCAGATTCCAGATCCCTTGCGGCACAGAATCGATCTGGCATCTGGCATCTGGCATCTCGCATCTTCCCCCATGAACATCCTCTTTCTCTCGCCGGGGTTCCCTACGGAGATGACCGATTTCGTGCGCGGCTTGGCCGAGGTGGGGGCCAATGTGATCGGACTCGGAGATCAAGCTGAAGGAGCGGTGCCGCCAAAGGCGCGGATGGCGTTGTCCGCCTACTACCAAGTGAGCTTTTCCCGGCCGGAGTCGGTCATCGAAACGGCCGCGGCTATTTCCCGACAAGTCCGGATCGACCGAGTCGAATCGCTGTGGGAGCCGTTGATGATCCTCGCCGCGCAAGTGCGAGAGGCGCTCGGGATCGCCGGCATGACGCAGCTCGAAACCATTCCCTTCCGCGACAAAGAGGCGATGAAGCAAGTTCTCGACAGCGCTGGGATCAGGACGCCGCACCATTACTCAGCCAAAACCATGGGAGGTATTTGGGATGCGCTTGAGAAGGTCGGCTATCCGGCGATCATCAAGCCGATCTCCGGAGCAGGGTCCATCGACACCCACCGAGTCGATGGCCCGTCCGACGTCGAGGCAATCGCTCCTTCCCTTCGCCACATCGAGGAGGTGAGCATCGAGGAGTTCGTCGACGGCGAGGAGTTCACCTTCGACACCATTTGTGCCAACGGCAACGTCCTCTTCTACAACATCTGCTGGTACCGCCCCCGGCCACTGCTCGGGAAAACCAATGAGTGGGTCAGCCAGCAGACGCTCGCGCTGCGCAATCCGGATGTAGCCGAGCTCGCCAGTGGCAAGCAGATGGGAGTCCAGGTGCTTAAGGCCATGAACTTTCGCGACGGCTTCACACATATGGAGTGGTACCTCAAGTCGGACGGGGAAGCTGTGTTTGGCGAGATCGGAGCGCGCCCCCCGGGCGGCCGCACTGTCGACGCCATGAACTTCGCTTCTGACGTCGATCTTTTCCGCTGCTGGGCGGAGGCGACCGTCCACGGCCAGCTGAGCGAGCCTTTGGATCGCAAGTTCAATGCTGTGACGGTCTTCAAACGGGCGATCGGCCAGGGCCACATCCAACGCTACGAGGGCCTCGACCGGTTGCTAGCGGAGTTGGAGCCCTGGATTGTCGCCACCGAGCTCAACCCGATCGGGGCTTCCCGGCGCAACTGGAAGCAGCAACTAATCGGGGACGGCATGGTCGTCGTCCGCCATCCGGATCTCCGTGTCTGCACCGAGCTGGCCGACCGCGTCGGGACCGATCTCCAGATCTACGCCTCCTAAAATCTGCGAACCCTGGGTTCGCAGCGTTGTACAACAACGTCCCAAGCCCACAGAATGGACGAACTAGGTCGGGGCTAGGGCTCGATGGAGGAAGGCCGCCATCTGTTCGCGCGTAACGGAGGCACCGGGGCAGTAGGTCGTTGCCGTGCAGCCGCTGGTGATCCCCGCCTGGGCGAGCGCGTTGATATCGGCCTCATGGATCGACCCTTCGTCGTCGCCGAAGTAGTCGAAGGTGGAGGCGGGGAGCTGCAGCGCGCGGACCAGGAACGAAGCCATCTGCTCACGCGTCGTGGGAGCGTTAGGACAGAAAGCGGTGGCTGAGCAGCCGTTGGATATCCCGGCTTCCTTGACCTGATTGTCACTCGACTCGTAGGGCGAACCGGCATCGTCGGCGAAATAGTCGGCCGTGGGAGGTGGGAGCCCGCGGGCCCTCGACAGGAAAGTGGCCATCTGGCCCCGCGTAACCGGGCTCGCCGGGCAGTACAAGGTAGCCGCGCAACCCGTCGTGATCCCGCTCGAGTAGAGCCATTCGATGTCCTCCTCGAAGGCCGAGGAGTCGTCGTCGGAGAAGGTGCCGTCGAAGGGAGTTAAGTAGGTGTCGACCGTCAGCATCCCGGGCTGGAACCAATCGTCGAGCGGCCACTGGTAGACCGTCGTTTCGAAATTCATCCCATCCCGCCAGCCCGGAGCCACCAGTCCTCCCTTGAACATCGACCAATCGTGTTCCTTTTCTATGTTGAAGTAGATGAAGCCGACGGCGTTGGGATCATCCGCCAGATAGGCGAACAAATCTCTGATCCAGGCATCCTTGTCGCCACCAAACGGAGAGCTGGCCGTTTGCGAAACCAAGAAAGGCTTCTCGGGAGCGAAGCCACGGGCCTCGTCGAGGGCGCCGCCCATGGTTTGCTCGACCGTCGTCCAGTAAGCCCCAACCTGAGCTGATCCCCAGTTGTAGGCGGACATCCCGACGAGGTCGACAACATCGGCGCCGGGGTAGTAATCGGCCATGTGATAGGGAGGAGCCGACCACCCATTGGGGGCGAAGACCCAGCGAACACGCCAGAAGGTGGCGCCCGATTGCGATGCCACCGAGACGAAATGGCGATACGCGGCGATGAAGTCAGTCGGAGTCATCCCGTAGGGAATCCAATCCCCATTCATCTCCGGCATCGGCGCCAGCATCACCGACCGGCCACCTCCCTTGGCCAACCAGGCGTCCACCGCCGAGGCCATGGCTGAGATGTGATCGTCCACCGCCCCGGCGGCTACCTCCGCCGCCGTCACTGCCACGTGAATGTTGACAAATGGCGTGGCGCCGGCCGACCAAATCTCGTCGAGCATGTAATGGACGTTGGCCGGGGGCTCATCGACGTCGAACCAGAGACCTCCGATCGAGACGTTTTTCCCCGACGCCGCGTTGAGAGCGAGGATGTGGTCGGCGGAAAACCACTGCTGCGGCGCATATACACCCGCCAGGATCCGGTCGGTCGCGACGGCCACACCGGGCTCGGCACCAGCTGGCTGGCTACCGCCACTCAGGGTGGCGAGCAAGGCGATCAGGGCGAGCAGAATCCCCCTTTTCCCAGAGGTCATGAACGAAAACCCTAGCCCGGTAGCCTCACTTAGTGACCACATCGTCGCTGGCCGGAACCCGTCTCTACGGGATCGACTCGGCGAGGGGCCTAGCCCTGATCGGGATGATGGCGGTTCATATTCTCCCCTCGCGCGACGCCGACGAGTCGACGTCTTTGGCCTACCTGCTTGCTTCCGGCCGCGCCTCAGCGCTCTTTGCCGTGGTGGCCGGCATTGGTCTGGCGCTCGCTAACGGACGTCAGAATCCACCGCATGGGACGGCGCTGCGGGCGGCTCGCGTCGGAGTCCTTGCCCGGGTCCCAATCCTTGCTTTGATCGGGTTGATCCTCGGTGAGCTCGACTCCGGAGTGGCGATCATTCTCGTCAACTATGCCCTCCTATTCCTCTTATCGACGATCGGCCTCGGGTGGAGCATCCGCCGCCTGTTATGGGTGGCCGCGATCTGGGTGGTGGTCGTGCCGGTTGCCAGTCACTTCGCCCGCACGGTGTTGCCGGAGACGACGTTTCTGCAGCCGAACTTCACCGCCCTCCTCCAACCGATCACATTGTTAAGGGAACTCTTGCTGACGGGCTATTACCCGGTGATCCCCTGGCTGGGCTATATCTGGACGGGGTTGGCGGTGGGGCGTCTCGATCTCACCTCGAGCAAGGTGGCGCGACGACTTGCCCTCGCGGGCGGAGCGCTGGCCATCGTCAGCCCCGTCGTCTCCAACCTGCTCGTGGGCAATCGACTCGGCGACCTTCCTATCCAATTCTTTGGAGTGACTCCGACCGATTCTGTCCTCTATCTCGCGGTGGCCACGCCTCACTCTGCGACGCCGCTGGATCTCCTTCACACGATTGGCACTTCCTTGTTTGTGGTGGGAGGGGCACTGCTGATCGTTCGGGTCTTGGGTTGGTTGGCCGCGGTCGGGGCAATGACCCTGAGCCTTTACACGATTCACGTACTCGCGCTGGCGACGCGGGCGGGCATCGAAGAACGGCCGCGGCTGCTCGTCGTTCATGTTCTCGTCGCCTTCGTCGCCGGCTGGATTTGGGCGCAATTCGTGGGTCGGGGACCCCTCGAACAACTTCTCGCCAGAACCTCGGCCCGAGCCCGGGCAGTCGCCTCCGCCGCTATCCCCATAGCGGATCGATTGCCTCCCTGAGCAACGCCGGGATCTCTCCCAAAACGTGTTGACCACTGGCAACGACGACCCGGCCGCCGACGACCACCGTTTCGACGTCGACTGCCGAGGCCACAGACGCTTTCTCGGCTAAGGGAACGCCCGCGGTCCGTACCGAGTCGTTCTTCATCGAGGTGAGGTCGCAAAGAGCGCCGACCTCGAGGAGGCCGCCGTTCGTCCACCCGAGCGCCCGGTAGCCATGCTGGGTCAAGGCGTCGATCTGCTCGCGGACGTTGAACACCGACCGCTGCCTGGTCAACAGACGTTGATCCATCTCCAGCCGCTGGATCTCGAGGAACGGGTCGATGAAGACGTGTTGGTCGGTCCCGATCGTCAAGGAGACCTTTTGGCGGTGAAGCTCGGCGAAGGGCCCAATGCCATCGCCGAGGTCGGCTTCGGTCGTTGGACAGGCGCAAACTGTTGCTCCACTCGAGGACAACAGCGCGATGTCCTCTGCCTCGAGATGGATGGCATGGACCGCGGTGAGGTCTTCGCTCAAGACCCCTTCTTTGGCCAAGAGCGCGGTTGGGCTCATCCCATGTGCTGCAAGAGTCTGCTGATTCTCGGCCGGTTGCTCGGAGAGATGGATGTGGAGCGGGCCTCCTCGACCCGCGGCCGCGATTTCGGACATCGCCTCCCGAGGCACTGCCCGGACCGAGTGGATCGCCGCTCCGATCTGCCCCCGTGCGTACCCTTTGAGCAAGGCTCGGCGTCTCGCCCAGTCGTCAACGTCGGCGTCGGCGAATCGTCGTTGCGGTGGCGAGAGCTCCTTTCCGAGTCCGCCCTGGAGATAGCAGGTGTCGAGCAACGTCAGTCTTATGCCTGCGGCCTTCGCAGCCCCGGTCAGGGCATTACCCATGGCGTTGGGGTCGTCGTACGGACGACCTCCGGCCTGATGATGCAGGTAGTGGAACTCGCCGACGACTGTGAACCCGGCGAGCGCCATCTCGGCGAACACGGCGGTTGCGAGTTGCAGGTAACTCTCGGGATCGAGTCTGGCGGCTAACTCGTACATGGCATCGCGCCATCTCCAAAATGAGTCTTGAGTCACGCGTCCCCGGAGGGCGCGATGAAAAGCGTGCGAGTGGGTATTAGCGAAGCCGGGGAAAGTCAAACCGGGAACGGCCGTCGCGAATGGCGGACAAACCGCGATATTTTCGATCGCGGCGATGGTCCCCGCCTCGTCGCATTCGATCAGCACTTTTTCGCTGATGGCGCCGCCGATCCAGGCAGCTTCACACCAGAAATGGCTCACAACTCGTTGAGCAGCTTGGCGAGAGCTTCCACTCCCGCGTCGCAATCCTCGGGACTCGCATACTCGTCGGGCGAGTGGGACACCCCCGTCGGGTTGCGGACAAAGATCATCGCCGTGGGGATGCCATAAGTGGAGAGGATCCCGGCGTCGTGCCCGGCGGCAGTGGACAGCAATGGGGGGCCGCCCAAGAGTGCGGAGATTCGGTCACGGAGATTCGGATCGAACGTCACGGCCGCGGTCAGCGATTCGGCCGACATTTCGACGCCGTTCCTGGCAGAAACCGAATCGATCAGAACGATGAGGTCCTCATCGGTGGCGGCGCGGGCGTCGAGCCAGGCACTCACCCGCGAGGGGATGGCATTGGTCGCGTTCGGCGTCACATGAACGCGGCCGAAAGTTGCCCGTGCGGCCAGGGCTTGGGCCTGCTCGGTCAATCGGAGCACCATGCCGGCGAATGCAACCATCGGATCTTGCCGGTCGTCCATTCGCGTGGTCCCGGCATGATCGGGACGACCATTGAAATCGAGCCGCCAGCGGCCGTGGGGCCAGATCGAAGCCGCCACCGCCAGCGGCGAATCAACGTCCGCAAGGCCACGGCCCTGCTCGATATGCACCTCGATGAAGGACTCGATCCGGTCCAAGCGCTCGGGGTCAGGTCCTAGCTCTCCCGCATCGATCCCGACCGCGCCCAGAGTATCTTCGAGCGACACCCCGTTGCGATCCTCGAATCGGCGGGCCTGCTCCGGATCGATCGCACCGGTGGCGAGTCGGGAACCGAGACAGGCGACGCCAAAACGAGATCCTTCCTCTTCGGCAAACGCGACCACCGCCACGTCGCGTTGTTGGTCGACCAGGTCTAAGGCGGCAAACGCGGTAGCGATACCCAATGGTCCGTCGTAGGCTCCACCGTTCGGCACCGAGTCGAGGTGGCTCCCGGTGACAAGGTAGGGACCATCTCCTCGCGTAGCCCAGAGGTTGCCGTTGCGGTCGGTCTCGGTGCGGAACCCGCGGGCGAGAGCCTGTCGAACGAACCAATCGCGCATCTGCACGTCGGCGCCGGAGTAGGAGAACCGGTGGTAGCCGCGAGTTTCCGGATCGAGCCCGACCTCAGCGATCTGCTCGAGTAGTTCACCGACGCTCACCGGCCCAGGCTAGAAACTCAACGTTCCGCGGCGTGACCAAACCCGAACCTAAGGTTTGGGTGGTTGCATAGCCACCAAAATCGCCTTAGGAATGGGCTCAGATACGGGACAGCCTGGGAATTCTGCCAGGCGAGATACTCGATTTCGCCGAAGAGGAGGGCAGGCTGGTCGCGACCAAGGTCAGCGCGGTGGACCCGGTGGATGACGTCTTCGGGATCATTCGTCTCCCGGCTCCCACTGATGAGTTGATCAGGCAACTCCGCGGTCCGGCCGAAATGTGATCACCGCGGTCGACACCAGGGTCTTGCTGGATGTCTTTGGTGCAGACCCTCAGTTCGGGCGCGCCTCCGCGAAAGCCCTCCAGAGATGCCGAGGAGAAGGGGCGGTTGTGGCGTGTGATGTCGTTTGGGCGGAGACTCTGGCGTGGTTCACGAACCTTGACGAAGGGCGAAAGACGATGGCCAGGATTCAGGTTTCGTTTAGCCCGCTCGACAGAAAATCGGCCGAGACTGCGGCCGGAATCTGGGCTGGCTACCGCTCAGAGGGTGGTGCACGGAGCCGAGTCCTGGCCGATTTTCTCATCGGAGCACACGCCCTGGTTCAAGCTGATCGGCTGCTCACGAGAGATCGCGGTTTCTACCGCCAATACTTTGAGCCGCTTCGAGTCTTCGATAGCACGGCGCATGCCGAGTTCGACGCCTAGCCGACACCGCCTTCGGATTTGCGACGGCCGACGAAGTCGTCGAGCTCGGCGCGGAGGGTGTCATCGAATTCCGGTTCGACATATTCGGCCAGGGCTTCCTGCCAGCGACGGTGGGCGTGGTCGGCGGCGGTGGGCGCGCCGGCTTGCTGCCAGGTTTCGAAGTTGCGCCAGTCCGAGATCAAGGGTGCATAGAAAGCGGTTTCGTAGCGTTCGAGAGTATGAGGCGATCCAAAGAAGTGGCCGCCGGGCCCGACGCCGGCGATCGCGTCGATCGCTCCATCGTCGATCTCGAGCGGCTGCAGAAACTCGGACATCATCTGGCAAATCTCGACGTCGATCATGAACTTCTCGAAGGAGGCGACGAGGCCACCCTCCATCCACCCGGCGGCGTGCATGACCAGGTTGGCGTGGCCCATCACCGCCCCCCAGGTCGACATCTCGGCTTCGTAGGCAGCCTGCGAGTCGACAGCGTTGGCTGCGCATGCGTTGGATGATCGATAGGGCAGGTGATAACGACGGGCGAGCTGGCCGCCGGCCAAAGCTGCCTTCGTGTACTCGGGCGTGCCAAACGCCGGCGCCCCCGACTTCATGTCGACGTTGGAGGTGAATCCGCCATACATCACCGGCGCGCCGGGGCGCACCGTCTGCACCAATGCGATCGTGGCCAACGCTTCTGCATTTTGTTGGACGAGGGCACCGCTGATGGTGGCCGGGGCCATGGCTCCGGAAAGCGTGAACGGCGTTGCCACCACCACCTGGCCCATCCGCGCCATCTCGATCAGACCTTCGATCATTGGTCCGTCGAGTCGGAGTGGCGACGAGGTGTTGATGACCGTGTAGAGCGACGGCTCCTCCGAGAGCGTTTCCCGACTGACGCCACGTCCGATCCGAACGAGCTCAAGGGCATCGAGGATACGGCCGCGGCCCAGCGAGTAGGCGTGAAAGACCTTGTCGGAGAGAGTCACATAGGCAGCGAGACAGTCGAGGTGTCGGGTGGCCGGGCTGAGATCGATCGGCTCGACCGGATAGCCGCCGAAGAGACCGATGATGTTGAAGTGCTGTCCAAGCCGGACGAAGTTGGTGAAGTCGGCGAAATTGCCGGTTCGCCGCCCACCATCAAAGTCTGAGCTGTTGGGAGCCGAGGCGACGGTCGCAAACGAAATGGAGTTGTCACCCATTGAGAAGTTGCGGTCGGGGTTGCGCGAATGAAGCGTGAATCGGGCAGGGGCCTTGCCAACGATCTCGACCACCCAATCGGGGTCGAATCGCACCCGCTGATCCTCGATCGCGCAACCGGTCTCCGCCAAGAGGGAGACCCCTTCGGGATGAAGGAAGTCCATTCCGATCTCGGCCAGAATGCGAAGCGAAGCCTGGTGAATCGCTTCGACTTGATCCTCGCTGATCACCTTGATCGGTGCGTAGGGATTGGTGAGATTGCGCCAGGGAAGCTGGTGGAGTCCGCCACGGGCGCGTCGCTCGGCTCGGGTAGAACCGGGTCTACTCACGAAGGCCGGCTTCCGCCAGGGGAGAGCGCAACGATCGGCGCGAGGTGATCCTCTTCGAGCAACAGCCATTGGCCACCTTCGTTGCTGGAAAGACTTGCTCGGAGCTGGCTCATGACGTCGGGCCCGAGGCGACGCGACGCCATCACCGGCGGTGCCGGCCATGGTCCCCAAGTGGCGACGACTTCGAGCCTGCCGAGCAAGTGCGGCGCGAGGTCGAGGATGATCGAGTCGATGCCGGCTCGATCGGCTCGCCCGCCTCTCACCGCTTCGATCGAATCGAGATGGGAACCAGTTTCCACCCAGGAGATGTCCTCAGGAAAAGGTCCGTCGCGCAAAAGCCCATGCTGTACCGCGAGCCAGCCGGAGAACGACGCCTTCTCGTTGAAAGCCCAACGGTGAGCGGCGGTTTCACCGCGGCGACCGATCACATCGACGAAATACCAAGGCCTGCCCTGATATCGCTCTGCGGACAGAAGCGGAGCCGCGAGTGGCGTGTAACGATCGAGCAGATAGGAAGCGGGCAGGCCACATAGGTACACGACGTCGGGCTCGTCGTCCTCGACCCAGTTGTGATCGACCCCGGTTGCCTCAAGCTTGCCACGAAACAGCTCGTTCTGAGGCGGCGAGAGGCGAGCGGAGAAGGTCAACTTCATGGTCTAGATCGCAGGGTATCGCCTAGTAGATTCGCCACCTATGGAACCGATTGTCCTATCCCCCACAGAATCGGTTCCGAGACGCCCGTTCACATCGATCGCTCTCTATGCGCACGACCTGGATGTATTGAGAACGATGCTCGAGGAATTGCGTTACGGGATGGCCAAGCTGATCGCTTCCGACCTCATCGCGTTTGTTCCCCAGGAGTGGGACGTCGATGGACGTCGGCATCGAATCATCGTGACTCGCCCCGAGGTTCTCAAAGACTCGTCGTACGTTTGCGTGGTGGGATTTTTCGGGCAGCGGCATCTCCACCTCGATGGTGCTCCGCTCGAGGAGGCGAATACGGAAATTGTGCTCGAGTTTCGTCAGCATCTTGGAATTCTGAGCTATTCGTCGGTGGAGCTCCCTGACGGGAACTGGGCGAATCTCATCCTTCACGATGCGCCTGAGGTACGCGAGCGCTGGCGGTCGAGCGAATCCCATGCCCGTGCCGCGCGCGAGTTGTCGCCGATCTTCTACCGAACGGTGCGGATCCACAACGGGGTCCTGCCAGGTGGGCTTCCGGGAGGCGCCGACCTCGAGATCGATCGCACCAAGTATTGGGACTTCCGTCGTAAGACTCGGGTGTGGCAGGCAGTCAGGGAGCTGCGTCCAACCGAAACGGCGCTGGCCCACTGAACCAGATCCTGCGAGGAGAATGAGACGCCTCCAATGAAGATCACTTCATTGGAGGAGCGCTCATACCGGGTCCCCCTTGAACCTCCGTTTGGCGCTTCGTGGGATCCCATACCCCGGCGAGCATTTTCTGAAACGATTGTTGTGGTGACGACCGACGAGGGAATCCGAGGATTTTGCGGGGGAGCCCAGGTTCCGGATCTCGACCTGTTGGCGCGTCTCCTCGTCGGGGTCGACCCGACCGACACCGACAAGGTTTGGAGTATCTGCGCCTCCGTTGACTTTCACGGAGGCCGCAACTGGACTGTTGAGGTCGCGGTGTGGGATCTTGTCGCCAAGGCGGCCGACCTACCGCTGTGGCAACTGCTCGGTGGCGAGAGTGACACCTACAAGGTCTATCAGTCGACCGGCGAGCGAATCGGCGCCGAGGAGCGAGCGGAACGCTTGATCGCCAGCAAGGAGGCGGGGGTGACCGCGGCCAAGATCAGGTTTCATGCCGCGGATTGGCGCTCCGACCTCCCCGTGGTCGAGAAGGCTCGGGAAGCGGTAGGTCCCGATTTCGACCTGATGGTCGACGCCAACCAAGGATGGCGCATGCCGGGGGATACGACTCCAGCTTGGGATCTGAGCATCGCGGCCGACTGCGCCCGAGCCCTCGCCGATCTCGACGTCTCTTGGCTGGAAGAGCCGCTCGCCACCTCCGACCTAGACGGGTATCGCGGTTTGCGCGAGTTCGACCTGCTGCCGATCGCCGCGGGCGAGATGGTGCGCGACCTCTCCGCGAGCCGCCAGTTGGTCGAACACGTAGATGTCATCCAAAACGATGTTGTTCTGGCAGGAGGAGTGCACGGGTGCCGGGACGTAGCCGGTTGGGCGCGCGAGCAAGGTCGCATATGGTCGCCGCATACGTGGTCGACGGGTTACGGTCTCCTCGCCAACCTTCACGTGGCACTGGCCTGGTCGAATGGCGCCTACCTCGAGTTCCCGTACGATCCCCCTGCCTGGACATATGCCCGAAGAGACTTCATGCTTTCTGAGCCGCTCGAAATGAACAGCGGCTTTGTCACCGCCCCATCGGGTGCCGGACTCGGAATGGAACCTGATTTCGAAGGTCTCGAGAAATGGCGAGTCGGATGAGAGCCGCGGTTTGGCTCGGTGCCGGTGAGCGCGCTCGCGAGGAAGAGGTAGAGCTCGCTCCGCCGCAGCCAGGCGAGGTCGAAGTCGAGGTGGCCGCCGCCGGGGTTTGCCACTCCGACCTTCACCTCGCCGTTGGCCACTTTGGGCTGCATCGGTTCCCGACAGTCCTTGGCCACGAAGGCTCCGGAACGGTGACCAAGCTGGGAAAAGGAGTTGACGGGCTGGCCATCGGCGACCGCATTTCCTTCTGTTTTCTTCCGTCGTGTGGCGAGTGCCGGCAATGCCTCCGAGGTCGATCCAACCTTTGTGAGCCGGGCTCGAAGGCCGCCTTTTCGGGAACCATGCTCGACGGCACCCACCGGATGCAGCGGTCGGACGGCACCGCGCTTCAGCAATTTCTCGCCGTCGGTGCATTCGCGGAAAGGACGGTGGTTTCTGCTCGTTCAGTCGTAAAGATCCCAACCAACCTCGCTTTTGATGAAGCCGCGTTGGTGGGCTGTGCGGTGGTCACCGGTTTCGGTGCGGTGCGAAACGCGGGAAGGGTGCAGCCCGGCGATCGGGTGGCGGTGATCGGTTGCGGAGGAGTGGGTCTCCAAGTGATCGCCGCTGCGGCGAAGGCTGGGGCAGACGAGATTGTTGCTATCGATCCCGTACCCGAGAAAGCGGAATTGGCGCTCGCCCAGGGCGCCACCAGCTTTTCGGCACCGGAGAGTGTGACTCCGGGGTTTGACCGTGTTTTCGAAGTCGTGGGCCGGCCGGAGACCATCGAAAATGCCTGGAGGCTCACCGCTCCGGGCGGCGCCGTCATCGTCGTCGGGATTGCACCGGCCGGCACCTCGGCCAAGATTTCGGCCATCGATTTCTCCTCCGAGAAAAGCTTGATCGGCTCCTTCTACGGATCTGGCAATCCCGCCGCTGAGATTGCAGAGTTGGCCGAGCTGGTTGCCAAGGGTGAGCTCGACCTGTCTCGAACTATTTCGCATCGCACCGATCTCGGAGGCATCAACGACGCCTTTGATCGGCTCCAACACGGCGAAGGGGCGCGGACGGTGGTGGAGTTCTGAACTTTCTCTTCGGAGGCCGACAGATCCCCTTTGAAGAAGGAGACTCAGTGGCGGTGGCGCTCCTGCGACAGGGGATCCATCCGCGTGGCGGCGGTTGTATCTGTCTCGGAGGCGACTGTCCCAACTGTGTCGTCGAGGTCGATGGCGTCGCCTATGTGCGTAGCTGCCAAGTCGCGGCTCGGCCCGCGCTTGAGGTAGCACGGCAAACCGACACCCCCCGACTGCCCGACGAGTCTCGACCGCTCGAGACCGAACTTCGCACCGCGTTCGCCGACGTAGTCGTTGTCGGCCAGGGAGAAAGCGGCCTGGCCGCGGCGCGTGACGCTGATGGCACCGTCATTTCCTTTGATGCGCATCGAGGAGAGGAGGCCATTGGCCTCTATGCCGGTCCCACCGTCGTCGCCAAGACCCCGGCGGGGATGGTGAGCGTGCAGTGCTCGCGGGTGGTCGTCGCCACCGGCGCCGCCGAGGAGCAACCGATCTGTCCTGGTTCCGAGCTCGATGGGATCTTCACCAAGCGCGCCGCTGAAAGTCTCCGCGCCGCCGGTATCGATTTGGGTGATGCCGTCACCATCGACGAGCAGCCGCAGCGATTCGAGGGGTCGGGTCGAGTGGAAGCAGTCGTCACGGCCGCCGGTGATCGGATCGCTGCCTCGACGGTCGTGGTCGATCTCGGGCTTCATCCTCGATCGGGTCTCCTTCGGATGGGTCAGGGGCTGGAAGTCGAGGTGGTTGGCGATGCTGCCCTAACCGACTCCCTCCCACCGCCGCCCACTGAGGGGGTTGTCTGCCCCTGCTCGGATGTGACCGTTTCTGATCTCGAAGCGGTGTGGGATCGCGGATTTCGAGAGATGGAGTTGCTCAAGAGGGCGACTCTTGCCGGGACCGGTACGTGTCAAGGCGGGGTCTGCCTTCCTCATCTGCGTTCATACCTCGCGGCCAAAGGGGTCTCGACCCCGGCGCCATTCACTGCCCGCCCCTTGACCCGGCAGGCAACGATAGGTGAGGTGGCCGCCGGTTATGACCTGCCTCCTTTTCGACGAACCGCGCTCCACGATGAGCACCTTCGCCTTGGCGCCACCATGGACCGCTTTGGCGCGTGGTGGCGACCCTGGCGCTATCCGGATCCGGAAGCAGAGTATTGGTCGGTGCGTGAGAGGGTTTCGTTGGGCGACGTGTCCACCCTCGGGAAGATGGAAATCTCAGGGCCGGATGTGGTGGCGCTATTGGAGAAGCTCTATCCGTGCCGGGTGGCAGATCTCAAGGACGGTCAGGTGCGCTACGCCCTCCTGCTTGACGAGCGCGGATATGTCCTCGATGACGGGTTAATTTGCCGGCTGAGCGAGCACCGGTTCTATCTCACTTTCACCTCGGGTGGCGCCTCGTTCGCCGAGATGTGGGTGCGCGACTGGGCCGAGACCTTCGATCTCGACGTTCGGATCCTCGATCGCACGATGTCGTTGGGCGCGATCAACGTGACCGGACCATTGGCTCGCGAATTGCTGCGACGAGGGGGTGTCGACTCACCGCCCGCATATCTCGCGCACGTTGATGCAGCGGTCTTTGGTGTCGAGTGTCGCATCGTGCGGTTGTCGTTCACCGGTGAGGTTTCCTTCGAGCTGCATCACCCGTTCTCCGATTCGGTGGAGCTTTGGCGTCGTCTGGAGGAGGCGGGCGCGGATCTCGGGTCATATCCCCACGGCCTCGATGCGTTGTTCACCCTGCGACTGGAGAAAGGTCACTTCATCGTCGGCATGGATTCCGAGTACGACTCCACCCCGCGCCGGCTAGGACTGGAATGGGCAGCTCGTCTGAGCAAACCCGACTTCGTTGGCAAACAGGCGCTGTTGCGTACCAATCGGTTGCCACTCAACAAACGGCTCCTCGGCTGGGAGATGGACGGACCGGCACCCATCGAAGGAGCGATCCTCTGGCAGGTCGCAACGCCCGTCGGTCAAGTCACCTCGGCTCGATACAGCCCGGTGCTGGCCAAGACGGTGATGCTTGGCTGGCTGCGCTCCGACCCAGCAGAACCTGAGGGCATTTCCTGCGACGGTCGCCCGGTTCGACACGCCTCGCATCCCTTTTACGATCCCGACGGAGCACGCGCCCGTGCTTGAACCACTCGAAGCCACGCGGGTCATAGCGCGACCGGCCGCCCTCGACGCCGTCCGTGTGAGCCCGGGGACGTTGCTGATGCGGCTTGCGCTCGACGACGCCCTGGTCATCGGAGGTGACGTACAGGTCGACGACCCCTTCGCGATCGTCGTCCCGGACTCGGGCTGGGTGGCTTGGCGATTCGGCGAGGATCAGCTGCGAGAGGCGCTCGTCAGGCTCTGCGCCTTCGAAATCCACGCGGGGCTCAACCAAGGAATGGTGGCCGGGCTTCCGGCCAAGATTTGGATCGACGGTGATCGTTCGTTGGTGATCGTGGCCGCGGCCTACGCCGCAGAGTTCGAGGAACGGTTCAGATGAACGAGTTTGTCGAGAGTCGAGTTCGATTGACCTGGCCCGACCGGCTTCGTTCCGAGTACGACGTCGTCATCCTGGGTGGCGGTGGACATGGGTTGGCCACGGCTTACTACCTCGCCACCCGCCATGGCATCCGAGACGTCGCGGTAATCGAGCGTGGCTACATCGGCTCGGGGAACTCGGGTCGCAACACGACGGTCATCAGAGCGAACTATGGCGTGCCGGAAGCGATTCGCTTTTACCAACGCTCGCTCGAGCTCTTTCAAGGACTCGAAGAGGAGACGGGTCGTTGGATCATGCACAAGGAGAAGGGGCTGTTGTGGATTGCCCATACCGAGATGGGGCTGCGGGCGGAACGGGCCCGGGCCGCGCTCAACCATGCCTACGGCGCGGAGACGGTCTTCATCGGGCCGGACGAGATCAACGAGATCTGCCCGCAAATCGACCTCGCGGGAGGCGGGAGATACCCAGTCATGGGCGCCTCGTATCACCCGCGGGGCGCGACCGCGCGGCACGATCGGGTGGTCTGGGCGCTGGCCGAAGGGGCGATGCAGAACGGGGTCGAGGTGCACCAAAACACAACTGTCACTGGCCTGAAGGTGAGCGGAGACCGGGTCACCGGAGTCAAGACCGAACGCGGCGACATTTCGGCCGGGGTGGTGATGATGGCTCTGGGCGGGCAGGTGACGATGGTGGCGTCGATGGCCGGGTTGCGTCTGCCGATTCGGTCGCACCCTTTGCAGGCCTTCGTCACCAACCATTACCAACCCGGTCTCGATGCGATCGTCGCTTCTACAGAGCTCCTCTTCTACGCGAGCCAAACCGCTCGTGGCGAAATCCTGATCGGCGCTGAGATCGATCGCCAACCTTCCTATTCCTACCGATCGAGCTACGGCTTCCTCTCGTCGTGTGCGGGCCGAGCCTTGGCTTTGCTGCCGTTTCTTGCCGACCTTCGGGTGCTTCGACAATGGGCCGGGATCTGCGACATGACTCCCGACTACTCACCCGTGATGGGACCGACGGGTCGGGAAGGGTTGCTCGTCACCACCGGCTGGGGAACCTGGGGCTTCAAAGCGATCCCTGCCGGAGGTGAGGCGATGGCCCAACTCATTGCCACCGGCGAGATGCCCGAGCTCATCGCGCCGTTCGGCCTCGACCGCTTTGCCAGGGACCTTCCCCTGTCGGATCGCGGATCGGCCGGGACCCAGTAATGCTCTACCTGACCTGTCCCAATTGCGGCCGTCGAACCGTGGAGGAGTTTCGCTACGGGGAGATCCCCACCATCCCCGAGTCGATTACCGACCCCGATGCCCGCGACCTCGACCGCGGATTCATGCGCACCAACCCCTTCGGTCCCTCAGTTGAGCGCTGGTTCCACGACTACGGCTGCCGCCGCTGGTTCACCGTGACCCGCGACACCACGACGGACGAGGTTCTCTAGAGACATCAGACTTCAGACTTCAGACTCGATCCAGTCTGATGTCTGATGTCTATGGCAGGGGTCTGCTACCTAGCCGCCCGCGGATGCGTCGCTGGGATACCGGTTCTTCGGGTTCCTGGCGAACCATTTCCATCCGGTCGCGGACGAAGAACTCGGGTGAGCAACACCTTGATCAGCGCAGCCACTGGCAAGGCAAGCAATGCGCCCACCAACCCGGCCAAGCTGCCACCGACGAGCTGAGAGGCGACCGCGATCACGGGGATCATGCCGATCAGGGCGCCGATCGCCGGGATCAGATCCATGATCCCCACCCACGTCGCCAGGGCAAGCGGGTAAGGGAGACCGAGCAGCAAGAAGGCGACGAACGACGTCGCCGCGGCCATCAGGCTGATCGCGAGGTTGCCCACGATGTAATTCGAGGTCAGATCGACGGCTCGGTTGACCACGAAAACGAAGTCCTCTCGGTTTGACCTCCTGGTAAGCCGGAACAGAGCAGACTTCATCCCCGGAAAAGCAACGGCGAAATACGGAGTCAGGAGCAGGAGGGTGACGACGTTGAAGATGGTCACGACCACCGAGCCCACTATCGCCAAGGGGTCGATATTCACTCCAGTGCCTCCGCCGAGATCAAACCTCGAGGCCAGGTCGCCAATGACTCCGGGACGATCTTGCAGGGACTCGATAAACGGAGGAATTCCTTCGAGCGCCTGTGCGGCTTGCTCGAAAATCACCGGCAGCACAGCCAGTCCCGCGCCGGTGGCGGCGGCGAGCGCCAGCAACAGCATCAGGGCCATCGCCGCTCCCCGTTTGAGGCCGCGCTGTTCCATCCACTTGATCGCCGGCTGCAATCCCAACGAGATCACAAACGCGGCGACCACGATCAGCAGCAGGTTCTGCAGGACCGCCAAGATGCGGACCGTAATGACGACGCTGATGATCACAAGCGAAGCCTTCGACCAATACGACAACGGCGGCCAAACCTGCTGCCACTTGAGGGGTTCCGAAGGGGAGCCTGTTTCGGAAGGTTCCGCTTCGGGTATCCGCTCTTCGCTCATGTTGTCAGCAAGTTCATCGGTGGGGCTCAGAGGTGGGTGACATCAACGAGGGGACAGTTTCCGAAGCGGAGCGATCCGAAACCGAATCGCCCGTGGTGATCGACCACAGCCAACCTCGAGCTGTTAATCCCGAGGTTGACCCCATTGCTCCCCTGGGCATGGAGGTTCTCGACGAGGCCGCGGCGTTTCCGGCCGGTGAAACCGAGTCGGTCGCGGGCGATGTGGTTACCACCATCGACGAACGTCCTCAAGAGACAGTCACACCAACGGATTCGGCCGTTTGGGCTCGGGGCTTGAGCAAGGAGTTCGAACCGGGGGTAGGAGTGTTCGATCTCGATCTTGATATTCCCAAAGGCTCGATCTTCGGATTCATCGGCCCCAGCGGTTCGGGCAAGACCAGCACGATCCGCCTCCTCACTGGGATCATCGCCGCCGATTCCGGTGACCTGCTGGTGCTGGGAAAGTCGCCGCTCGAATTCGATCGCATCGCTCGCTCCTACTTGGGATACATGCCACAGCTCTCGGTGCTGTACCCCGAGCTCACTCTCCGCCAGAACCTGAATTTCGCCGCCTCGTTGTTCAGCGTCCGCTGGCGAGGCCGCCGCAGGCGAGTGCGAGAGATGCTCGACTTTGTCGATCTGCTCAGTGCGCGCAATCGATTGCTACGCAACGCGTCGGGAGGGATGCAGCGCAGACTCGCTTTGGCGGCAACCTTGATTCACGAACCCGAGCTTTTGTTCCTTGATGAGCCGACCGCCGGCATCGACCCCGTGTTGCGACGCAAGTTCTGGGATAGGTTCATCGACCTGAAGGAGCAGGGCCGCACCATCTTCGTAACCACCCAGTACGTTGGCGAGGCGGCCTATTGCGACAAAGTCGGAGTGCTTTCTCGGGGGCGTCTCATCGCAATCGACACCCCCGAAGGTTTGCGCCGCCAAGCGATGGGCGGTGAGGTGCTGGATGTTCGTTTTGAGAGTGCGCTCACCAGCGAGCAAATCAGTCGCTTGGTCGAAGCTGCCCGCGCCACTCGCTGGGAGGCAAGGGGTCCTGGGGAATACCGCTTGGTGGTCGAAGATGCCGGCGATGTTGCTGCCGATCTCTCCGAGTGGGCCACTGCCAACAGCCTGGTGGTCGAATCTGTCGAGCCCTATCAGCCTCCCTTCGACGATGTGTTCGTCGAGCTCGTGACGCGGCTCGACGTCGAAGAGGAATCGGATGGCTAAGCCAGTAGAACGCGTCAAAGGCAGATTCATGCGGGCGATGGCGTTCTTCAAGAAGGACACCCTCGAGGTCTTTCGACAGCCCCGCTTGCTGATCACTTTGGTTGTCGGACCCTTCTTGATCCTTTTCCTATTTGGTGTTGGGTTCAATCCCGAACCGCCAGTGCTGCGCACGGTGGTCGTGGCGCCTTCCGATTCCGGCATAGCCGAGCGAAGCGAGCAGCTCGCCCACGCGCTCGGTCCCCAGGCGCAACTGGTCGGAACGCTCACCAGCGTCGAGGAGGCGGAGGCGATGTTGGCGAGCGGCGAGGCCAATGTCGCGGTGGTGATTCCGTCTGATGTTGTAGAAACCGTAAGAGGCGGAGAGCAAGCGGTCATCACCATCCTGCACGACCAAATCGACCCCTTCGAGTCGTCGGTGGTAGAGCTCTTCGCCCAGAGCGCAGTTGATCAGGTCAACCGCGAAGTTTTGGAGGAGGTGGTCGCCGCCGGACAAGGCCGGGCCGCCGAGATTGGGGCCCCGTTGCCCGCCGCGCAGACGGCGGTGGGGGCGATGATCGACGCGGTGGACGCAAACGACCGAGTTGCTTTTGAGAGCAGCCGGGCCGACTTGATCGCCAGTCTCGACGAGCTCGCCCGTCGCGTGGCCGCTTCGGACGCGGTGATCGAGGCGGTCGGCGAACAGACTTCGTCCGAGCCCTCCGGATCTGCCCTCGATTCGGCTCTCGCGAACGCCGACCAGCTCAACCAGCCCGACGTCCGCGACGAACGGGCGGAAATCCTCACCGCCCTTGAGCAGAACCTCGAAGATTTGGAAGCCGACATCGAAAACTTCCAGGCCATCGAACCGGCGGTGCTGGTCAGCCCCTTCCGCGGCGAGTCGTCTGGCTATGGGGGAATCGATGTCGACTTCACGCATTACTACATCCCCGGAGTGGTTTCGCTTCTGGTCCAGCATCTCGCTCTCACATTTGCCGCTTTATCGCTAGTGCGGGAGCGAACGCTGGGCTCGGTCGAGCTCTTTCGAGTCTCGCCGCTTTCGGGCGCCGAAGCCCTCGCCGGCAAATACCTGGCCAACGTCGTTATTGGCCTCTTGGTCGGCGCGGCTCTGACCGCTGCCTCGGTGTTCGCCTTCGGTTTCCAACCTGAGGGCCCCTGGTGGTGGTACGGGCTCGCCGTGCTCTTGGTCGTGCTCGCCTCCCAAGGTCTCGGCTTTGTGCTGTCCGCGCTAGCGAAGACGGAAAGCCAGGCTGTGCAATATGCAATGATCACCCTGTTGGTGTCGATCTTCTTCAGCGGCTTTTTCATCTCGACCGCCCGGCTGCTGCCGGCGGTGCAAGTGGTTTCCTATCTGATCCCGGCGACCTACGGGATCAAGGCTTTGCAAGACATTGCATTCTGGGGACGGCTCCCCAGCATCGAAATCATTCTCGGGGCGGTGCTCTACTCCTTTGTCCTTGGAGCGTTGGCTCTCGCCTTCATGCGGCGACGAGTCACCGCCGCCCAACTTTCACGCAAACAGCGGCGGTTGGCGCGAGCCGCTGCTTGACCTACGACGTGATCGTCGTGGGTGGGGCGGCGATGGGGGCGGCCACCGCCTACTACCTGCTGCAGCTCGACCCGAGCCTGGTCGTGGCGGTGGTTGAGCGTGATCCGACGTACCGGCAATCGTCGACGGTCCTTTCTGACGGCAACGTGCGTCTGCAGTTCAACCTCGAAGAGAACATCCGCATGTCCCAGTTCGCTTTCGAGGTGCTGGCTGATTTTCCGCCAAGAATGGCAGTCGGGGAATGGCGGCCCGACCCGGCGCCTCGTCACCAAGGCAATCTCTTTCTCACCGACTCAGACGGCGAAGTCGCGGCGCGCCAAGGCCTGGAGCGACAACACGCGCTCGGCTGCGACGTTGAATGGTTAGACGCCGCGGAAATTGCCGCGAGGTTCCCCGGCTATGCCGGTAGCGGCTACGTAGGAGGAACCTTGGGACCGCTCGACGGGTCGGTCGATCCTTCCGCGGTCCTCCAGGGCTATGTACGCCGAGCCGCGGCCGATGGCGCGGAATTCATCGAGAAGGAAGTGACCGCGCTTCGCCGGCAAGGGGATGCAATCAGCGGGGTTGAGCTCTCTGATGGAACCCAGCTCGATTCGCCAGTGTTGGTCAACGCCGCCGGTGCCTGGTGCGCGCCCTTGACGGCATCGGTCGGGGTCGAGCTCCCGGTGGAACCGGTGATGCGCACCGTTTTCACGGTTGACACCCACGTCGATGCGTTCGGCCTGCCGAGTGTGTTCCTGCCGTCCGGTCTCTACGTGATCCCCGAGCATGGCAACCGGTTCATCTGCGGATGGTCACAACCCGATGACCCGATCGGTTATGACTTCAGCTTCCGGCGCGAGAAGTTCTTTGATCTGGTCTGGCCGGAGCTCGCAGCTCAACTCCCCGCCTTCGAAGCCGTGCATTTGACCGGCGGGTGGGCGGGGCTCTACGAAGTGAACACCCTTGACGAGAACGGCATCATTGGCGAGTGGCCGGAGCTCGCCGGTCTTTTTCTCGCCAACGGATTTTCCGGACACGGATTCCAGCAATGCCACGCTGTGGGGAGGCATCTGGCGGAGCTGATCATCGGTCGTACGCCGAGCCTGGACCTTTCACGCTTGTCCCCTGCCCGCCTGCTCTCAGGAATGCCGCTGTACGAGAACGCAGGCAGAATCATCTAGGCCTCGTGCCACTTGGTACCTTCGTCGCCGTCACGGACCTCGATTCGCGCGGCTGCTAAACGCTCTCTAATCAGATCGGCTTGGTCGAAGTTTCCGCGGGCGCGGGCATCGCCCCAGATTTCGAGAAGGAGCTCGATTACCGGCTGCCAGGGGCTTGCAGCCGGCGGGGTGATGCCGGCTTCGGCAGGGCCCGACGTAGGGCGAAACCGGGATTAGGCAGGCTCGAATCGAAGTCCTTGTCATTGAGGTGAGCTTCCCCGGCTCCGAGCACCCGCATCATTCCGGGTGGCGGCATGGATCGAGAGGGAAGTGTGCTCGTCGATGCCCAACACTGAAATCTCAGCCGGCAAATCCGCGACGAGCTGACGAAAGCGCTTGACCCCAATAAAGCAATGGCTTGTGTCATGGAATCCTCCCTCGCGATTGTTCCAATGCGGGACGACGGCCACGGACAATCCGTAGCTCGCGAGCACATCCAAGCCGTCAAACCAAACAGGATCGTCGCCGACTTTGTAAATCTCATAGACCGGGATCGACCTTGCTCCCAGGGTGACCGCGGCGGCGCTGGCCATCACCACCCCTCCTCCTCGATCAACGACCTTGGAAAGGGCCTCGCGCATGCCGAGCCCGCTCCACACGCGATGGCGTAGCTCGGCGAACCTGGCCCGGCGAAGACGACTTCGGACTGCTCCACGGACTCGAGAAATCGCCGCCGCTCCACTCCTTTGGCGTCGGCCCAGCGCAGGCTGGCCACCTTCGTCTTGACACCGAAGCTATCGCGGAAGTGTTTCTCGATGCGGGTTGTGAGCTCGTCGGCGTTTTCCTGGAAGCCGTAGGGCGAGTCGAGAATCGTGACTGATGAAGCAGCCACGTGTTCGAAGAGATGCCGGTAGGTGGTCTTCATCGACGGACCGAGCTCTCCGGAGCCAATGATGACGATCAATCCTTCGCTCATTGCAAGAATCCGTCGTTAAGGGCATTGGTGATCTCGTCCACCACGTTGTCAGGCTGCTCAGCGTGCAGGTCGTGATGCCCTGCCATAGGGATCACTCTGCTCTTGGCGAGCCCGGCAGCAAAGTGATCCACCTGGGCTGGGTGTCGGGGTGGTCCGTTCTCGGCCACGAGGATCAGGACGGGAACCTTCACTTTGGTTGCCACCTCGGCCGGTGCTTGCTCCCACATCGCTCGCAGAATTTTGAGGTGGTTCTCCAAACTCAGCCGTCGTCTCACTCTTCCATCTGAGAGAACCTCGAGGTTGGCGAGCTGGGCGGCGACGCCTTCTGGCGGCCATCCTGGGTAGCGCTCAGCCCCGCGACCAGCGAGTGCCTCCTCCCGCACATCATCGAGAGACGGTGGTGTCAGCATTTGGAGGGCTTCATCCCAATCCGGCCAAGCGCTCTTGAGGTCGACAAATCCGCCGTCGACGCAGACCACTCCGCTCACCAAATCCGGGTAGCGCGCTGCCAGCTCGATGACGAGGTTGCCGCCAAAGGACTGTCCAGCCGCAACACGGGGGCAGTCATTCTCGTTGCGATGAGACCGGCAAGGTCGGCTGTCATCTTTTCGAAATCGAAGCCGTCCGACGGTTTGGCCGACTCGCCATGGCCCCGCAGGTCGAGGGAGACGACTCCGTGACCTTCGGCGTGGAGACCTCTGGCGACGCCGTCCCAGAGCCGGGCGTTTGAGGCAAGGCCGTGAACCAAGAGGAACTCGGGGACGGCGTCACCAGGCAACGTCCAGATCGCGAGCTCAACGCCATCGACCGTTCGAAACGATGAGGCTTCCATCACCAACGACGTAAGAGCTCCTCGGCTCGCGCAAACTCTTCTACTACCTCGGCGACGGTGCCTTTCGATTCGAGCAATGAAACCCCTTGACCTGCCCACAGCGGCGCAATCTCATAGTCGCGATCTGTCACAGCCGCCGCCATCTGCTCGTTGGCTTCCATGCTTACCGGCTCGCGTTCGTGCCACTCGCGGCTGAAAGTGTTCTGCAAAGCCCGTCCGCCAAACTCCGGCGGCCACGCGAGCTGTAAGCCGGAGTCAAACGATCGGGTGTAGATGGTGTCGCCATCGGCGGCGGAAATGACTCGGTCGCGCGCCTCGTCCGTCCATGCCGTTTCCGCACAACCCAAGAACGCGGTGCCGACCCACCCGCCGACGGCCCCAGCTGCTATTACGGCGGCCAATCCTCGTCGGTTGGCGATGCCGCCGGCGGCAACCACGGGCAGCTCGACCCCTTCGAGCACCTCTTGAAGAAGGGGGAGGGTGGCCATCACATCGCGGCCGTGACCCCCGCCTTCGCCGCCGCGGACGACTAGAAAGTCGAAGCCCGCCTGTTCGGCGTCGAGGGCTTCGGCGAGAGTCCCCACCTGAGTCGTGACTACCGATCCGGCGTTTCGGATCGCCTCGAGGTGACGGGCATATGGTCCGTAGCTGATGGAAAGAAGCGGTGGCTTGGCGGCAAGCGCTGCGTCGAGGAGTTCTGGCCGTTGGTCGACCACCCAAGCCAGAGTGCCAATTCCCCACCGCTCGGTGCCGGGTGGACGGCTCGCAACTTCTTGCTCAACCCAGTCCGGCGTCGCTCGGCTTCCGACTGCGATCATCCCAAGAGCCCCGTTGCGTGCAACTTCGGCGGCGAAGTTTCCATTGGCGGTGCCGCCCATTGGCGCCGCGATCAATGGGACGGTCAGGTTGAATCGCTCGGTGAGCCAGGTTTTGATCACCAACCTATTCTGGCCGCCTAGCGGCGACGACGTTCGCGTCGGGGACTCGAAGATGCGGCGGTGGCATCGAGACGGAGCTGGACTTCCTCGAAGGTCGGTGTTGGTCCGTCGGTGAAGGTATCGACGGCCTCGCGAATGGCCTCGATGTGGTCGGGCGTCGATCCACAACAAGCGCCAATGATGCGGGTGCCGGAGCGAAGCGAGAGCTCGACATAGTCGACCATCTCTTCGGGGCCGATCGGGTAGGTGAGCCCCCCTTCGCTCTTGTAAAGCGGGATCCCGCAATTGGCCTTGGTGATAGTGGTGGCGTCCGGTGCAACGCTGGCGATGCCGAGAGCCGTGGCGACGGCGTCGCCGGGTCCAATGCCGCAATTGGCGCCGACGCCCGCCACGTCCCGATTGCGATTCCACCATTCACCGAGCGCGATCGGGCTGATCCCCATCATCGTGTGGCCGGCGGTGTCAAAACTCAGAGTGGCAGTGAAGGGCAAGCCAATGGCTCTGGCGGCCCCGCAGGCAGCGTCGAGCTCTTCAAACGAGGAGATGGTCTCGATCCATAGAACGTCTGCACCCCCCTCGGCCAGCGCGGCGGCCTGCTCCGTGAAGACTTGAATTCCTTCTTCGGCAGACAAGGGTCCGAGCGGTTCGAACAGATCACCGGTTGGTCCGATGCTGCCGGCCACCGCCACAGGGCGATCGGCAAGATCGGCGGCCCGGCGGGCGACGTTAACTGCGGCGATGTTCAGCTCGGCGACCCGGTCTTCGAGCCGGTGCAAGGCGAGGCGCCGGCGATTGCCGCCAAAAGTATTGGTGAGGATGATGTCGGCACCGGCTTCGACAAACCCGCGATGGACTTTCTCCACCAGATCGGGCTGTTCGACATTGAGCAGCTCTGGACAGCCGCCACCTTCGAGCCCGAGCGAGAACAACGTGGTGCCCATCGCTCCATCGGCCACGAGAGGTCGGCCGGTGTTGAGGAGCTCGGTGAATGTTGTTGTTTTGGCCATCTCATCCCTTCCTGGTTGTGAGGCGGCCTTCAACCAGAAAACCGCCGCAGCAGAGGCCGGGCGGTTTTTCCATCCCGACGCTTTAGCCGCATTTGTTGAGCGCCCGCAAGCTGATCGAATCAAATCGGCGCTAATCACACTCTACGCGAAACCGGGGTGGTTTCCAACCACCCCGGTTTCCTCGTTCTATGGGCTGGTACCGCTGTTGGACAACGCTACGAACCCAGGGTTCGCAGTTTTTAGGGGAGCCAGGCCTGCCAGATGTCTTGGTTGGCGTCGATCCAGCCTTTGGCGACGACGGGGAGGTCCTCACCGTCGATCTCGGCGGCGGGCAGCATCGAAAGCTGGTCCTCGGTGGTCTGGGTGAAATTGCTCAAGAACTCGAACACGTCCGGAGCCTTTTCCTCCAGTTGGGCCGAGGCGAGTTTGATGAGCCGGTCCTCCGGGTAGGCGCAGTCGACCGCCGAAACCTCGGCGTAGCACTCATCGGAGTAGGCCGGCAGCTCGACTTGGACCAGGTTGTACTTGGCGAAGGCGGCGGTCGGGGTCCACCAATACATCAGGATCGGTTCTTGGGCGGCAACCCGGAGGTCGAGCTCGGCGACGGTGGCAGCTTCCGAACCGGAGTACACGACTTCGAAGGGGAGTTCCAAGTTGGCGATGATCGGCTCGTCGTACTGTGAGTAGGAGGGGTCGGTCCCGAGGAAACGTCCCTGGTCGCCCGTTTCGGCGGTGGCGAACAGCGCGGCGTTGGCCGGATCCTGGAACCCTTCCCAGGTGGCCAGCTCGGGGTGCTCCGCAATTACATAGTCGGGTACGAACCAGCCGATCTGGCCCACTGCGCCGAGCTCGCCGATGTTTACGACGGTTCCCTCGTCGAGGAAGGTTTGCTCGTCTTCGGTGATACCCGATGGCCACAACTCCAAGACTGCGTCGAGAGTGCCATCGGCAAGACCGGTGTACATGGCCGCGTTCTCGTCGATCGTGACTGCCTCGACCGGATAGCCGAGGTGACCTTCGATGAGCTGCTTGGCGATTTCGACGTTGAGCGCCGAGGCGGTCCAAGCGTTGACCACCAGGTTGATCGTCGGCTTGCTCGAGTCGATGCCCATCGTTGTGACGGTCCCAGCATCACCGGCGGTTGTTCCGGGGTCGTCTCCCGCGGCAGTGGTGCCGGGGGTATCGCCACCGGTGGTTGCGGCGGTGCCGCCACCGCAGGCCGCCACGAACAGGCTCAGAATCGTCAAACCAAGCAATAAGCGGTTCTTCATTCGTTCTCCTCTTGGTCGCCGCCCGTACTTTCCAGGCGGTCGATTGGTACATTACCGAGATGTCCGACAACGGCTCTGCGGCGCCAGTCTGTTTGCAGATCGATCAGGTCTGGAAAATCTTCGGAAACCGGCCGGAACGGGCGCTGACGATGGCTGAATCGGGATCGACCCGGGCCGACATCCTCAAGGCGACGGGCTGCACGGTCGGGGTGCGAGACGTCTCCTTCGATGTGATGCGAGGCGAAACCTTTGTCGTGATGGGGCTTTCCGGCTCGGGTAAATCTACTTTGATCCGCTGTGCTTCCCGGCTCAACGAGGTCACCAAAGGGCGGGTGTTGCTCGACGGCGACGATCTAACCGCGATGAGCGAGGACGAGCTGCGCGAGGTTCGGCGGCACAAGATGTCGATGGTCTTTCAACACTTCGGCCTCTTCCCCCATCGCCGGGTGATCGACAACGCTGCCTATGGGCTCGAGGTCCGCGGCGTCGACAAGGGCGAGCGTATCGAGCGGGCGATGGAGGTGCTCGAAGTTGTCGGGCTCAAGGGCTGGGAGAACCACTACCCCCAGCAGCTCTCCGGCGGAATGCAGCAACGAGTCGGGCTCGCCCGGGCGCTGACGGTCGACCCCGAGATCCTTTTCTTTGACGAGCCGTTCTCGGCGCTCGACCCCTTGATTCGCCGCGACATGCAAGACGAGTTGATCCGGCTCCAAGAGACCTTGCAACGGACGATCGTCTTCATCACGCATGACTTCGCCGAGGCGATCAAGCTCGGCGACCGGATCGCCATCATGAAGGACGGCGCGTTCGACCAAGTGGGGACGGCAGCGGAGATGATCACCAACCCCCAGACCGATTACGTTCGCGAGTTCACAAAGGACATCCCCAAGACCAAGGTGCTCACCGCGGCGTCGGTCCTCATGGATGGCGATTCGACCGCAGCAACTCATCGTGTCCACCTTGAAGACACCATTGAGAGCGTCCTCCCCCACCTGTTGAGTGATCTCTCCCCGGTCGGGGTGGACGACGTCGAGGGGACCGCGGTCGGCATCGTTGACCGCCAAGCCGTGGCGCACGTGCTTGAGGCTGAGGAATGACCGAAGCCCTCGAGGCCCCTGTCGGGGTCGGAGCGCGGCGACTCGACCGGGCGGCGGTTTCGTGGCTGATTCTCGGGGCAGGGGTGATCGGGCTGCAACTGCTTTTCGCCGGCCGCACGTTCCCGGCGATCTGGGACACCCTGATCTCAGGGCCGATTGATCAGTTCGAGGCCTGGGGGCGCTCCAACCGCCTGACTCATCCCCTCTTCACCGGGTTTTTCCAACCCGTGACCGACGTGATCAATTGGGGCCTAACCGCGATCGAAGAGTCGTTGCTGTGGCTGCCATGGTTCGTGTTGCCCGTGGCGGTATTTGCGATCATCGCCCGCAACGGCAACTGGCGCTCAGGTGTAGTGGCGGGCCTGGCCATGGTCTATCCCGGCTTGGTGGGGCTTTGGGAGCCAACGATCGAAACGTTGGCGTTGATGGGAGTGTCGGTGCTGATCACAGTTGCCATCGGGGTTCCCTTGGGAGTTCTGGCCGCGTTCCGTTTCCGCTTTGAGCAGGGGATGCGCCCCCTGCTCGATGCGATGCAGACCATTCCCGCCCCGGTGTATTTCATTCCGATGTTGCTTTTTTTTGGCATTGGCAAGGTGCCCGCGGCCGTTGCCACGGTCATATATGCGCTGCCTCCGGTCGTCCGGCTGACCGCCCTGGGGATCAACAAGGTCCCGGTCGCGGCGGTGGAGGCTTCTCGCGTTTTTGGGTCGACCAACCGTCAGACCCTCGTCAAAGTTCAAGCCCCCATGGCGTTGCCGACGATCATGACCGGGGTCAACCAGACGATCATGATGGCGCTCGGGATCGTGGTTCTTGCCACGCTGCTCGCCGCCGGGGGCCTCGGGCAGGAAGTAATGGACACTTTGCGCCTTCGTCGCCCCGGACGCGGCGTCGCCGCCGGTCTCGCCATCGTGGCGGTGGCGATGGTGCTCGATCGGGTCAGCCGCTCGCTGGCCGAGCGCGACCGGTCGAAACAGATTGACAAACGGTGGGTGCTTGGAGGTCTCGCCGTTCTCGGCGGCCTGGTGGTCTTTGGTCGGGCAACCGGCGCCGTCGCTTTTCCCACCGTCTGGGGAGTCAGAATCCTCGACCCGCTTGACGCCATCGTGGTCTGGGCGCGTGACAACCTTTCGTTCATCACCCGACCCTTGAACGACTTCGTCGTCGCCGATGTGCTGCTGCCGGTCCGCGACTTTCTCCTGCTTTCCGTTGCCTGGCCGGTGCTGATCTTTGTCACTGCTTGGCTCGCTTGGAAGTGGAAGGGGATGGGACTGGCGATCTTCTCGGCAGTCTCGCTGCTGGTCGTCGGCTTCATCGGGATGTGGGAATTGTCGATCATCACCCTCGTCCAGGTGATTGCGGCCGTGCTGGTCTCAGTGGCCATCGCCGTCCCGATCGGGGTCTGGGCAGGCCGGCGGCCGAAGGTGGAGAAGGCGCTAGGGCCGATCCTCGATGGCCTCCAGACGATTCCGTCCTTTGTCTACATCATTCCGGTGGTGATGCTCTTCACTATCGGACAGGTCCCGGGCCTTATCGCCTCGGTTCTTTACGCGATCGTTCCGGGAATCCGGATCACCGCCCTCGGCATCCGTCAGGTCCCCAATGAGTCGATCGAAGCGTCACAAACGTTTGGCGCCACACCTCGGCAGACCATGCTTGGGGTGCGGATCCCGCTGGCCGCCCCGACAATCATGCTCGGGATCAACCAGGTGATCATGATGGTGCTGGCGATGGTGATCATCGCCGGGCTGGTCGGAGGCGGAGGTCTCGGGTTCGAGACCGTCAACGCCGTCGTTCGCAACGAAACCGGGCTCGGTTTCGAGGTCGGTCTGGCGATCGTAGTGATGGCCATGATCCTCGACCGCATCACCCAGTCCTGGGCCGAACGGCTCCAGCCCCCCGCCACCCCCTAAAACCATCGTTTTTATCACCAAATCGGCACCTTCCAGGTGCCGATTTGGTCGCGAGAACGAAGGCCCGTGAGTATCAGGGCCACATCGGTAGCGGTGAGCCCGATCCGTTGGAAGAGCCCGGGCGCGAGGTCGGTGATTGAAAGTGCGAGCGCGGCGCCCGTAACGAGTCCCACGACTAGCCAGGCCCGCGATGGCCGATCATGCTCACGAAGCCAGATCGAGCCCAGCACTCCGACCGAGGCCAGCGCGAGATATGCGATCCCGGCAAATACTCCATGAGCAACATCCGTCGCTGGCGACAGGTCGAGCGGCGTCGCCAGCACTCCGATTGTCATCAGGGCGTTCAACCCGAGCGCTGTAGCGGCCCAAGGTCCCAGGATTCGACGGATTGGCCAGCTCGCCATACCAACACCGATCGCGAACGCCCCCAACCCGAAATTCATCAGGGGTCGGGAGTCGGCCTCGACAGCAGCCAGCCGGCTGATCGGATCGTCGACAGGGGAGTAGCCGGGTAGGAGCAGACCACCGACGAGCCAGCAGCCGATAAACACGACCGGTCCCCAGGCTGCGCCGGCGAGGAGCATTCGTTCCATTGAACGCAATGAAACAGGGTTTGGGCGCTCTAGTAGCGTCACGGTCTATGCAGATGCTCGAACAGAGGCTGTTCATCGCGGGCCAACGGGTCGACGCGACGAGCGGTGAGACATTTGACACGATCAATCCTGCCACCGGCGAGGTGATCTGCGCGGTCCAGCATGCCGGGCCTGACGATGTCGACCGGGCGGTGAATTCGGCTCAGGAAGGTTTCCTCGTTTGGAAAGAGATAAGCGGCGCCGAACGAGGCCGCATCCTCAATCGAGCCGTGGCGTTGCTGCGCAGGTACAACGAAGATCTCGCTCGCCTCGAGGTTCTGGACACGGGCAAGCCGTGGCAGGAAGCGGTGGCCGTGGATGTCCTCTCCGGCGCCGATGCGATCGAGTACTTCGCCGGTCTCGCCGCCTCCATCCACGGTGAGACCTTTCAGCTGGCCTCCTCGTGGGCCTACACACGGCGCGAGCCGTTGGGGGTTTGCGTCGGTATCGGCGCCTGGAACTACCCAATCCAGATTGCCTGTTGGAAGTCAGGTCCCGCGCTGGCATGTGGCAACTCGATGGTCTTCAAACCGGCATCACTCACCCCGTTGACCGCTCTGCGATTGGCCGAGATCTATTCGGAAGCGGGACTCCCCGACGGCGTTTTCAATGTCGTGCCGGGCGATCGCCGGACCGGCGAAGCCCTAGTCGCGCATCGTGGCGTGGCCAAGGTTTCGCTTACAGGTGACGTTGGCACCGGAAAGCTCGTGATGGCCAACGCCGCCGCCACCTTGAAGTACGTCACTCTCGAGCTCGGCGGGAAGAGCCCGCTGATCATCTTCGATGACGCCCAATTGGACAACGCCGTCTCCGCCGCATTGATGGCCAACTTCTATACCCAAGGCGAAATTTGTTCCAACGGCACCCGGGTGTTTGTGCACGAAGATGTGCACGACGAGTTCGTCGAACGTCTGGTAACTCGCACAGCCAAGATGAAGATCGGCGACCCGATGGACCCCGATACCCATGTCGGTGCACTCATCTCGGCCGATCACATGCAGAAGGTCCTCGGCTACATCGACGCGGGGCGTCGGGCCGGGGCCAAGCTTCTGATCGGTGGCGGCAGACCCTCCGACCCTGCCCTCCAATCCGGCTACTTCGTCGAGCCGACCGTGTTCGATGCTTGCACCGACGACATGACGATCGTCCGCGAGGAGATCTTTGGTCCGGTGATGGCGATCCTCACCTTCAACAACGAAGACGACGTCGTTGTCCGCGCCAACAACACCGACTACGGGCTTGCAGCCGGGGTGTTCACCATGGACATCCAACGAGCACATCGGGTGGTGGCCAAGCTCGAAGCCGGCACCACTTGGATCAACAATTACAACGTCACCCCCATCGAGATGCCCTTCGGTGGCTACAAGCAGTCGGGGATCGGGCGTGAGAACAGCCTCACCACCATCAATCACTACACCCAACTGAAAAGCGTGTACGTGGAGATGGGCGATGTCGAGGCGCCCTACTAAGGATGGCGGATAGGTTCCTGGCCGGACGGACCGCAATGGTGACTGGTGGCGCTTCGGGCATGGGCTTGGCGATGGGCCTCGCGTTAGCCTCGGCCGGCGCCAATGTCTCGCTCGGGTCGCTGCTCGCTGGCGGGAAGAAAGCAACGGGTGAAGTCGGTCACTTTCCGGGCCGGGAAGAGATGGATCGAGCTGTCTCGCGTGTTGCCGAGCACGGAGTAGAAGTGGTTGCGCTCGATCTCGATGTCACTTCGGACGAGTCGGTCGACGCTTTCTACCAGGCGACGGTCGATTCGTTGGGCCCGGTCGACATCCTCGCCAACGCCGCCGGCATTACCGCCGAGCAGACGATCGTCGGCCACTCCGATGCTCTGTGGGCCAAGGTCATCGAAGTGAACCTCACCGGCACCTATCGGGCAATCAAACGAGTGCTTCCTGGGATGATCGAACGAAAATGGGGGCGGATCATCAACATCGCTTCGACCGCGGCGACGGTTGGCGCCGTGACCTCTGGCGCCTACTGCGCCTCCAAGGCGGGAGTGGTTGGATTGACCAGGGCCGTCGCTTTGGAAGGAGCACCGCACGGAGTGACGTGCAATGCGATCAGCCCGACCTGGGTCGATACCTCCTTTGGACGCGAATGGATGACCGACATCGCCGAGAAGCAGGAGCACCGGAGCGGAGCCGAATACGTTGCCGAGGTCGAGAAGTCGAATCCTCAGGGTCGCCTGATCGCGCCCTCCGAGATCGGCGCGCTGGCCCTTTTTCTCTGCAGCGACGGGGCCAAAGGGATCACGATGGAGGACCTCCGGGTTTCCGCCGGCAGCCTTTGGTAGGGCAGCAAAAGGAACCTAAGGTTTGCATGGTGGCATAGCCACCAAAATCGCCTTAGGTTTGTGGAGTGGTTGGGACCTCAACGGGCTTTCGACGGGTTGATGACGATCGGCACGCTGTACTTGCCGCAGAACCAGTCCCAGGTCCAGTCGTAAGAACTGAGAAACGATTGATATCGATCGACGTACTTGGCGTGTTCGCTCGCCAGACCCCGCTTCCGATCGATCACTGCCGTTCCTTCGATGGTCAGAATGTTCCCGCCGCGCCCGTCGTCGTTGACGTGCGCCGAGACCTTCGAGTTGGTAGCCAGGTTCTTGACCCGCACGCCGTCAAAGGACCACACCAGAATTTCCGACCCGTCGAGCACGTACCAAACCGGCAGGGTTTGCGGTTGTCCGTTGGGGCGAACGGTTGTCAACCACAGGATCGACTCCCGGTCTAACCGGGTTTGTTGGTCAGGAGTCAACAGGGAGTCGCTCACTTTTTCTTCTTCTCTTTGGGCGGGAGCGAGCCTACATATTCGAGGGACCGCTCGACCCACACATCCGCCCTCGGATCGCCATCGTGCCAGGCCTCCGGCAGCGTCACGTATCCCCGCATCGGCCTCCCCTCCATAGGAACTAACGGACCGGAGCCGTCGATCGCGAGCAACTCGTCGGCTTGCTCCTCGGGCAGCTTCACCGCGATCTGATCACCGAAAAGGCACAGGAACATGTTGCCGTTGACGAAACCGACAAGCTGCCCGAACATCGGCCTCTGCGTGACTCCCGGCGCCTGAGGCAACAAGCGTTGGAACAGCTCCTTCTTCGGTGCTCCCGGTTTGGGCATCTTCATTCCAATCCCTTTCTACGTTTCACCTCGTCGACTATTGCCGGGAGAATCTCATGGAGGTCGCCAATAACGGCGTAGTCGGCCTTGGTGACCATTGGTGCATCCGGATCGGTGTTGATGGCCAGCACTTTCTTGGCCGCCATCATCCCCACCCAATGCTGGATCGCTCCCGAGATTCCGCAAGCGATGTAGAGGCTGGGGGCGATGCGAGTCCCAGTTTGACCAACCTGATCGCGGTGGCTGCGCCAACCATTGTTGGTGACCACCCGCGAGCAGCCAACCGCGCCGCCCAAAAGGTTGGCGAGCTGCTCGAGGGTCGCGAATCCTTCCGCCGAGCCAACCCCGCGGCCTCCACTCACCACCACGGGAGCGGTGGTCAGACTGATTCCAGCTTCGACAGTGACCCGTTCGGTCACTCGGGTTCTGGCGAGTGAGTCGTCGATCTCGGGGGTGAATATGGTGACCTCGGGATCACCACTCCCCGCAAAGGCTGGTTGGGAATGAGGCGCGACCGTGAGCAACTTCACGAAGGCCGACAGCGTCGCCTCTTCGAGCAAGCTCCCACCCCAGCGAACTCTTGTCAGCTCCCAGTCGTCGTCGGAAGCATCGACTGACACAATATTGCTGGCGAGTGGAAGATCGAGCAGGGCGCCGAGATGAGCCATGACCTCATTCCCGCGCTCGGTCCCGGCGGCGATGACCGCGGCCGGCATCTCCCTGCCAACCAGCTGCGCAAGAGCCTCGGCAATCGCCTCGGGGGCGTAGTCAGAGAGCAGTGGGTGCTGGACCGACCAGACTCGATTGAGTCCGGCAATCGTGACATCACCAAGGACGACCGCCTCGACCGAACCCAAACTGTGCCCGAGGGTTATCGCTTGACTCTCGATCTCGCCGGGCTGGTCGCCGACGAAGACCATGACCCGGCTCATCGCAGCAGACCGAGTTCTGCCAACAGGTCAACCACCGCCGGCGCGGCATCCGCTCCGCGTCCGAGAACGGTCGTCACCGTTTGCTGTTCTTTCGGTGTGCGGAGCATTCGCATCTGCAGTCCGCCCCCAATCCCGACGGCGGGTCCCAGGTTGGCGACCTCTGCCTTCTTGGCTTTGAGTCTCCCCGGGAGAGTGGGGTAGCGAGGAAGGTTGATTCCCTCCTTGACCGCAACAACCGCGGGAAGTGGCAATCGGTACACCTCGAATCCCGATTCCACCTCGCGCCGCGCGACGACGGTTTGCTGTTCGACTTGGAGGCCCTTGATGCCGGTGATGATCGGCCTGCCGAGCAGATGAGCCACCCGAATCCCAACCTGGTAGCCCCCGGCATCGGCTGATTCGTTGCCAAAAAGGATCAGGTCGAAAGCCTGCCCTTCGGCTTCCAGGTCCTTGATCCGACTGGCAAGGGCGTTGGCAGTGGACTGCGGGTCCCACTCCTCGCCGTCAGTGAGGATTAGCTCAGCGGTGTCTGCCCCAACCGAAATTGCATAGCGAAGTTGTTCATCGGATTCGGCCGGGCCGAGGGTGAGGACCGTGACGGTTCCGCCATTTGCTTCTCGCAGGCGGATGCCTTCTTCGACGGCGCATTCCTCATGAGGGCTCACGGTGAACGAAAGATGGCGGGCGTCGATCGCCCGCTGGTCCTCGGTGAGATTGATGCGGGCGCCGGGAGCAGGAACCCGTTTGACGCAGGTCAGGATGCGCAAAGTGGCGCAAGGCTAGGGGGCGCGCCGGGCCACGACGATGTCGTCGTGGTCGAGCACGATCTCCCACCTCTCTTCGGCGAGCACTCGCTCGAAATCGTCGGTCGATTCGCCCAAGACCTGGCGATCGATCACCAGCCAGTCGATGACGGCGGGATCGGGCGGAGTCTCCACGCCGGTTCCCCAGTTCACGATTGTCCAGGGGTTGGGAAACGTGAAGATCTGGTGGCGGTGAGTGAGGTGGGGGACGAGGTTCCAGGTGGCGGCAACGGCGTCCTCGGGCTCGGGAAAGGAAATCGCCGCGAGCATCGTCGGCGCTCGGGGATTCGGCCCCAACGGCCAGTTGCCTTGGTCGTATTTGATTCCGTACGGGAGCAAGCCCCAGAGGGCAGAAGTGGTAAGCGAGGTGGCGGCCACCGCTCCCAGCGCGACCCGGCGCCACTCGATGCGCTTCAGTCTTCGGAGGCCCTCCGCGAGAGCGAGCGACGCCGCCGCCAGCGGCATCGTGACGTAGTGAGCCTGGAGGTTCGCGGAAAGCCCATGGACCGTCAGCATGTTGATCAGAAACTGCGGCAGCCCAATCAAAAGCGCGATCGGCGCCAGCACCGGCACCAAGGCATAGGGATACAGGAGATCGCGCAGATAGCCCAAGGCGTCATGGGCGATGAACGCGTCGATCACGAGCGAAGGGTGACGGAGGGCGTTGAAGACGACTTCGAATACTCCGCTGCCAAGGGGGCCAAAGAAGCCCTCATAGAACGCCCCGCCTCCGGAAAGGACCGGAATCATCACCCGGGTGGCAAATAGGAAGTAGAGCATCGCCGAGGCCGCGGTGGTTAGTCCCACTCGCCGATTGCCGCGGATCCAGACGATGATCCCGATCATGACGATGGCGAGGGCGATGTCCTCCTTCCAAATGCCCGCCGCGATCAGCCAAGCCGCGTAACGCCGCCACTCGAGTCGAGTCGAGGCAACGTAGGCCATCAGCAAAGGGCCGATGGCGAGAACCTCGGGGTGGAAGGTTTCGTTGATGACCCAACTGGTTGCGAAATGGAGGAGATAGGCCATCGGCGGGATCAAGGCGTGCCACTGGTTCTCGAGCAACTGGACCGAATAGCGATGGATGGGAACGACGCCGAACGACACTCCCGCCACCATCAAAACATCGAGGAAGTTGGGACCAGCGCCTAGCCAGTAGAAGGGGACAAGAAGGAAGAAACCGAGGTTGGCGTGATGCCCAAACACATCGAGCCCGCGGACGGTGATAAACGATCCACCTCTTGAGAGCAGCCAGATCGCTTGGTCGAAGATGCCGAGGTCATAGTCGAAGGTGAAGAAGTTGTTGTGTCGAGCGAGGATCAGCCGAGCCAGAGTAAGGAAGAACAGGCCGGTGATCGTGCCAACTAGCACCAATGGCCAGTTGACAGCGCGCAGGCCGTACGATTTCAGCACGTTCGCCTGCGCGCTAGTACTTCATGCGCTGGTCGTCGGGGTCGAACAGCGGAATCGAGCCGGCGACGGCCACCTTCACCGGGTAGAGCTCGTCCATATACATGACGGCCAGATCGGTGCCGGCGACCGCGTACTCGGGTGGCAGGTAGGCCAGCAACAGGTACTTGCCCACCGATGGTCCGGTGCCCGCCGACGTCACATAGGAGGGTCGTCCCTTCTCGTCGACCAGCCGCTCTCCGGATGGCGAAGTGATGGGCTCGCGGCCAGTCATGAATCGTTTGATCCCGTCTCGCTTCGACATGTGATCTTCGACGGTGAGCGTGCATAACACTGCAGCCGAATCGATATCGCGCGTCTTCAGGTAAGCCTCTCGGCCGATGAAGTCGACCGGCTTCACCGTGGGACGCGACAGGCCGGCCTCGACCGGCCCAAATTCGCTTTCAAGCTCCGCCCCCATCAGGCGATAACCCTTCTCCAGCCGGCCGGTGGTTCCGTAGACCCCGGCTCCCACGGGGAGGACCCCGAAGTCCTGGCCCCCTTCCCACAGCCGATCCCACATCGGTTGGCCCTGCTCGGTCGGGACATAGATCTCCCACCCGAGCTCGCCGACATAGGAGATCCGAAACAACCGGGCGTTGATCGATCCGAAATCGATGGCCTGAGTGTGACCGTACGGGAACGCCGTATCCGACACGTCATGGTCGGTGATCGACTGAACCAGATCGCGCGCTTTAGGTCCCCAGACTCCGATCGTGACCATCGCCGAGGTGAGATCGGTCATCTGCACCTGTCCGTCCTCGGGAAGATGACTCCGGAACCAATGCTTGTCGCGAGGACCGTCAAACGCGCCGGTGACGACCCTGAAGTGCTCGTCGCCAAGGCGAAGCATGGTCAGATCCGCTTTGAACCCACCACCTTCGGTCAACAGCGGCGTGTAGACCGAGCGCCCGACCTTGACCTCGACATTGTTTGTCGCCATATGCTGGAGGTAGGCCAGCGCTCCGGGGCCGGTGAAGTCGAAGATGACAAAAGGCGAGAGGTCAACCATGGCGACTCGCTCCCGCATCGCCAGATGCTCGGCATTTTGGATCGGTGACCACCAGCGACGGTCCCATTCATGTGGGCGGTCCTCGATTTCGTAATGATCGACCAAGGCGGCGTTCGATTCGTACCAATGGGGCCGCTCCCAACCCCCGGCCTCGAAGTAGTGGGCGCCGAGGGCCTCGGTGCGGGCATGAAACGACGACATGCGCTTGTTGCGCTCCGACGCCCACTGCTCGCGAGGATGGACGATTCCGTAGGTCTTGTTGAAATGCTCTGCGCAACGCGCGCGAATGTGGCCCTCGGTGCGGGCGTACGGATAGAAGCGGGCGATGTCGGAGGCATGAGGATCGAGCTCGGGATACCCGTGAGTCATCCACTCGGCTACGGCGCGGCCAGTGCCGGGACCCTCTTTTATCCAGATAGCCGCCGCCGCCCACAGGTTCTTCACCTCCACGGTCTCGCCGATCAGAGGCATCGCATCGGGAGTCAAGGAGAGTAGGCCGTTGGTCGCGTATTTGATCTCCGCCGTCGACAGGATCTCAGGCATGAGCTCGAGGGCGTCTTCCATTTGGTCGTCAAAGTCCTCGTCGGTGAAGGGGAGCTCGGTGGGCGAGAAGCGAGCCTCGGCGATGGAAGGGATCTCGTCGGGATGATGGAAGATCGGTCGGTGGGCGTACGAGCCGACTTCCATCGAACCCCCGGTCTGGCGTTCGTACATGAATGTGTCCATGTCGCGCACGATCGGGAAGGCGAGCTCCTGGCCGGTCTCTTGCAGGATTGGGATCGGTCCGACGTCGATCATCTGATGGACAGCGGGGGTGAGCGGGATGGTGGCTCCTGCCATGCGGGCGATTCGCGGGCTCCACACGCCGCAGGCGATGACGACGTACTCGGTTTCGACCCGGCCCTTGTCGGTGACCACCGCCTTGATCCGACCGCGTTGGGTTTCCAAGGCCAGGACTTCCACATTCGCATGGGTCTCCAGAGCCGCCAGCGACTGCGCGCGCTCACGGAAAATCGTGCCCGCCTGCAATGAATCGACGGCCGACACCGTCGGGAAGTAGGCACCGCCAAGCAGGATTTTCTCGTTGATGAACGGGACCATTTCCTTGATCTCGGCCGGGCTCACGAGATAGGCCTCGATGTCCCAGTTCTTGGCCGAACCCATCCGCCGCCGCAGCTCCTCCATCCGCTCGGGGGTGCGCGCGACTTCGATGCCGCCACAGGTGACGTTGACCCCCATGTCCTCGTATTGGCTTTGGCTGTCGAGGGTCAGCATCGCCATTTCTTTGTTGTGATCGACCGGGAAAATGAAGTTCGAGGCATGCCCGGTCGATCCGCCGGGGTTTGGCAAACTGCCCTTGTCGATCTGGACAATGTTTTGCCACCCCAACTCGGCCAGATGCCCGACCACGGAGTTCCCGACGATCCCGGCCCCGATCACCACCACGCGAGCGCTGACCGGCAGGTCACCCATTGACATATCTCATCAGCCGAGAATGTAATCAGCGGCTGATGGCGCCTCTTCTTCAGTCGCAGCCGGGGAGGGGTTCGTTGGTTGGTCGGTAGTGGACGGTCACGCCCCCGGCCGTGGCGGCGATATCCGGTTCGGGATCGGTAGACAACAGGAGCGACACATCGATGGTCTCGCCCTCCTCGATCAACGTTTGCCACTCAGCTGGCATGGTTTCATCCGTGCGCCAGGCGTATCCATTCAGCTCCCCAAGCCATTCACTCCCGCAATGCACATTGAACTCATAGAGCGTCGGAAAGCCGTCCTCGAGGAAATCCCCGGAGCGAAGGATGGACGTGCGCTCGAAAAGTTCGGGGTCGCGCCCGATTTGATCCGGGTTAGCCACGGCTCCTGGCGCAGAAAGACCGACGCGGACCAGCGTGCGTTCCTCTGGCACCCCGAGAGGCGGCGGATTGGCGTCCAATTGGATTGCGAACGGCCCAGCCGGAAGCCGCGATCGTTCGACGGCTACGACGAATGCCTGCGGATTGGCGTCGTCGGTGCAGCCTGACGGCGGATTGGGAAGCACGATCAGAGCGTGGATCAACGGCCCGTCGACCACGACGTCATCGAGACGGATGTCCGGACAGCTGACCCCAAAGACGGCGCCGAACCAAATCACAACCTCAGTTTCGAAGTCGACCGCGGGGAGCGGATCGGACAACCCAATGGTTGCCCACAACGTCTCCAACCCCGACTGGTCGGTAGCGATGCTGGTCCGGTAGGGCTGGCCGACCTGGGGTTCGTTGACCAGCAACCTCCACCCTTCACCGCCCTCTGGCTGAGGGCCGGGTGCTGGAACACTGGCCGGGTCGCGCCCATCGAGGCAGACCGGCTGGTCGCCGAACCGGCTCTCTACTTCGGAGCGGACTTCAGCGGTCAAAACTCCGACGTAGATCCCGACGACACCCCGATCGTCATAGGTGCCTGTTGAGAATTCGCCGAGAACATCTCCGAGTTCAGTGCCGATCCGCTCCTGAAGTGCGAGCAGCTCGGCAAGGGTCCACGTGGTCTCCACCGCAACCACGCCTACGCTCGGAAACTCCTCTTCCAGTTCAGATTGGCGGGCGTCGGCGTCGGCACTGAAGGCGACCGTGATCCAGCCGTTGTGGTCGCGATCGATCCAGATAGTTTCGTAGGCTGGCCGACCTTCGGCCCAGGCGCGCACCTCGTCGATCGGCATCTCATTGGCGACGTACATCGGCGAATCGGCGTAGGCGCTTGCTGGCGCGGAAATGCGGGGAACCTGATCGCAGCTCGTAATGGACCGGTTGGCAACGCTTTCCGCCGGCAGGTCGGGGCCGCCACACGCCCAAAGCACTAGGCCAGCGCAGAGGCTCGCCAAGATTGGCATCATGTCTTCCTATTTGATGTCTAGCACAGGCGGGCGGTTCCGCTCCCCGCCTAGCCGTGATAGAACTTGTCGGTGGATCGGCGTCGGCTTCCTGCGGTGGACCAGCTTCTGAACGAGCTGGGGGATTGGCCGTTGCCTCGCGCGTTAGTAGCCAGGGTGGTGCGGACTGTCCTCGATGAGGCGCGTCATTCTCAGATCGATCTTGACCCGAAAGAAGCCGCCTTCGAGCGCCTCACTGAAGTGGCTATGACCCGGGTTGGCCCAGTGATCAACGCAAGCGGCGTTCTGCTCCACACCAATCTGGGCCGGGCCCCTCTTGCGCCGGAAGCTGCCGAGGCGGCGCGAGCGGCTGCGATTTCTTATGTCAACCTCGAACTGGAGTTGTCGACCGGGGCCCGAGGCAGGCGAGGCAGCTACGTATGCGAGTTGCTCGCCTACCTTTGTGGCGCCGAGGCGGCCCTGGTCGTGAACAACAACGCTGCCGCGCTGGTGTTGGCGATGGCGGAGCTCGCCAACGACCGTGAGGTGATCGTGTCGCGAGGAGAGCTGATAGAGATCGGTGGGAGCTATCGGCTGCCAACGATCATCGCTGCCGGGGGAGCGCGGCTCCGCGAGGTGGGAACGACGAACCGGACCCGACTGAGCGATTACGCCGAAGCCGTGGGCGAAACCACTGGAGCGATTCTCAAAGTGCACACGTCGAACTATCGGATCGTTGGGTTCACGAGCGATGTCGGCATGCGCGACTTGGCAACGTTGGCGCATCGACACGAGATGCCATTGGTCCTCGATGCGGGCTCCGGGCTGCTCGACGACCAGGTGCCGTGGCTGGGCGGCCCGGCCCCGGCCTGGATTGGTGACGAACCCGGGATCAAGCAGTCGGTGCGTGCCGGGGCCGACCTGGTGATGTTCTCCGGCGACAAGCTCTTCGGCGGCCCTCAGGCGGGGATCGTCGTCGGCCGTGGCGACCTGATTAGCGAGCTCCTCAGGCATCCATTGGCCCGCGCGCTTCGAATCGATGGTCCGTCTCTGGCTGCACTAGGCGCCACGGCCGAGCTCTATGCCGATGGGCGCGGAGCCGAGATCCCACTGTGGGCCATGGCAAGTCGGTCATATCTCGAGCTCGAGCGTCGCGCCCAGGCTGTCGCGGGACGCACAGGCGTCTCAGCTCGCATCGAGGAGTCGGTTTCGGTCCTCGGCGGCGGATCGATTCCTGGAGCCGGCATCCCCGCCCCGGTGATCGTGATCGAGAAAGCCGGCGACCAAGCATTTCTCGCGCTCCTCCGTCATCAGCCGCCGATCCTGGCCCGACGCGACGCTGGCAGGTTGGTGGTCGACCTGCGGGCCGTGTCAGAGAGCGAGGATCAGACGGTGGCGGCCGCCCTCGCCGCGGCATGCCAGTAATCGCCACCGCCGGCCATGTCGATCACGGAAAGTCGGCCCTCATCGAGGCTCTGACCGGGCGAAATCCTGACCGTTTGGGGGAAGAGAAGCGAAGGGGTCTGACAATCGACCTCGGCTTTGCCTGGACAACTCTTCCAAGTGGCTGCAGTGTCGCCTTCGTCGACGTCCCTGGCCATCAACGGTTTATCGGCAACATGCTGGCCGGGGTGGGATCAGTTTCGTCGGCACTCCTGATTGTCGCAGCCGACGAAGGCTGGAAACCGCAGACCGAGGAGCACCTTGCGGTGCTCGACCTCCTCGACACCAAGCGGGTCCTTGTTGCCCTGACCAAAATCGATCTTGCCAACGAGGTGTCGTTGCTCATGGCTGACATTCGCAAACGGCTCGTGGGAACCGTCGCTCAGGATGCTCAGATCATCCCGGTTTCAGTGCGCTCGGGTCGTGGGCTCGACGATCTCCGCGAAGCGCTCGACCACATCGCTGTAGATCCCGACGATGTTGGGCGGCCGCAGATTTGGGTTGACCGCGCTTTCGTGGTTGCCGGAGCGGGCATCGTCGTCACCGGGACGCTGCTGGGCGGCAGTCTTGGCACGGGCGACGAGGTGGCAATTTGGCCAGGCGATCTGGCTGCGCGGGTGAGGTCGGTGGAGAGCCACGAGAGGAAGCAGGACCGGGTCGCACCGGGCAACAGGATCGGAGTCAATCTCGCCGGCTTGGGCCGTGGCGATGTCGAACGGGGAGCACGGATCGCGCTCCCTGGCTCGATGCGATCCACCTCAAGGATCCAGGTGACCCTGCGGCTCCCCCGCTACGTCTCCGAGCTGGGTGAGCGGGGCGACTATCACCTCCATGTTGGAACTGCTTCGGTTGCCGCGACCCTGAGACCCCTCGATAAAGAGCATGCGTTGGTCGACTTGGCGCACCCGCTTTGGCTGCAGGCGGGCGACCGGTTTGTGGTTCGCGATTCGGGTCGCCGCCTGGTCATTGCCGGCGGCATGGTGCTCGACCCGGCTCCCGTTGGTCGACGGAGCGAGATCGCCAGTCGTTCTCTTCGTCTCGCCGAAGCTGTGCAGGGTGGCCCCGATCAAGTAGCGACAGCACTATTGGAGGCAAGGGGCCGAGCTCGCCAAGCGGATCTTGCCGCGTGGTCGGGTGGCGGCCACGCGGATGCCATCGGCGAAAGCGAGCTGCTGCTCTCATCGGGAAAGGCTGCGGAGCTTGCCGGGGAGGCTGTCGTGGCCGTGGACCAACATCATCAAAGCCGCCCGCTCGAGGAAGGTCTCAGTTTGGGCCGTCTGGCGAGCTTGCTCGAGGTGGACGAGCCACTGGCCCGAACCATCGTTGCGTTGACGGCGTCCTTGGAATTGCGAGGTTCGGCGGTGGCGGCGAGAGGCTCGGCTCCACAGGAAATCGATGAGCGCTGGCAATCGCTGGCGACAACGCTCCAGACTGCGGCCCCGCCCACTCTCGACGAGTTGGGGGTCGACTCCGAGCTGATTCGCCGACTGCTGCGCGACGGTCAGCTGGTGCGGGTTGCCGACAACCTCGTTTATCTACCCGCGTCCCTCGAGGAGGTGATCGCCACCGTCCGCGCAATCGACGCTCCGTTCACCGTCAGCGAGTTCCGCCGGCTTCTCGGCATCACCCGCAAACACGCGGTGCCTCTCCTCGAGTATTTCGATCGGGAGGGGATCACCCTCCGGACGGGCGACCAAAGGACGGCTCGGTAGGCTGAACCGCGGAGGTGTCCGAGCGCCTGGTGGGCTTCCCGGTCTTCAAAACCGGTGAGGGGCCACGCGGTCCCTGGCGGGTTCGATTCCCGTCCACCTCCGCTATCGCTCCGGCGTACGTTTTCGCGACCAAATCGGCACCTCGCAGGTGCCGATTTGGTCGCGAAAACGGTCGGATTAAGCCTTGAGGCGAACCATCTTCGGGTCAAACAGAGGGTCGGGGGCGACGGTGGCGCCGAAGCGCTTCCCGAAGTAGATGATCTCGAGACGGGTGCCCTCCTCGGCGTAGTCGATAGGCAGGTACCCGTAGGCGACGAGCTTTCCAACCGAGTAGCCAAAGTTGGCGCTGGTGACATGGCCGATGCAGCGATCACCGTCCATGATCGGCTCGTAGGCGATGGCGACCGCGTCGCGATCATCGAGGGTGAGACAGCAAAGCTTCTTCTCCCGCGGAGCCTCGCTTAGTTGCCGTGCAGCCTCCAAGCCGCGGAACGCCGGCTTGTCGAGCTTGACCGTCCAGCCGAGCCCTGCTTCATAGGCGTCGTACTCCGTGTAGACGTCTGTACCCCAGCCCCGATACCCCTTCTCCAACCGCAGCGAGTCGAAGGCCCCCATCCCGGCGGGAACGATGCCGTCCTCGGCGCCCGCCTCCAGTAACAAGTCCCACAGCGGGAGCGCAAACTCGTTGGGAATGTGCAACTCCCAGCCCAGCTCGCCGACGTAGGAAATGCGTAGTGCCAGCGCGCGGGCAAACCCGGCGTCGATCCATCGGGCGGTGAAGTAGGGGAATGCCTCGTTGGAGATATCAGCGGCAGTGACCTTTCGGAGAACCTCGCGGGCCTTGGGACCCCAAAGCCCGATCGCGGTATAGGCATCGGAAAGGTCGATGACGGCGACTCCATGACCAGCGGAGGCTCGCCGCACCCAATCGAAGTCCCGGGGCCGGGTCCCCTCGCCCACGAACATCCAGAATCGGTCGAGGCCGAGCCGGGCTACGGCCAGGTCCCGTCTGACGCCGCCCCGCTCGGTGAGCCAGGTTGTATAGATGATCCAGCCGAGGCCCACGTCCATTTTGTTCGAGCAGATCGAGTCAACCAGAGCCAATGCGTCGGGCCCCGCGACCTCGATGATCGACAGACCGGTGAGATCAAACAATCCAACACCGTCTCTCGTCGCCAGATGTTCCGCCCCTTGAATCGGCGACCAATGCACCGCCGACCAACCGTCGCGCTGAGGGATCAGGTCTCGGTAGCGTTTCACCATCCCCCGGTTCGACTCGAACCAGTTGGGCAACTCAAGCCCCGCGAAGGTGGTGAACACGGCCCCGCGCTCCTGGTGACGTCGATGGAAGGGTGAGAGCCGGACGTCGCGCGGCTCTGAGATCGGTTCGCGGGGGTGGATGATGTCGTAGATCTCCGCGTAGTTCTTGTTGCAGACCTTCTCGATGAAGCGGGGGGTTGATTGGAACGTATGGAAGCGGTTGACATCGATCTGGCGGACGTCCCATTCCGTGTCGCCTTCGGTCATCCATTCGGCGAGGGTCTTGCCAACACCGCCGGCGTGAGTCAGCCATGAGCCCGCCGCCACCCAAACCCCATCAATCGGAGTCGGGCCAACGATCGGCATGCCGTCAACCGGGAAGGCGAAGATGCCGTTGATCGCTCGGGGATAAGTGCGGAAATCGGTCTTGGCCAGCAGCGGAAAAAGCCGGCGAGCCTTGTCCCAGGCCTCGCCTTCGAAGTCGGCGGGAGTGAAGGGATGGATGGCGTTGGCCCCAACCAACTCCGCCGGGACCGGACGAGGAGCGTGGCGGTAGCTGCCAACGCCGAAGCAATTCCAATGCTGGCGAAAGTAGATGTAGGTGTCGAGCTCCCGCGCCGAGGGATAAACGATCTCGTCCTCCGGCACAGAAGGGTCAAAGGCGTCGAGCTCGGGCAGGGGTCCGGTCTGGAGGTACTGGTGCTCATAACCCATGAGTGGGATCGGCACGCCAAGACGTTCACCAAGAATCGGTGCCCAAATGTTGGTGGCGATGACTACGTGGTCGCAGTCGATGCGCAGGTGTTCGGGATTGTTGGTCAACACTGCTCGCACTCGCCCCGCGACAATGTCGAGGTCAGTCACCTCGGTGTTGCCGATCACTGTGCCGCTGGCATCCCTTTGCATCGCCCCGCTGACATGGGCGGGCGCGACGGTTTGTCCCTCGGCGATGAAGATCGCCCCCTCCATCGCTTTCGGATCGATGAGCGGATGCAGCTCGGCCGTCTCGGCGGGGGTGAGGAGATTGGCCTCGGTTTCGAAGCTGAGTGATTCCCCATGAAGGCGAACCAGATCCGCCATGCGCGCTTTGGAAATCGCCACGTCGAGCAAACCGAGCCGGTTAACCATGCGGCGGTCGGGAGTAAGGGGCTCGAGCGAGGCGTAGAGGCGGCTCGAATATACCGCCAGCTGGGTGAGCAGCTTGTTGTGGGACAGGGCCACCACCCCGCCGGGAGCATGGGAGGTCGAACCCGGATTCTCGACCGGGTCGCCCCGGTCAACGAGGGCTACGTCGGTCCAACCGAGTCGGGTGAGGTGGTAGGCGACGGCCGAGCCGACAATTCCCGAGCCGATGACAACCGTCTGGTACGCCTGGGTCACGGGGGGATTGTCGCATCTTCAGTCGGGCCCGAAGCCGTAACGGTGTCGTAACGAGGTGCCCTCAAGATCGAGATCATGGACGCAGAACGTCTCCCGGCGGACGTCCGCTCGACGATGGCCAGCTTCTTGACCGCCGAGCTCACCACCGTCTCGGCGAAGGGTTCGCCCCAGACCTGGCCGGTGTTGCCGTCGATCGAATGGAAGTCGGGCAGGATCGTCATCGCGACATCGATCGGGCTACCGCAGAAGGCCTACAACATCCGTCGCCGGCCGGACGTGAGTCTGCTTTTCTCGGAACCAACCGGAAGCGGATTGACCGATCCCCTCTCAGTCCTTATCGAAGGATCGGCCGAGGTATCTGACACCTTGTTCACTTCGCTCTCCCAAATCGACGACGCCGACGTCCGCGCGGCACTCGACCGCGACGCGCTCGCCTTGCTGCGCCGGCAACCGGCGGTCGGGATCTACGCCTCCAACCCCGTAGCGCGCGCATTGATGGATTGGTACTTTTTCCGACTGCTAGTCATGGTTACCCCGCGAAGGATTTCGTGGGGCCGCGGCAACCCGAGGGAGTGGGATGCGCTCGACGTGGCGTGAGGTGCGTCGAGAGGCTGCCCGGTTCGACTCGGGGGTGCTATCGGGATTGGGCCCGGCCGGTACCCCGGTCTCAGTTCGCTGCTCTCCCCGACTCGACTCGGAGCGGCGAGTCTTGCTTATTGATGACCCCTTTCCAGTGGTTCCGGGCGCGGCTTCGATTCTGTTTCACCGCCACGATCAGCAGTTGTGGAGTTTGCGGAGCTGTCTGATCAGCGGCTTACTCATCGCCAAGGGCGAACAATGGATCTTTCGACCGCGTAGGTTCACGCCGGGCATGGGGGTCGGCGGGCTAGGGAGCTACGTCCGCCTGCTGGTCAACGGGCGCAAAGCGACCAACCGATACCTAGCCGCGGCCGGCCTTCCAAGACCGAGAGCCGTCTGGGAGGACGTCGAGGAACTTCTTCGGCTCGCCGCCTCCCCGGAGCTCAGGTGATGAGCTCGCCGTTCTTGATGACCAGATTGATCATTTCCGGCTTGAGCAATGAAGCGAGATCCTGATCGGGATAGCTGGCGACGATCACGATGTCTGCCAAGGAGCCCCTCTTGATCGAACCGAGGTCGTCGCGACCAAGGGCGGCCGCAGCTCCAATCGTAGCGGCACCAATCGTTTCGATTGTGCTCATCCCGGCGTGCGAGAGCCTGATCATCTCTTGCGCTGACGTCCCCGGTGGTCCGCTGTCGTAGCCGACCGCGATCGTGACCCCTGCGCTTCTTGCCATGGATACGGTCAAATAGGCCTCCTCGAGCTGTCGTTTCGCCTGGTCGACCAGCACTTGCGGGAAGTCGTCGACAAAGCGCTCGGCGAGATCATGGAACGTGGTGAGAGTGGCACGAGGACCGTTCCGCGTTCGGCCATGAGATCGAGCAGGCTGGGATCGCGATGCAAGGCGAGGCCATGTTCAATCGCGTCGGCACCCGCCTCGAGCGCCCAGCGAGTTCCGGCTAATCCTTCGGCATGCGCCGCTACGCGAACACCCATGCGATGCGCCTCATCGACAATCGCTTCCATCTCGAGGAGAGTCATTTGCGGAGGCTCGGGGTCCTCGGCCACAACCGATCGAGCACCGGTAGCCATGAACTTGATGAAGTGGGCACCGCGACGAATCTGCTCGCGCACTGCCTTGCGCATGTCCCAGGGACCGTCCGCTTCTCGATACATCGAGCCAAAGATCGTTCCGCCAGGAGCGGTGGCCGAAATGATGCGGCCGCACGAGAAGATGCGGGGTCCGGGAACAACCCCGAGGCTGATCGCCTGGCCTGCGACGAGTGACTCGTCGTCGTAACAGCCGACATCGCGGATCGAGGTAAAGCCGCTTCTGAGGATCGCATTGGCAGAGGCCGCCAAGACGTAGTGACCGAGCGCGCGGGGCCGTGGAATGTCACCTTGCTTGGCTTTCGGGGGCCCAAAACCAGGGCTGCGATCGAGACCGGACATGAAATGGTTGTGCACGTCGATCAATCCAGGAAGCACGCTTTTTCCCACGACATCAATTGCTCCGGGCGGAACCTCGTCGGTGACTATGTGTTCCACCCTCACAATGCGCGCCCCGTCGATCGAGATAGCCATGCCTTCGCGCGCGCCACTTCCGTCGACGATGCGCGCATTCCACAGCAGGGTTGTATCTGCCATCAGGTCCGGTTATCCAGGTTGAGAAAGCCTCTAGGCTCGATTCATGAACCTAAACAGCATTCTTATAGGCTCGGACAATCCGAAGCGTCTAGCGGACTACTACACCAAGCTCTTCGGTGAGCCGGGCTGGGACCAGGACGGGTACACCGGCTGGGCGATCGGCAATGGGTGGGTGACAGTCGGACCCCACGACCAAGTGACCGGAAAGAACAGCCACCCGGGAAGAATCATCTGGAACATCGAGAGCGCCGATGTCAAGGGCGATTTCGAGCGATTCAAGGCCGCGGGGGCGGTGGTGGTTCGCGACCCCTACAACCCGGACGAGTCGGACGACACGGGCCTCATCGCCACGTTCTCCGATCCCGACGACAATTACTTCCAACTGATGAGCCCGATGAGCTCCGAGGACGTCTCCTAGGCTTTCAGCCGCTCGTTGGTGGGGTCCCAGACCGGACCTTTGACGACTTCGCCATCGAAGAACTGTCCCGTGTAACGCACGCGCAACTTGGTCCCGAGAGCGGTCAGTTCGGGGGATACGAAAGCGTGGGCAAGAAAGGCCCCGACCGAATAGCCGTACTCGCCGCTAGCCAGCCAGCCCACCACCTCATCATCGTGATACACGGGGGTCCAGGAGTGCATCAGCGCGGCGGGGTCTTCGAATCGGAGGGTGATCAGGCGATTCCCGCCTTGACTTGAAGCAGCGCCGTCATGTCCGAGGAATTCCGGCCCCTTCTTCAGCAGCCATGACATGCCGGCTTGGCGGGGGGTGATCTCGGGGGTGAGGTCGCTGCCGATGAGCCGGTAGCCCTTCTCGATGCGGAGCGAGAACAAGGCGGCCATCCCCACCGGGGCCATCCCCTGGTCCCGACCCGCCTCCCACAACGTGTCCCACAGATGGCGGCCGAAGCTGGCCGGGACGTAGATCTCCCAGCCGAGCTCGCCGACGTAGGAGATGCGAACCGCCGTTGCCGGTGCCATCCCTACTCCGATATCTCGCACGGAGTACCACGGGAACGCATCGTTTGACAGGTCGGCGTCCGTGACCGTTTCGAGGACAGCTCGCGCTCTCGGCCCCCAAAGACCAACAGAAGCGAATTCTTCGGAACGGTCGACTATCGCGACAGATCCGGAAGCGAAAGATCGGTAGTAGCTGAGCTCGGCGGGAAGGTTGGACTTGCCCGTAAGCAGCCAGAAGCGATCCGCGGCGAGTCGAGCGATGGTGACATCGCGTTTCACCGTCCCGCGCGGCGTAAGGATGAGGGTGTAGGTGACATTTCCGACCGGGATGTCGATGTCGTTCGTGCACAGGTATTGGAGATAGGCGAGGCTTTCCTCACCCCGGACCTCGACCGGTCCAATCGCAGCCGACCAATCAACCAAGCCAACCCCTTCGCGCAAGGCGAGGTGCTCGGCCCCGATGATCGGCGACCAGGCGGTAGCGTCGAAGCCGTGCCGGTGGGGGATCCTCTCGGAGAAATCGTCCACCAGGGGAGCGTTCGACTCGTAGTAATAGGGAGTCTCATACCCGGCTAGCGGGATGAATTGAGCGCCGAGGGCCTCGGTGCGGTCGTGGTAAGGGGCGAGCCGCAGATTGCGCACGGAAGAGGCGACTTCGTTGGGGTGGAGGATGTCAAAGCCGATCTCGTAGTAGTACTTGCTTTGCCGTGACAGGAACGCCTTGTTGGACTGGTGCTCATGGAAACGGTTGATGTCGGCGACGGTTACGTCCATCCCCGGGTCGCCTTCGGTCATCCAGCGAGCGATGACTTTTCCTACCTCCGAGCCGTATGACAACCAGGCCCCAACCGCCGACCAGAGACCCTTGATCGGCGATTCGCCCATGATCGGGTAGTGGTCGGCAGTGAAGGAGAACATGCCGTTGAAGCCGGTGTCCACTTCGACCTCGTCGAGGTCAGGTAGATGTTTGCGCATGAGATCCCAGGCCTCGTCGAAGTCTCGCGGCGTAAACGGAAGCTGTGCTCGTTGTGGCAACGTCTGGGGATCGACGAGGCGGGCTTCGTGGTGGTAGCTGCCGATGCCGAGCCGATCGTGATGCTGGCGGAAGTAGACCGAAATGTCATCGAGGGTGGATAGGGGCATCGTGACTTCGCGGTCGGCGCGATCGGCGAGGGCCGGCACGGACGTGGTGAAGATGTATTGGTGCTCACCGGGGAAAAGAGGCATGTTGATCCCCACTCGTGATGCGAGCACGGGCGCCCAGATGTTGTTGCAAAGGACGACCTGGCCACAATCGATCCGGCCCAATTCAGCATTCGAGGTAGTCACCCCCCGGACCCGCCCTCGCTCGACGAGGACGTCGGTGACCTCGGTGTTCTCGTAGAAAACGGCGCGCCCGGTGCTGGCCGCGACCTGCTGCATCGATGTCGCCACGAGACTCGTCTTGATGACCCCCGAGGTCGGCGAAAGCATCCCGCCGATAATCAGGGCTGGGTCGAGAAGGGGCACCAGCTCGGCGGTCTCGTCGGGTGAGAGCAGCTCGGAAGGTACATCCAGGCTGAGCCCGACCTCCTGGATGCGTTTGTAACTGGCGAGGCGTTCGGCGGTCGAAGCCACCTGGAGGAGGCCCGTTCGAAAGAACTGTTCTTGTCCGGGGATGGCAAGCGGCAGCCGGTCGTAGAGCTGGCGGGAGGCGATCCCCAGCTTGGTGAAGAATTTCGACACCGTCAGCGTGCGAAGTCCGCCCGGCGCGTGGGAGGTGGAACCGTCGTTGTCGGTCAGACTGCCCTTGTCGACGACCACGATCCCGTCGACCCCCATATCGGCTAGGTGATAGGCGACGCTCGAACCGATGATTCCCCCTCCGATCACGACCACGTTCGCCGTTAGAGCCATAGCTCGATCGTAGAGTCCAGCCATGGAACAAAGCGGGCCTCGCAGGCGCCCACGACGGGATCGACGAACCAGCGGCTCGCGCATCGAACCCCGGTACCGACGACTGAGCAATCCTTTTCAGCCGCTCGAGGTTCTGAGCGAGGACGAAGTCGCCGGAATCCACCAGGCGGCTCTACGGGTGTTGGCGGACAACGGCATGAAAGTCCTGCTCGAGGATGGACGCCGTCGTTTCGCCGAGGCCGGCGCCTCAGTCGATGAAGACTTCATGGTCCGGATCGATCCCGAGCTGGTCGGCCAAGCAATCGCATCGGCTCCCCGGCAGTTCGAACTCGTCGCCCGCAATCCTGAGCGCAATGTGACTGTCGGAGGCCGGAGTGTGGTGTTGGCTCCTGTCGGGGGCCCGCCCCATGCCATCGACCTCGATCGGGGCCGCCGCGCCGGAACCCTGGAGGACTTTTGTGACTTGCTTCGCTTGTCGCAATCCTTTGACGTCATTCACGTCACCAGCCAACAAGTCGAGCCACAGGATGTCCCGGTTCACCTGCGGCATCTAGAAACGACGAGGTCATATCTGACTCTTGCCGACAAGGTGCCTTTCATCTATTCCCGCGGCAAGGGTCAGGTCACCGATGCTTTCGAGATGTTGCGCATCGGTCTTGGCTTGACTGAAGACGAGTTCGTTGCGCATCACTACTGCTACACGGTGATCAACACGAACTCGCCTCGACAGCTCGACATTCCGATGGCGCTCGGCTTGATTCAGTTTGCGGAGATGAACCAATTGGCGATCGTGACTCCCTTCACCTTGGCGGGAGCCATGGCCCCGGTTTCCCTGGCGGGTGCGTTGGTCTTACAACATGCCGAGGCGTTGGCGGGGATCACCCTCAGCCAGATCACTCGGCCAGGGGCACCGGTGGTGTACGGCGCTTTCACGTCGAACGTCGACATGCGATCGGGGGCGCCAGCCTTCGGCACGCCCGAAGCGGTCAAGGCGGCCTTTGCGAGCGGTCAACTCGCAAGATACATCGGCCTTCCCTGGCGTTCCTCCGGAGTGTGCACTTCCAACACCCCCGACGCCCAGGCGGGTTACGAGACGATGATGAACATGATGGGAGCAGCCCTCGGAGGGGCGAACTTCATTCTTCACACGGCTGGTTGGCTCGAGTCGGGGCTTTCGGCTTCCTATGAGAAATTCATCCTCGACGTGGAAATGGCACAGATGTTCGCCGAGCTTTTCTCGCCACTCGACTCATCGCCTGAGGAGATGGCGATTGAAGCTATCGCAACCATTCAGCCCGGCGGACACTTTTTCGGCATCGAGCACACCCTGGAGCGATACGAGAAGGCCTTTTATGAGCCAGTGGTATTCGGAAGGCAAAATTTTGGCCAGTGGGAGGAGGCGGGCTCGCTCACTGCCGCTCAGCGTGCGAACGCCGTGTGGAAGCAGGTCCTCGCCGACTTCGAGCCTCCGCCCCTCGATGACTGGATTCGTCAGGAGTTGGACGATTTCGTGGGTCGCCGCAGCGCCGAGGGCGGGGCGCCTTCGGAGTCCTAGGTTTTCGGGCTCTCAGTCAACAGGTTCTGGGTATGGTGGCGCTGTCGCGGAGTCTCCGTAGTCGATTAAGTCCGCGACATGAGAAGGAGCAAAGACGATGAAAGCCAAGAAGAGCGTGCGCGATCGATTGCGATTAGACGCCATCCGTCGGCGAGCGACTCCGATCGAGAACCACATCATCGACGAGTATGCGGCCGGCAAGATCACTCGCCGCGACTTCATCCGTCGCGGGACGATCATCGGCATGTCGGTGTCAGTGCTGGGTTTTGTCGCGACCGCGTGCGCTACCGACGAAGGCGCGACCACTACTTTGGCGGGCGGGCCGACGACGACTGGCGGCTCGGGAACGACTGGGGGACCGACGACCACCGGAGCCACCGGCACCTCGGGATCGACAGGGGCTGGCGCGATCCGGGCTGCCATGATCACACCGGCCGGCGCCATCGATCCTGTACTCACCAACGACGAAGGACGTCTCGCGATTCTCGGACAGACGGGTCAGTATCTCGCCTTCTCCGACGCCGAGCTCAATCTCATACCGGTGCTCGCCGAGAGCTGGGAGCCCAACGAAACGCTCGATGTTTGGACGTTCAACCTCCGTCAGGGTGTTACCTATCACGACGGCTCACCGATGGTGGCGGACGATGTCGTGGCGGTCTTCACCAACATCGCTTCCGGAAACGCCGCCTCGGCCTACGAAACCTTTGGCGTCACCCCGGAGAACATCGTCGCGATCGACGAAGCCACCGTCGAGTTCACCTTGGCGCAGCCCAATGGAAGCTTCCCGTTCTTCGTCAGCTCGGACAACTACAACGGCATCATCGTTCCGGCTTCCTTTTGGGACAGCTATGCCGAGGGAAGTTACGAGACCGAATTCCCCGGCACCGGCATCTGGCAGATCGAAAATCACGAGCCGGGGGTTTCGGCTTCGTTTGTCAAAAACCAGAATTACTGGGGCGACAACGCCGCCCAGCCCGAGCAGCTCGAAGTTACTTTCTTCGCTGACGAAGCGGTGGCGGTCACTGCGTTCCAGGAAGGCAGGGTGGATGTCATTCCCCACATCTCTTCCTCCGGAGGGCAGGCGCTCCTCGAAAGCCCAGATGCCACTGTGGCGAGCATCCCCACCGCTCAGCACCGCCAGGTCTACTTCGACACCTCTGCCCCGCCGTTCAACGACAAGCGGGTCAGACAAGCGGTAGCGCTGACGCTCAACCGCCAGGTGCTGATCGACGGGCTGCTAGCCGGCTTCGGAACCGTGGGCAACGACCATCCGATCTGGGAGTTCTTCCCGATGTTCAGTCAGGACACCCCCGCGCAGAGGACCGAAGATCTCGCGGCTGCCCAGGGGCTTTTGGACGCGGCCGGACTCGGCGCCTTCGAGGCGCCGCTCCACACCCTCGTGTTCGCCGAAGTCGAGGACCTCGCCCAGCTCATCGCGGCTTCGGCCGCTCAGGTCGGGATCACTCTGAACCTCGGGGTGTTCGACTCCGGGACCTATTACAACGACTACTGGTTGGCTGCCGCCGGGTCGATGGGAATCGTCAACTACGGTCACCGAGGTGTTCCCAACGTCTATCTGGCGGCTCCGCTGTTGAGCGACGGGACCTGGAACGCCTCGCACTGGGTGAACGAGACCTACGACGATCTCTACAACCAGTTCGCCAGCGCCCCCGACCTGGACATCCAGCGCCAACTCTCGGGCGAGCTGCAAACCCTGCTCAATGACGAGGTCCCCTTCATCGTCCCCTACTTCGTCGATCACATCTCGATCACGCAGCCGAACTTCAGCGGCTTGGTCGTGACTGGGATGGGTCACGTCGACCTGGTAAACGCCTCGGTCAGCTAATCCCCGGGAGGGGCCACATCAACGCGATAAGCGGAAGGGTCCGATCGGTGCCTGATGGGTAGGTTCATCGTGCGCCGTATCGGCCTCGCGCTGATCACGCTGGCGCTGCTGAGTGTTCTGGTCTTCATCGGTACCCAGCTCCTCCCTGGAGATGTTGGACGCCGGGTGTTGGGGCCGTTCGCGACCCAGGAGTCGGTCGACATCCTCAATGCCCGGCTGGGCACCGACCGACCGTTGCTCGTGCAGTACACCGACTGGATCGGGGGGGCGGTCACGGGTGACCTGGGGGATTCGATCACGCTTGCGCGCCCGGTGACCGAGCTCGTCGGCAGGGCATTGCTCAACTCGGCCAAGCTCGGTGCGCTCGCCTTCGTGATTGTGGTTCCACTGTCGATCCTGGGGGGGATCCTCGCTGCGTTGCGGCGAGGAAAGTTGGTTGACAGGATCGTTACTGTCGGAGGTCTCTCGGCGACCGTGATACCCGAATTCGTATCAGGCATCATCCTGATCCTCGTGTTTGCGGTGACTCTGGGGTGGCTGCCAGGCACGGCGAGCGCACCTCGCGGATCGGGATTCCTCACCCAGCTCCGCCATCTCATCTTGCCGGCAATGTGCCTTGTGCTGGTGCTCTTCGGCTATATCGCCCGCATTACCCGGGCGGGAGTGATCGAGGCACTGGAGGCCGATTACACCCGCACCGCGATTCTCAAGGGCCTTCCCCGCTCGATAGTCATCAGACGAGAGGTGCTGCGCAATGCTCTCCTCCCGACCATCGCCGTGGTTGCGTCGCAGGTGGGCTATTTGATCGGTGGATTGGTCATCGTCGAGACCCTCTTCTCTTATCAAGGCATCGGTCAGCTTCTGGTCGGCGCGGCTCGGAACGCCGACTTTCCGCTTTTGGCCGGCGGGGTGCTGGTGGTCGGGGCGGTTTTCCAGGTTTCGATGCTCCTCGCCGATCTCAGTTACTCGTGGCTCAATCCGCGGATTCGCCTTGGAGGGAGCGGATGACGGTGCCCATTGCTTCCCGTTCGCAACGCTGGAGAGTTCTCCGTGGTTCAGCGACGTTTTGGGTAGGGGCAACGATCGTGGTGATTTGGGTGGTGTTCGCCATCTTCGGCGACTTCATCACCCCGTTTGATCCGTTGGGAACCCCGGCGGATGTGCTCAACCGACTCGAGCAGCCTTCGGGCGACCATCCGTTGGGCACCGACGAACTGGGGCGTGATGTCCTTTCCCGGGTCCTCGCGGGCGCCCGGCAGGTGATGACGGTGGCTTTGGCGGCCACGGTGCTCGGCACGATTTTCGGAACAGCTCTGGGACTTCTCGTCGGCTACGCCGGTGGCATCGTCGACGACATTCTCAGCCGCATCCTCGACGCCTTCCTCTCGATCCCGCTCGTCATCACCGGCATGCTGGCTCTCACCGCCCTTGGCCCCAACACCTTCGGGGTCATCGTCGTGATCGGGTTGGTCTTCACTCCGATCATCGCCAAAACCGTGCGGGCCGCGGTTCTCTCCGAACGCCAGCTCGATTACGTGACCGCCGCCCAACTAAGGAGAGACAACTCTCTTTATGTCCTCTTCGTCGAGATCCTGCCGAATGTGGCCAACGTCATCATCGTCGAGTTCACGGTCCGTTTGGGTTATGCGATTTTTACTGTCCTGGCGCTGTCGTTTCTCGGGTTTGGGGTCGAGCCCTCGATCCCGGATTGGGGTCTGATGATCGCCCAGCACTACGGCTTTCTCACCGGAGGCTTTTGGTGGCCGGTCCTATTTCCGGCGGTGGCGATCGCCTCGCTCGTTGTTGCAGTCAACCTCGTGGCCGATTCGGTCAGTCAGGCCTTTGAATGACCACCATGACCACGACCAAACCCGCGCTCGAGGTCAAGGACCTCGCCCTCGAGTACCGCATCGGTCCCGACTGGAAGTCCGCTGTACGGGACATCAACTTCACCGTTGAACGGGGGCAATCCTTTGGCCTCGTCGGGGAGTCGGGATGTGGCAAATCGACGATCGCCATGGCGATCATGCACTACCTCCCTCGCAACGGACGGATCAGCGCCGGCTCGATTCGGGTGGGCGGCCGGGACGCCACCGAGCTGAACTCTCGGGAGCTGCGCAATCTGCGGGTGAACGAGCTCTCGATGGTGTATCAAAACCCGGCCACCTCCCTCAACCCCTCGATCAGAATCGGTCGCCAGGTGGAGGATGTGTTCGAGCTGATGGGAGTGCCTGCAGCCGAACGGGGCAGGCGAGTGCAGGAGGTGCTGGACAAGGTGCAGATCGCCGACCCGTCGCGGGTAGCCCGGCGTTACCCGCATCAGCTCTCAGGGGGAATGTTGCAGCGGGTGGTGATCGCGATGGCGATCGCATCGCGACCTGCACTGCTCATCCTCGACGAACCGACCACGGGGCTGGATGCGACGGTCGAAGCCGAAGTGCTCGACCTGGTTGCGGACCTACGCGAGGAGATTGGCACTTCGGTGCTGTTCATCAGCCACAACCTGGCGGTCATTCGCAAGATGTGCGACCGGGTCGCGGTGTTATACGCCGGACGGCTCATGGCGGAGGGCCCGACAGAGGAGATGTTCACCAATCCCACCCATCCCTACACGGTTGGCCTGTTACGGAGCCTCCCCTCGGCCGAAACCGGACGGCGGGATGAGACGACCCTCGACACCATCCCCGGGTTTCTGCCCGCGCTCGGCGCCGACATCACGGGCTGCGTCTATGCGGAGCGGTGCGGCAATGTCGAGGACATCTGTCGCCAAGTCGAACCGGAGCTCATTCCGGTCCCCGGGGACGCGGTGAGCCGCTGCCACTTCCCCGACCGCGCCCAGGACCTGCCAAGAAACGTGCCGGAAGTCGCGGCCAGACGCGAGCGCAGCCAAGAGACCTTGCTGGCGATCAGCAACACCTCCAAGACCTTTGTCCAAGAAGGCCTTCCCGTCTATGCCCTTCACGACATTGATCTCGAGATCAGGGTGGGCGAAACAGTTGCGCTGGTAGGGGAGTCAGGCTCGGGAAAATCGACCCTGGCCAAAGTGCTGTTGGGTATCCATGCTCCCGACGACGGGGCCGTCATCACTCTCAGCGGCAAAGGTTTGGCCGCCAAGGTGGAAAAGCGCACCCAGGGCGAGATCGGCGCGATCCAGATGGTCTTCCAGAACCCAGACAGCGCTCTGAACCGGAGGCATTCCGTACGCCGCATCATCGGACGTGCCGTCAGGCTTTTGCGTCCGGGAGGAAAGAAACAAATCGACGACCGGACGAAAAACCTGCTGAGCGAAGTCCGTATGGGCGCACAGCACTACCTATCCAAGCCAAGGCAATTGTCCGGTGGGCTCAAGCAACGGGTCGCGATCGCGCGGGCCTTCGCCGGGACTCCCGCGCTCGTGATCTGCGACGAGCCAACCTCGGCTCTCGATGTTTCCGTCCAGGCCGCCATCATCAACTTGCTGGCCGAACTCCAGGCAGAGGAGAACGTCTCCTATCTGTTCATCTCCCACGATCTCAACGTGGTGCGATATATCGCCGACCGGGTCGCAGTGATGTATCTCGGCAGACTGATGGAGGTCGGTCCCGCAGTCCGCGTCTTCGACGGACCCCACCATCCCTACACCGAGGCCCTACTTTCGGCCTCACCCGAACTCGAGGAAGACACCCGAATCCGTCTCGAAGGCGAGATCCCGGCGGCTTCCAACCCTCCGTCCGGATGCGTGTTCCAGACCCGCTGCCCCCGCAAGATTGGCGAGATCTGCGAAACGGTCGAGCCTCCTCTAGAGGAAGCAGAGCCCGGCTGGTTCAAGCGCTGCCACATCCCCGTCGAGGAACTCCGCGCCCTCCAACACCCATAAATCGTTTTTATCACCAAATCGGCCCCTGCCAGGGGCCGATTTGGTCGCGAAAGCGGTCCCGCGAACGCTTCCGAAGAAGAGAAAGGGCCGGGACTGGCGTCCCGGCCCTTCACTCTGTCAGGGTTCCGCCTAACGCTCGGGGGCTAGTTGCCCTCTGATGGCCCCGCTGGGGAATTCGGCGTTGTGCACGTTCACGTAGTACGCACTGGGGTTGGCAAGTATCTCGGCCACGGTTTGGTCACCGACGAACTTGCCCTCCTCGCCTTCGGTGAGGCAGTCGGCTGCATTCCCATCTGCCGGTGCGGCCAGATTGACGACCACCGGGCCGTTGGTTCCTTCGACACCCTCGTGAATGTGCGCCGCGGTCGCCGGTTGGATTCGGTCGACTGTCAGGACATAACACAGGGTCGTCGGATCGCCATCGATTCCGAAGACGTAGGCCACGCCAGTGCCGTTGGGATCTCCGACGTTCTTCCTGGTCTCCGCTGGGTCCGTCGGTACCTCGTTACGACCTCTGAGCTGCGTAAAAAGGAGCACGTTTTCATGGCCCGCGTAGGCCACTCCGAGTGTCCCCAGGATCAGAACAGCCGCGACGGCTGCTGCCAGGAACGCGCGTTTGCCCATACCTCGTCTCATTTGTTTCTCCTTCCATGAGACTCCCACTACCAATACGCAGCCGAGAGCGGAACGGATTGGTGGAAAATCAGCTAAATGCGACGGAAGGCGCTCCAGCGGTGATTTCACCAATGACCACTGCCTCCGATGATCGACCGTGGTTCAGGGCGGCGACTAAGGCTGAGGCGCGATCGGCATCGACTGAGATCAGCAACCCGCCTGAGGTTTGGGCATCGGCCAGGATCTTGAGCGTGGCCTCGTTGGGCGTGGGACCGCGGAGGAAAGGGCGAACGCTCGACAGGTTGCGCTGACTCCCACCTGAGTAGTGACCGGCTTCGATCAGACGGCTCAGGTCACCGATCGTCGGCACGACCGCCGCGTCGATGACTGCGGCCACCCCTGAGGCAATAAGCATCTCTCGCAAGTGGCCAAGGAGGCCGAAACCGGTGACGTCGGTGGCGGCGTTGACCCCGACGTCGACCATCGGTTGTACAGCGCTGGCATTGAGCTCAACCATCACCCGAACCGCACTCGCGGCCAAGTCCGGCGGGCACGCACCACGCTTGAGTGCGGTGGTGATGATTCCGGTACCAAGTGGCTTGGTGAGGACCAAACGGTCGCCGGGTCGGGCTCCGGCATTGGTGATCGGAGTGCCAACCATCCCGGTGACGGCAAACCCATACTTCGGCTCGGGATCGTCGATCGAATGGCCGCCGATGATCGTGGTCCCGCTGAACTTCATCACCTCGGCTCCGCCGCGCAGAACCTCGGCCAGGGTGCTGAAGGCAAGGCCATTCCGGGGCCAGGCAACGATCTGCAGCGCCGTAATCGGTGACCCTCCCATGGCATAGATGTCGGACAGCGCGTTGGCGGCGGCAATCCTTCCCCAGTCGAACGGGTCGTCAACGATCGGGGTGAAGAAGTCAATCGTCTGCACCAGGCGCTGGTTCGAGTCGAGCTGCCAAACCCCGGCGTCATCAGCGGTACCGATCCCCACCACAAGATTGGGCGAGGAATAGGCGGGGTGGTCAGCAAGCGGTCCGACGATCTCCGCCAGCTCGTCGGGGCCCAGCTTGCAGGCGCAGCCCGCGCCATGGGAAAAGGCGGTGAGTCTGGTCGCCGCGAATGCCATGTCTAGAGCGTAAGGACCTCTATGCGATGCCGACCACGCCCGACTAGTGTTCCGTTATACAGAACCGTCCCATATCGTGGAACGAGACTCCAAGATGGCTGAAGACGAACTCGATCTCAACTCCCTGTCCGACTCCGATCTCGTCACCCAGATGCACGACGATCTCTACGACGGTCTGGCACCGGAGATCGTGGAAGGCACCAACATTCTCCTTGGCCGAGGCTGGGAACCGCAATCGGTCTTAAACGATGCCCTGGTCGAGGGCATGCGGATCGTCGGCATCGATTTCCGCGACGGAATCCTTTTCGTCCCCGAGGTTCTGCTGGCAGCGAACGCGATGAAAGCTGGGATGGCAATTCTCCGTCCGTTGCTGGCTGAAACCGGCGCCCGGACGATCGGCAAGGTTGTGATCGGCACCGTCAAAGGTGACATTCACGACATCGGGAAGAACCTGGTGGCAATGATGCTCGAGGGCGCGGGATTCGAGGTCATCAACCTCGGCATCAACACCGATGCCGACAAGTTCATTGCCGCTCTCGAAGAACATGAACCCGACATCCTCGGCATGTCAGCTCTGCTCACCACGACGATGCCATACATGAAGGTTGTGATCGATTCTCTCAAGGAACGGGGTCTGCGCGAGAAATACATCGTGCTGGTGGGAGGGGCGCCGCTCAACGAGGAGTTCGGCAAAGCTGTCGGAGCCGATGCCTATTGCCGGGATGCGGCAGTGGCGGCTGAGACGGCCGAAGCTCTGGTTCTGGCCCGACGTCTCACCGCGGGCGAGGAGCCGTGACCGAGCGGGTTCTGGTCATCGCCTGCGGGGCGCTGGCCAGAGAACTGATGGATGTGATCAAGGGCAACGGTCTCGCCTGGGTCGACGTCGAATGTCTGCCGGCCTCCCTGCACAACACCCCCAAGAGGATCACGGCCGCGGTGGCCGAGAGGATCGAACGCGCCTCAGGAAAGTATCAGAAGATATTTGTCGGATACGCCGACTGCGGAACGGGCGGAGAGCTCGATCGCCTGCTCGACGAACGCGGGATCGAACGATTGCCCGGCGCACACTGCTATGAATTCTTCGCTGGTGCCAGCCTGTTTGCCTCATTGCATGAGGCCGATCCGGCCACCTTCTACCTCACCGACTTCCTGGCCAAGCATTTTGATCGTCTCGTCTGGGATGGGCTCGGGCTCGACCGCTGGCCGCAATTGCGCGACGACTACTTCGGCAACTATCGCCGCCTGATCTATCTCTCTCAGACCGACTCGTCGGTGCTGGTCGACAAAGCCCGGGCGGCCGCCGATCGTCTCGGACTCGAGTTCGAGCATCACCATGTTGGCTACGGGGACTTTCAACCTGCACTCGTTGCAGCCTCGCAATGACTGCCGAGCTGACTGTCATCCGCTGGCGCGACATCCCCGCCCAAGTGGTAGCCAAGCAAGGTCGGGCGGCGGCGCGGCGAGAGCTATCGCCGCGCTTTCAGGTCGCAATCGATCGGGCGGCGATGTATGCCGGGTTGTTTGGCACCGACGAGTACTTGAACGAGTGGGCTCGTGACGCCCGGCCTTGCGGAGACGATCTTGAGTCCGAAGCAGATCGCGAAGCCACGCGGCTGGAGGCCGCCTTCACCCCCGAGGTCCTCAACGAGCTCGCCGCCAAAGGTGGGGCCAGATGACGGACACGGTTGTTTCGTCAGCGACCCGGGAAGTAGTCATTGGCTTCGAGCGCCCGTTCGTGATCATTGGCGAACGGATCAACCCGACCGGCCGCAAGCTGCTCGCCGCCGAGATGCGGGATGGCGACTTTTCTCGGGTTGAGACCGACACCATCACCCAAGTCGCCGCGGGTGCGCCGATGCTCGACGTGAACGCCGGGATTCCGCTGGCCGATGAGCCAGGACTCTTAGCTAAAGCCATTCAACTGGTCCAATCGCTGACCGACGTTCCACTCTCGATCGACTCCTCGATCGTCGAGGCCCTCGAAGCGGGCCTGGCGGTTTATCAGGGAAAGCCGCTCGTCAACTCGGTGACCGGTGAGGAGGAGCGGCTCGAGCGGGTGCTGCCGCTGGTTGCCAAGTACGGCGCGGCGGTGGTGGCGATCTCCAACGACGAGTCGGGCATTTCGGAGGATCCCGATGTCCGGTTTGAGGTGGCGCGGAAGATCGTCGGTCGCGCCGCTGATTACGGGATCGGGAGAGAGGACGTCGTGGTCGACCCGTTGGTGATGCCGATCGGTGCCATGGGCACCGCCGGTCGCCAGGTCTTTCACCTGGTCGGTCGCTTGCGCAATGAGCTCGGTGTCAACACGACGTGCGGCGCATCCAATATCAGCTTTGGCTTGCCCAACCGAGCTGGAATCAACGCTGCCTTTCTCTCGATGGCGATCGGGGCGGGGATGACCTCTGCCATCACTAACCCCCTCGAACCTGAGGTTCGCCAAGCAGTGCTCGCCGCAGATGTCCTCGCCGGCCGCGACCCCCACTGCGCCACCTGGATCCGGACCTATCGCGTCCCCACCGAGACCGCGCGGAGACCGAGTCGGCGGCGGGGCTAAAGGAGTCGTAACGGAGTCATTGCGAACCCGTGGTAGCTGGACGCGTATGCAGAAGGAAGTCGGGCTGAGGCGGCTGGCCACGATCGCCTGGTTGTTGAGCATCGTCACCTGGGTGGCATTCGCCGTCCTGGCGACGACCCAGCCGGTCATCGCCAGAGGTGCGGCAGTTCTCGAGATTTTCGAGGTGCTCAGCTTTGTGATCCTTGGCACCTTCGGGTACCTCATCGTCCGCCGGCTGCCGACCAACCTCCTCGGGTGGCAAGCCATGGGCCCCGGCCTGGCATTTCCGATCGAATGGCTTGCCTCCGATCTCGCCGAGTATCGAGTTCTGACACTGGGAACCGGCGACTGGCTCGCCCAGGCGACCGGTTGGGTGGCCCTCTGGGCGTGGATCCCGGCCACGTTTACGGTTCCGTTTCTCTTCTTGCTCTTTCCTGACGGCAAGGTTCCGTCACGTCGCTGGCGAATCGTCCTGTTTGCGTTCGTCGCCCTCATGATCCTGACGTTTCTGATCGCAGCGTTCGCCCCTGGTCCAGTCGACGAAGAGCAGATCCCCGGCTTGATGAATCCGCTAGGGGTCAAAGCACTTAATCCGATCTTCTCCGCCTTGGCCCCCATCATCTTTTCGGTGTTTCCGGTCATGGTCCTGATCGCCGTGATCTCGCTCGTTGTCCGGTTCCGCCAAAGCGGGCCCCTCGTGAGAGCGCAGATCAAGTGGCTGGCACTCGCCGGGATTTTGGCGATTCCTTTCTTTGCCCTCTCCAGTTCGTTCGGCGCCATTCCAGTTATCGGCAGCGTGCTCAATGTCGCTCTTACGGTGGGGTTGGGGGGCTCGATCATGGTCGCCGTCCTGCGTTACCGGCTCTACGAGATCGACCGTTTGGTAAGCCGCACCGTGACCTACGCGCTGGTTGCTTTGATCCTTGCTGGCGTCTATCTAGCCGTTGTGATCGCCCTTGGTTCGCAGCTCGGCCAGGACAACTCGCTGGCAGTGGCGGGAAGCACTCTGGCCACAGCGGCCCTGTTCTCACCTGTGCGCAGGCGGGTGCAGACGTTTGTCGAACGACGGTTTGATCGAGCCCGCTACGACTCGCAACTCGTGGTCGACAACTTCTCGTCGCGTCTCCGGGATGAGGTTGACCTCGAAAGTTTGGTGGGGGATCTGGCCGCGGTTGTCGATCGCACGATGCGTCCAGCCAACGTTTCCCTTTGGCTCGCCGGTTAGCCAGCGCTGCTATCACTGCCTGACATGGCCGACACGTACCAGGTCGTCTTCACTCCGTCGGGGAGACGGGGAAAGGTCCCCGCCGAATCGACCGTCCTTGACGCGGCCCGAGCCTTGGGGGTGGATCTCGATTCGGTATGCGGGGGAAGGGGCATCTGCGGCCGCTGCCAGGTAATGGTCGGCAGCCGGCCCGGCATGGATTCGAAACCTGAACGACTGTCACCACCTGGCGCGACCGAAGCCGAATATCACGGTCGCCGGCCGCTCTTGGCCGGCTATCGCCTCGGGTGCGCGGCGCACATCGTCGACGACGTCGTCATCGATGTGCCTTCCGAGAGCCAGGTCCACCGCCAGGTCGTCCGCAAACGCGCCGGCGTCGACAACCTTCCGGTCGACCCGGTGGTTCGTCTCTACTACATCGAAGTCGCCGAACCCGATTTGGCCTCACCCACCGGCGATGCCGATCGCGTCCTGCTCGCCCTGGCCGGACAGTGGAATCTCGAGGAGCTCTCCTTCGATGCTCATGTCCTGACCCAACTTCAGCCGGCGCTTCGAAACGGCAAATGGACGGTCACGGTCGCCGTGCGGACCAATCGGATCGTCGCCATTTGGCCGGGCTTCCGCGACCGCGCGCTGGGGGTGGCTTTCGACATTGGCTCGACCACGATCGCCGGGCATCTTTGCGACCTCTTCACTGGCGCCGTCCTCAGCAGCAACGGGCGAATGAATCCTCAGATTGGATTTGGAGAAGATCTCATGAGCCGGGTGTCCTACGTGATGATGAATGAGGGCGGCGAGAAGCGGCTCACCCAGGTGGTTCGTCAGGCTTTGAACGAGGTGATTGGGGAGCTTGTTGCCGAGGCGGGAATGGAGCGAGACGACGTGCTCGAAATTGCCGTCGTCGGCAACCCGATCATGCATCACTTGTTTCTCGGCTTCGATCCTCGCGAGCTTGGAACCGCACCGTTCGCCTTGGTCACCACCGCGGCCCTCGACACTCCGGCCGCGGCGCTCGAGCTTGAGGTCAACCCCGGTGCGTCGGTTTACACCCTCCCCTGCATTGCCGGCCATGTCGGCGCCGACGCCGCTGGGGCCGTGCTCTCCGAAGGACCTTACCGCCGTTCGCCGTTGCAGTTGTTGGTCGACGTCGGCACCAATGCCGAGATCGTCCTTGGCAACGAGGACCGGCTGCTGGCGGCGTCATCGCCCACCGGCCCCGCGTTCGAAGGCGCCCAGATCTCCTCGGGGCAGCGCGCTGCGCCAGGGGCGATCGAGCGCGTTCGCGTTGATCCTCAATCGCTTGCACCGCGAATCAAAGTTATTGGTCAGGAAATGTGGTCCGACGAGGACGGCTTCGATGGATCGGCTGTGACCGGGATCTGCGGGTCGGGGATCATCGAGGTCATCGTCGAGCTTTTTCTCGCCGGAGTCATCACGTCCGACGGAGTGATCGTGGACCGCGGCTCGGAGCGCATCGTCGCCCAAGGCCGCACCTTCTCTTATCGCTTACACGACAAGCCCGAGGTGCTCATCACCCAGAACGATGTCCGGGCGATCCAGCTCGCCAAAGCCGCACTGCGCGCCGGTTGTGATCTTCTGATGGACGAGCTGGCAGTCGACTACGTCGACCAGATTCGTTTGGCCGGCGCGTTCGGCAGCCACATCGATCCGATCTACGCGATGGCTCTAGGGCTGGTTCCTGATTGTGATCCGGACAAAGTGTCGGCGGCGGGCAACGCGGCCGGCGTCGGCGCGATGATGGCGCTGCTCTCGGGCGAATCGCGCCGCGAGATCGAAGCGGTCGCCCGAACGATCGAGAAGATCGAGACCGCGGTCGAGCCCCGGTTCCAGGAGCACTTTGTCGCGGCGATGGCGATCCCCCACAAGACGGATCGGTATCCCCAGCTCCAGACCATGCTCGACCTCCCGGAACCGACCCCCGCGGCGCGGAGCCGCCGCCGCTAGCCATTCCCCAGGAAACCTTAGGTTCCCGTGGTTGCATAGCCACCAAAATCGCCTTAAGAATGGGCTGGCTCACGTTCCATGATGTAGTCTCTTTCCACATCATGGAACAGGGACGACGGAGCGGTGGCCGGGCGGCTCGACAAGCGGCGCGGACGGCGAGAGCGCTCGACTCGATGCCGTTCCTCACTCGCACCCTCAAGCCCGTCGAGGTGCTCGACGAAGAAGGGCTGACGATTATCGAGCAGAACGCCGATCGTCTTCTCGCCGAGGTCGGGGTCGCAATTCACGGCTATCCGGAGGCGCTGAAGATTTTTGCCGATGGCGGAGCCGAAGTCGACGAGAACCGGGTTCGTTTCCCCGACGGGCTGGCGAGGTCATTGATCAAGGCCTCGGCGCCGAGGACGTTTGTTCAACACGCTCGCAACCCGGAGCGATCGGTCACCATCGGTGACCCGAACATGGTCTTCGCCCCGGCCTATGGGTCACCGTTTGTCCGCGATCTCGCGGGCGGGCGCCGCTATGCCACCATCGACGACTTCCGCAACTTCGCCAAGCTCACTCATCTGAGCACTTCGCTCCATCACGGGGGCGGCACCCTGTGTGAACCGGTGGACCTGCCGGTGAACAAGCGCCATTTCGACATGGTGTTCTCCCATATCAAGTATCACGACCGCCCTTTCATGGGCTCGGTCACGGCCCCCGAGCGCGCACAAGACACTGTCGACATGGCGCGCGTTGTGTTTGGCGAGGAGTTCGTCGATCAGAACACGGTGCTTCTCTCGCTCTGCAACGCCAACTCACCGATGAGCTGGGATTACAACATGCTCGGCTCGGCCAAGGTTTACGCCGAGAACAATCAAGCCTGTCTGATCACCCCATTCATCCTGGCGGGCGCCATGGCCCCGGTGACGGTGGCCGCTACCGCGACCCAAACCTTGGCCGAAGCCATGGCTGGAATGGCCTTTTGTCAGATCGTTCGCCCCGGGGCGCCCGTGGTCTTCGGCTCGTTCGCCTCGTCGATCTCGATGCAGTCCGGCGCGCCAACGTTTGGGACGCCCGAGCCCGCCTTGGTGCTGTTCGTCATCGCTGCCCTGGCCCGGCGGCTGGGGGTCCCGTTTCGCAGCGGCGGCAACCTCACCTCCTCGAAGGTGGCGGACTACCAAGCCGCCTTTGAAAGTGCAGCCACTTTCTTTCCCACCATCCAGGCGGGGACCAACTTCGTGCTTCACACCGCGGGATGGCTCGAGGGTGGTTTGACGATGGGCTACGAGAAATTTATCCTCGACGCCGACCAGGCGTCGATGGCGGCCGCTTACATCAAGGGAGTCGACCTCAGCGACAATGGGCTGGCGATCGAGGCGCTGGTCGAGAATCCTCCAGGTCAGCATTTCCTCGGCAACGCACACACTCTGGCGAATTTCGAGACCGCCTTTTGGCGCAGCCGCACCGCTGACAACAACAGTTTCGAGCAATGGCTCGAGGCGGGGTCACAGGCCGCAGAGGTGCGTGCCCACGCGCAGTGGCAGCAGATGCTGGTCGAGTACGAACCACCGCCTTTGGACGAATCCGTCGAAGAAGAGCTCCTCGAGTGGGTCTCGCACCGTAAGGCCTCGTTTCCCGACTCAGATGTCTGACCGGCTCACGACTTCGCCCTCCTTCGAGATCATCCCGCTCAAGGGCATCGAGGAGAAACTAAGCGCTCTCCCCAGCGGGGCCAGCGTGACCGTGACTGCCTCTCCGGCCAAGGGAACCAAGGCAACTCTCGACCTTGCCGCCGAAGTTCATCGTCTCGGCCATGAGACGACGCCGCATCTTTCGGCGAGAATGATCGCCGACCAGAGCGAGCTCAACGACGTCATCGACCGCCTCGCGGGCGAAGGAATCAACCGAGTGTTTGTGGTCGGGGGCGACGCCGACGAGCAGGGGAAGTTCAAGGACGCCCTCGAGCTGTTGCGAGCCATGGAGGAGCTTGGTCATCATTTTCAGACGGTGGGCATCACCGGCTATCCCGAAGGCCACCCGTTCATCTCGGGCGACCAGCTTCGCCAGGCGCTGATCGATAAGCAACGGCATGCCACCTACATCGCCACCCAGATGTGTTTCGACCCCCGTGCCATTGTCACTTGGGCCCGCGGCACGCGGGCGGACGCCGTTCAGCTCCCGATCCGGGTCGGTATCCCCGGGGTGGTCGACCCGCTCAAGCTGGCCTCGATCGCCCGAAGAATCGGAGTAGGAGCGTCGGCGCGGTTTGTCACGAAAAACCGCGCCGCGGTTTGGCGATTGCTTCGACCGAAGACCTACCGGCCGACGAAACTGGTCCGCGCCCTCGAGCAAGAACAAGACGAGCTCAACCTCGCGGGTCTTCACATCTTCACCTTCAACCAAATCGCGAGCACCGTCGCGTGGCTCCGCGGGCAGCGTTGAGATGGTGCAGTCGATCGACCGCGCGTTTGCCGTGATGGAATCCTTGGCCGTCTCACCGGCCGGGATCACCGAGCTGGCCGGGCGAGTTGACCTGCCCAAGTCGACGGTCGCCCGGCTCGTCGCCACTCTCGAACAGCGTGGCGCGGTCGCCCGCACCACGGATGGGCGCTACCGCATTGGACAGGGCTTGGTGGAGCTGGCCGGAGGTGCTGATGCCAGCGCCTCGCTCAGCTCGGCCGTCATCCCGCACCTCACCAACCTGGTCAATGTGGTCGGGGAAGCGGCGGGATTCAGCGTTCCCACCGGCTATCAAGTTCACTACCTGGCACAGGTCGAGTCGCCCGGCGCCATCCAGGTCCGCGACTACACCGGTCTGCAAGTCCCGATGCACATTGGCCCTTCCGGCCTTTGCATGATGTCGAGCTGGCCCGCGGACGACGTCGATCGCTATCTCGCGCGATCGTTGGAGTCCTTCACCAAGCAAACCGTCGTTGAGCCGAAGCTCATCCGACAACGCCTGCGCCAGATCAGAAACGAGGGACATTGCTGGGTCTACGAGGAGTTTGTCGAAGGCATCAACTCGGTGGCTGCCGCGGTGCTCAACTCTGACCGCAAGGTGATGGGCGCGATTCACGTCCACGGCCCCGCCTACAGGTTCCCCGCCGCCGATGCCGCGAGCATCGCCGAGCAAGTGATGGCCACGGCTGATCAGTTCTCGCAACGCCCGCCCGACCAATCCAGGAGAAAACGATGAGTCAGTTCCCCAGTGATCTCGAGGTCGCTCGCGGTGCCAAGTTGGCACCGATTGAAGAGGTGGCGGCCAAAATTGGGCTCGGCAGCGACGACTTGATCCCGTTCGGACGGACAAAGGCCAAAGTCCATCTCGACGTCCTCAAACGCATCGGTTCCCGGGCTCGCGGCAAGTACATCGATGTCACTGCCATCACTCCCACCCCCCTCGGTGAGGGGAAGACCACGACGACGGTCGGCCTCGTCCAAGGCCTTGGGACGATCGGCAAGAACGCAGTCGCCTGCATCCGCCAACCGTCGATGGGTCCGACCTTTGGCATCAAAGGCGGTGCGGCTGGCGGCGGGCAAAGCCAAGTGGTGCCGATGGACGAGTTCAATCTCCATCTCACCGGCGACATCCACGCCATCACCACCGCCCACAATCTGGTCGCCGCGGCCATCGACGCCCGTTGGTATCACGAGACGCGCATGTCCGACGAAGGCCTGAAGAAGATCGGGCTGGAACGGCTCGGCATCGACGTCTTCAACCTGCAGTGGAACCGGGTCCTCGACGTCAACGACCGGGCGCTGCGCAATGTGATCGTTGGACTTGGTGGCGGTGACGAGGGCCGGCCGCGGGAGACCGGTTTTGACATCAGCGTCGCCTCCGAGCTGATGGCGATCCTTGCCCTCGTCGACGGCTCCGACTTTGCCAGTGCCCTGCGCAACCTGCGAGAGCGCGTGAGCCGGGTCGTGTTCGGGATTTCCAAGTCGGACAAGCCGTTGACCCTGGAGGACCTGGGTGTGGCTGGAGCGGTCACCGTGCTCATGCGCGACAGCCTCCATCCCAACCTGATGCAGACCCTGGAAGGCCAGCCGGCTTTCGTACATGCCGGGCCCTTCGCCAACATTGCCCATGGCAACTCGTCGATCCTCGCCGACCGCGTCGCTCTCCACTCGGCTGAGTTCGTCGTCACCGAATCGGGGTTCGGGGCGGACATGGGGATGGAGAAGTTCCTCGACATCAAATGTCGAACGTCGGGACTGAAACCCGATTGCGTCGTCCTCGTGGCAACGGTTCGCGCCCTCAAGACCCATGGTGGCGGTCCGCGGGTCGTTTTGGGGAGGCCCCTCGACAAGGCTTACACGGAAGAGAACTTGGCGTTGCTGCAAGCCGGGATGCCCAACCTCATCGCCCACATCAGCACCGTGAAGCGCTTCGGCCTGCCGGTAGTGGTGGCGATCAACTCCTTTCCCACCGACACCGGGGCCGAGATCAATGCGATCCGGGAGGCGGCGCTGGAAGCAGGCGCCGACGCCGCGGTGCGTGCCGACCATTGGGCCCAAGGCGGGGCGGGGGCTGCCGAGTTGGCCGAGGCGGTGGTGGAGGCTTCTGAAAAGCCCAACGAGTTCTCTTATCTCTATCCGCTGAATATGGGGATTCGACAGAAGATCGAGATCATCGCCCGCGATATCTACGGCGCCGGCGAGGTTGAGTATTCGCCGGTGGCCTCGAAACAGATCGAGGGCTTTGAGAAGGCCGGCTTTGGCTACTTACCGATCTGCATGGCCAAGACCCATCTCTCGATTTCCCACGACCCGAACCTCAAAGGCGCCCCGACCGGTTTCACCATCCCGGTGCGCGAGGTGAGGGCGTCGGTGGGCGCCGGGTTCATATACCCGATCTTGGGGGAGATGCGGACCATGCCCGGGCTTGGCTCCAACCCCGCCTATCTCCGGGTCGACATCGACGAGAACGGGGACGTCATCGGCCTCTTCTAAGCACGTTTTATCACGCAAACAGGGCGTAAAGCGCCCTGTTTGCGTCGCGAGAACATCGCTCAGGTGGCCAAGACCTCGACGACGGCCACGGATCCGGGCACCGACTCCAATGCGCTGTCGAAGGTCCACAGCGGTGCATCGAGGGCCTCGGCCAGACTCACGTACGCGGCGTCGTAAGCGGTAAGGTTTTCGCGAAGCGACCAAATCCTTGGGAGCAAGGGCTCGTGGGGATACCGCCGCAAGTCGAGTTCTGCAAGATGCAAGAGCGCCAGCCTTCCTCGTTCTTGTGGAAGCGTGCCCGTTCGAACATATCTCCGGACCGCCTGCGAGACTTCAACACCAACTAGATGTGGCGCATGGAGGGTGACGTCGGCCTCGTTCAGCCGCTTGGCGGCGACGTTCCCACGGACTGTGTTGAGCAGGAGTTCGACGACAACTGAGGCATCGAGAACGATCAGCGGCGGTCACGCTCCTCCCTGATCAGGGTCGCCGCGGGCGGGTCCAGCTCGATCGCTGGAAGGCGGGAGATGCTTGCTAGAAGCTCGGCCCGGGTGGGTCGCTCCAAAGCCCACTCGATCTCGCGTAGGACATAGTCCGAAAGCGACATGCCGGCCAGGGCGGCCCGTGCCTTGACACGCCTGTGTAAGGCCGGGGGGACGTTCCGGATCTGAATTGTCGATGACATGCAAACACAATACTCACATGCAAAATGCATGGAAAGGCAGAATTGGGTCTACGCGGCTAGCTGATAAAAACGTCAGTTTGAGGGAAGGTGGAGCTCGAAGGTGCTCCAGCCGTCGCGGACGGCATAGTTGAGCGAACCGCCCATCAGGACGGCCAGCTGCCGGCTGACCGTGAGCCCAAGACCGACCGACGCTGGCTGGCCTTGGCGGCGATGGGCTCGCTCGAAGGGTCGGAAAATTCGTTCACGGTCGGCGTCAGGGATGCCCTTGCCGTCGTCCATCACCCGGACTTGGGCCCACCCCTCGATTTCAGCCAGGGTGACCCGGACCTGGTGGCCGCCGTAGCGAAGGGCGTTGGTGAGCAAGTTGCGGATGATCTGCCGAACACGAAGGGGGTCGGCATGGGCCTTGGCCTCGCCTGAGATTTCCGGCGCCTTTTTGTCATTCCACCGCACCCCCCGGCTGGCAGTTTCGGTTTCCACCACCAAATCGATCTCCTCCGAGCGGATCGTCACGCTGCCGATGTTTGAACGAGCGACGACCAGCAGATCCTCGACGATCGCCGCCATCTCGACCGCTTGGTCAGCGATGATCTTCATGAACTCGCGGCTGTCCTCGGGACGGTTCGCGTAGCCGGGGTCGGTCATCGTCTTAGCCAGGCCGACGACGGCCGTGAGCGGGGTGCGAAGCTCGTGACTTATCGACGCGATGAACTCAGCCTTCGAGTTAGCCACCTCTTCTAGCCGGTGGGCGGCTTCAATCCGGCCCCAGAAGGCCGCGATCATCTCGGCCGCGGTATGGAGCATTTGGATCTCGTCGCTCCAATCGCGAGCACTGTTCTCGTCGGCCAAGCCAATCAGACCTCGCCAAACTCCATCGATCATGATGGGGAAGTCGACCTCTGACTTCACCGGCGTCAGCGCATAGGTATCCGCCTCCGGCCCTTCCATTTGCTCCGGGATCAGGATTGCCACCTCGCCTCGGGCGAGGAACTGGTAGGTGTGCGGCATGCTCGTCCAAGGCATCATGTCCCAGTACGACGGGTCGTACACCGAGCCCGGACGTTGGGCAACGGCAACCACTTTGGAACAAAGCTCGCCCCGGTCATTCTCGACGTTGCGCTCGATGAACACGCTTGTCGTGTCAGTGCCGTCAAGGAGCAAGCGGAGGGCGCGGTCGAGGTCGCCCGGTTGGCTCGACTGGATAAGGAGCTGGGCTGCGGCGGCGACGGACTTCTCGAGTCTGATTCGGCGATGTCGAGCCGCCGCCGCTTCCTCCAGGCGGAGCACGTAGTTGCGTTTCTCCCACCAGCCCGAAAGAAGCGAGGCGAAGTGTTCGATCGCGATCGATTCCTTGCGATCCCACGTTCGATGCTCATCGCGATCGCCCAGGCCGATGGTGCCGGCCCAAACACCCTTGACCATGATGGGAACATTCAGCTCGGTCATGATCAGCTCGGGCCCGGTCAGGAAAAAAGCTGCCTCCTCGCTGGGAAGCTCGCCAACCCGCGCCACTGTGCTTTCACCGCGCTCGAGCAGGCGGCGGATCGAGGCGAGGTCGTTCCAAGAGACGCCGTCCCAATGCCGACCCAATTCTTCGGATCGTCCGTCCCGACTAAGGCAAATCCTCGGCAATGCGCGGTCCTCGAGCCAATGCCAATCGATAAAGCCGGTCGACGCGTCGGTAGCTTCCATCAGCGCCCGCAGACTGAGCTCGACGGCCGCAGCGTCGTGATCGCCGAGGAGGGCTCGAGCGCAGCGCGAGAGCGCCGTTTCCAAGCGGAGGCCACGGTCCTTGTCGCGAATCGCCTCGGCCAGCCTCGTCTCGACTTCATTGCGAGAGACAACCCAGCCCACCAGGCAGGCAATCACCTCGGCAAACTGCGCATCCTCCCGCGTCAGTTGTTGCCCCCCTTGGGTCCAGAGACCGAGGGTCCCCCAGGTTCCGCGCCGCGAGGGAATGACGACGTTGACGGCGTTCACCACCCCGCGATCGAGCATTGGGTAGCCGACATCGGCGCGAATCACGCTTTCGGTCTCGCTGATCCGCTCGACGATCGTTACAGCTTCGACCCCGCACACCAAAGCGACGCGCTCGACGGCCATACGGAGGATCGAAGGAGCATCAATGCTTTCGAGGGCGGCCTGGCTAAGGGCGACCAGCGCTGCTTGCTCAACCTGGCGACGGATCAGCGTCCGATCGACCGGGCTCGAACCCAACATGGGCAGCGTTGTCGACACAACCTGATTTCATCGGCATGTTTGCTGGCATCCTTGAAAGACAAGGACCTGTTGGGGGAGGTGCCACCGGTCTGGCAAGATGGCCCTAAGTAAAGGAAAGGAGGTGAAAATGGCTCCCAATATTCGGCTGACGACCCCTCTAGTCCGTCGAGATGGTCGTCTGCAACCCACCACGTGGGACGACGCGGTGGTGACCGCGGTGGACGGGCTCCGAGCCGTTCAAGCAGAACACGGAGGCGAGGCGCTTGGCCTCTTCTCCTGTTCGAAGGCGACGAATGAGACCAACTATCTGGCTCAGAAGTTCGCCCGCACGGTCCTCGGCACCAACAACATCGACAGTTGCAACCGCACTTGACACGCTCCTTCCGTCGCCGGTCTGGCGGCAGTCTTTGGAGCAGGTGGCGGTACTAGTTCTTACGAGGAGATCGAGCACGCCGACGTAATCCTCCTCTGGGGCTCGAACGCGCGCGCCGCCCATCCCATCTTTTTCCACCACCTTTTGCGCGGAGTTCGCAACGGGGCACGGCTCTATACGGTTGACCCTCGCCGAAGCGAATCTGCCAAATGGGCCGACATCTGGCTTGGGATTGACGTTGGCTCAGACATCGCCCTCGCTAATGGGATGGCGCGGGTGATAATTGAACGCGGCCTTCAGCACCGCGATTTCATCGCCAACGCCACCACCAGCTTCGACGACTACGCCGCCAAAGTCGGCGAGTATCCGTTAGACCGAGTCGAGGAAATCACCGGTATCCCTTCAGACGTCATCGAGGAGATGGCCGTTTCTTATGCCTCAGCCGGCATGGCCCAGATCGTGTGGACGTTGGGGATTACCGAACACCACAACGCCACCGACAATGTCTTGGCTCTGATCAATCTCGCCCTTCTCACCGGGCACGTTGGGCGCTATGGATCAGGCCTCGTTCCTCTCCGCGGACAGAACAATGTGCAAGGGGGAGGGGACATGGGCGCCATCCCCAACAAGCTGCCCGGGTTCCAGGACGTCGAAGACGACGACTTGCGGGCGAGGGCAGAACGGATCTGGAACCATACGATCCCTCCCAAACGCGGCTGGCACCTAACCCAGATGTTCGAGGCGATGGCGGCCGGAAAGCTGCGCGGCCTATATGTGATCGGCGAGAACCCCGCCGAGTCCGAAGCCGATGTTGTCCACGCGCGGCAAGCACTCGAGGGCCTCGATTTCATGGTGGTGCAAGATATTTTCCTCACCCGAACTGCGCAGATGGCCGACGTTGTACTCCCCGCCGCCGCCGATTGGTGCGAATCGGAGGGCACTGTGACCTCGAGCGAGCGCCGGGTGCAACGGGTGCGCAAGGCGCTCGAGCCGCCCGGCGAGGCACGACCAGACGTTGACATCATTGGCATGCTCGCCCGGGGAATGGGCGCCGATTGGGGCCAACCCACGCCTGAGGACGCGTGGAATGAGCTCCGATTGGTTTCCCCCATGCACGCCGGGATGAGCTACCAGCGCCTCGAAGAGCTCGGGGGAATCCAATGGCCGTGTTATGACGAGAATCATCCGGGCGAGCTGTTCATCCACGGTCGCCTTTGGAAGCAGCCGCTCGAGTCGCCACCGGCTCCTTTCATCGCCGTCGACTGGGTTCCCCCGGTTGATCGACTCACCAACGACTTCCCATATCGCATGACCACCGGTCGACACCTCGACGGGTTCAACACCGGGGTTCAGTCGGCGGGCTACGACTCGCCGATCCGAACGGGAGGGACGATCGATATCTCACCTGAGGACGCCGACCGCCTTGCCATCCACGACGGTGACCTGGTGAAAGTGTCGTCACGGCGGGGGACCATCGAGGTTCCCGCCCGGCGCGATCTGGCGCTGCGTTCGGGCCTGGTCTTCATGTCGGTGCACTACGGCGAGGACGCCGACGTGAACCAGCTCACTATTGACACCTGGGACCCAAAGTCCGGCACCGCCGAGTTCAAAGCCACCGCGGTTCAGCTACAAAAGGTCTGAATGGACATTCGGCTCATGGACGATGCTCCCTCCGACGCGGAGCGGGCCGTCATTGCAGCGTTGATCGATCCGGTCGAAGAGGTTGGATCCCATTTGGCTATTGGTGGCCATTCCGCTCGTAGGCATCGGCATCTTCTGCTCCCGGTGCTATCGGCCGTGCAATCAGAGATCGGCTGGGTCAGTAAAGGAGCCCTCAATGAGATTTGCCGGCGTCTGGTGATACCACCGGCCGAGGCCTACGGCGTCGCCAGCTTTTATGCACTGATCTCAACGACCGAGCGCCCATCAGTTGTCGCCCACGTTTGCGACGACATCGCTTGCCGGCTAGTGCGAAGTGAATTTCCGCACGGCGATGCCGTGGTTTCCTCACCGTGTCTGGGCCAATGCGACCGACGTCCGGCCGTCCTCCTGCAGCGAGCCGGGGTCGAGGATGTGGTCAATGCTCCCGGTGACCAGGATCCGTTCGAATTGGTCGGCGTCGCCGATCCGACCGTGGTCGGCGATCGTCTCCTCGCTCGCGTCGGCCACGCGGACCCCGAATCCATCGGCAGCTATGCCGATCACGGGGGATGGCAGGCGTTGGAGAAGGCCCGCGCCTTAGGCCCGGCGGCGGTGATCGAGGAGGTCGAGCGGTCAGGATTGAAGGGGCGAGGAGGGGCTGCGTTCCCAACCGGGGTGAAGTGGCGGGCGGTGGCGGCTGAGCCGGCGCCCCGCTATCTGGTGTGCAACGCCGACGAATCCGAGCCGGGGACGTTCAAGGACCGAGTGGTGATGGAAGGTGACCCCTTCGCGGTGATCGAATCGATGATCATCGCCGCGGTTGCGACCGGTTGCGCCAAGGGATACATCTATGTCCGGGGCGAATATCCGTTGGCGGCCTCCCGGCTTCGCCACGCTCTTCACGAAACCCGGCTGGCGGGACAGCTCGGACCGGAGTTCGACATCGAGATCATCCGCGGTCAAGGCGCCTACATCTGCGGGGAAGAGACCGCCCTCTTCAACTCGATCGAAGGTCTACGCGGAGAGCCACGCCAGAAGCCCCCTTTTCCTGCCCAGGTGGGGCTGTTCGGAAGACCGACGGTGATCAACAACGTCGAGACTTTGATCAATGTCCCGGGGATCGTCCTCGAAGGCGGTGAAGCCTTTGCCGCGATTGGCACGCCTGATTCGGCGGGCACCAGGCTGTTCTGTCTTTCCGGCGACATCAACCGGCCGGGAACCTACGAGGTAGCGATGGGCGGCGCCCTCGGCGAGTTGGTTGACCTTGCGGGTGGCTTCGTTGGCGAGACGCAGGCGATCCTGCTCGGTGGCGCGGCGGGCGCCTTTGTCGATACTGAGGCGTTGTCGATGCCGTTGACCTTTGAGGATTCTCGTAGTCGAGGAGTCTCGCTCGGGTCGGGAGTTGTTATGGCTTTCAACTCCAGCCGGGACATGCACGACGTCGTCCGCCGCATCGCCCGCTTCTTTCGTGACGAGAGCTGCGGTCAGTGTGTTCCGTGCCGGGTTGGAACCGTTCGAGTCGAGGAAGCCCTGGCCCGTTCGCGAAGCGCCCCCCTGGAGGCGGGTCTCATCGATGAGATCGACCGCGCAATGAAGGACGCATCGATTTGTGGCCTCGGGCACACGGCGGCCTCCGTCGTACGGTCGGCGATCTCCTTGGGATTGATCTCGTGATCTCGCTCACGATCGATGGCCAGACGGTCGTGTCTCCCGAAGGTGCAACGCTCCTCGAGGCTTGTCGCTCGATAGGGAAGGATCAGCCGACTCTCTGCTATTTGGAAACGCTGGCACCAGTCAATGTCTGCCGGGTCTGCGTGGTCGAGGTCGAGGGCAGCCGGACGCTGGTGCCTTCCTGCTCGCGCAAGGTCGAACCGGGGATGAAGGTTCAGACGGAGTCTGAACGAGTGCGCCACTCGCGCAAGGTCGTTTTCGAGCTCCTGGCTTCCTCGGTCGATCTGAGCTTGGTCGATGATTCGGTGCAGGAGTGGATGACCAATTACCAGGTAGACCCGGGTCGCTTCGGCGACCTCGCACCCCTCGTCGACGACCGCGATGAGCGCCACGCCGGACATCATTACGAGAACACCGGGACGCATGCCGAGACGGTCTTCCAACCGGTCAAGGTGGACAACTCGCTTTATGTCCGTGACTACTCGCGTTGCATCCTTTGTTACAAGTGTGTCGAAGCCTGCGGCGACGATGCCCAGAACACCTTTGCCATCGCCGTCGCTGGAAGAGGCTTCGACGCCCGAATCTCCACCGAGTTCGACGTCGCGCTTCCCCAAGGAGCCTGCGTCTTCTGCGGGAACTGCATTGGGGTCTGCCCGACAGGGGCGCTCATGTTTCGCTCGGAGCACGAACTACGCGCTTCGGACCTCTGGCACGAAGAGGAGCAGACCGTGACGCGTACCGTGTGCTCGTACTGCGGTGTTGGCTGCAACCTCGAGCTCCACGTCCAGGACAACCGCATCGTCAAGGTCACCTCGCCGATCGACCACTCGGTCACGAGCGGCCATCTCTGTATCAAAGGCCGCTTCGGCTACGAGTACGTCCAGCAACTGGGCGACCTGGCAACAACGCCCATCGACGACGTCCTGCGCCGCGCCCGCGAGGCCGGAACGGTTTAGGGCCAGGGTAAAATGTAGCGATATGGACAGCGTGCTGACGACGGGTGAGGTGGCGGCCGCTCTGAGCCTTTCGACCCACAGCAACTTGCCTCCTCGCTGGAGGGGATCGGTCGGTTCGCCACCACCCAGGTGGAGGAGGGCACTCTCAACGGCTATCTGGAAGACGTCAAGGCGCAGTTCCTCGACGCCACCACCCATCACCCGGTGGAGCCGACGCAGCTCATCGGCGGTATCCCGGTTGCCGGGTTGCGGGACTGGCTGCCACCAAGCTCAAAGTCGTGGGTGACCGCGGAGAGCTGCGCGACTACTTCGACCTCATGACAGTCGAGCAACGAGCCGGTCTGCGAGTGGAGGAGGGGCCAGCGGTGTTCATCCAGCGGTACCGGCCGGCGGCCCCTGAAGTGGCGTTACTGCACATCGTCCGCGGTCTTGGCTATTTCGACGACGTGGCCGACGACCCTGGACTCTCCGTAGCACGGTCAGTGATCGAGCGCTTCTGGGGCTCGCCGGCAACCAGAGATCATCGCCTCTCTCGACTGGGTCACAGGACGGCAATAGCGGCAGGGTCAATAGGGCTTGATCAGCTCGCCGAGCTGTTGGATCCGCTCGGTCACTTCGGCGGCGGTTTTTTGGGGGAGGTTGAAAACGATCCGGTCGACGCCCAGCTCAATCAACGACTCGATGTTCTCGGCCGTCGACTTCGTGCCGTACGCCGTGATAGTGAACGCTTCCGGGTCGCGACCGGCCGCTGCCACTGCCTGTTTGACCTCGGCAACCTTGCCGGCGACATCGTGCCGGGTCGCTAGTGGCATCCAGCCGTCGCAAAACTCAACCATGTCGACGATCGTTTTCGGGCCTGCCTCGCCGCCGAGGATGATCGGTGGGTGAGGCCGCTGGATCGGCTTCGGCCAAGCCCACGATGCTTCCAATTTGAGAAGCTCGCCGGCGAAGGACGCTTCCTCCTTGGTCCACAGCTCCTTCATCAGAAGGATCGACTCGCGAACCAGCGCCCGCCGTTCCGAGTAATCGACGCCGTGGCTGGCAAGCTCTTCTTTGTTCCAGCCGTAGCCGATTCCAAAGAGCATCCTTCCCCCGGACAGGAAGTCGACGCTGGCGACCTCTTTCGCCAACCAGATCGGGTCGCGTTGCGCGACGAGAGTGATGCCCGTTCCGAGCTTGATCTGTTCGGTGACAGCGGCTGCGGCGGCAAGAGCGACGAAGGCGTCGAGGGTTCGCCAGTACCAGTCGGGAAGCGGCTTGGCCCCTTTGACCCCACCCCACGGCGTTTTTCGCGACACCGGGATATGAGAATGCTCGGGAAACCAAATCGACTCGAAGCCGGCCGCCTCGGCCTGACGCGCAGCGTCAATCGGCCCGAGCGTCTGGTCGGTGGGGAAGATGAAGACCCCGAAATCCATGGCTATCTCCGACACTAACCGGCTTGGGACTGGCCTCCGGCTTCGAGCGGCAGCACTCCGATGAGCTTGCCGCACGAGCCACAACGAACCGAACGGAAGCCGGGACCGGCAGAGACGACTAGCTCCTCGTCGGGATGGCGACATCGGGCCGCCGAGCCACGGCGCTCGGATGGCAGTTCGACCCGCTGGGGATTGACTTTCAACAGCTCGGCGACCGTCTGTGTGGCGGAGTCAGGGTCAACCCCTAATTTCATCAGGACCTGGGCCGCCACACCCTCCCCTTCGCGGATCAGACCCAGAAGGATGTGCTCGGTGCCGATGTAGTTGTGACCAAGCTGTAGTGACTCACGCAAGGAATACTCGAGGATCTTCTTTGCCCGCGGGGTGAATGGAATGTGACCTGCCGGTGCGTTGGTGCCGCGTCCGATGATTTCGACAATCTGCTCTCGTACGCTCGCTAGGTCGACTCCTTGGGCCACGAGTGCCTGGCCACCAACCCCTTCTGCCTCGTTGAGGAGGCCGAGAAGGATGTGCTCAGTCCCGATGTACGAGTGCATGAGAAGGCGAGACTCTTCCTGCGCCAGCACCACTACCCGGCGGGCACGATCGGTGAATCGTTCGAACACGAGCCCACGCTAATCCAACAACAGGATCAGGTTTGCGGAAGGACGCCAACCAGCGTATCGCAATCCGCGCAGCGGACCATGCGAAAGCCTTGTCCAGCACTGACGACCAGCTCGCTGTCGGGGTGATCGCACTGCGACGGCCGAGCCCGCCAGGAACGTGGACGGTCGACGACACGCGGATCGACGTGCATCTCTTCGGCGACGGTGGTCCGGATCGCCGGGAGGTCGGCTCCAAGCCGGACCAGGATCTGGACAGCCATGCCTTCATTCTCTCTAAGGAGGGCGAGAAGAAGATGTTCGGCCCCGATGTTGCGATGGCCGATGTGGATCGCTTCGCGCAAGCTGTCCTCCATGACCTTCTTGGCGCGCCGAGTAAACGGTATATGGCTCTGCGGCGTTTCGCTCCCACGACCGATGATGGTCTCGACCGCTTCCCGGGCCTTCGGCAAATCGAGGTTGTGAGCGAGCAACGCCCGGGCGACGATCCCTTCGTTCTCGTTGAGAAGGCCAAGAAGGAGATGCTCGGAGCCGATGTACGAATGGTCGAGTAATCGGGCCTCTTCCTGGGCTAACACGACAACTCGGCGGGCCTATTCCGTGAACCGTTCGAACATCTCACCACGCTACCGCGCCACAATCGGAACCAATGCAGAGCCTTCGCGCCGCCCTCGCTCACGGACCGATTTCCTTCGAGCGGTTTATGGAGATTGCGCTCTACGGCGAGGGAGGATTCTTCCGCGGCGACACGATTCGCTCGGTGAGCGACGGTGACTTTCTCACCAGCCCCGAAGTCAGCTCGCTGTTCGGGGTAACGCTGGCCGAATTCGTTCGTCAGGAGCACAGGCGCCTCGGGGAACCGTTCCGGCTGGTTGACGTCGGTGCCGGGTCGGGCTCACTCTTGCGTTCGCTGCTTGCCGAGTGCCCCGTCGAGGCCTGGGCCGTCGAGGTTTCCCCGCCGGCGCGCGACAGCCTCACCCGCCTCCTCCCGGCGGGCCGGGTCGTGACCTCGCTGGTCGAGCTGCCATCTCCGCTTCGGGGGGTGGTCATCGCCAACGAGCTAATCGACAACCTGCCGATGGCGCTGGCCCAGAAAAATGATGGCGAGTGGAGGGAGCGTTGGGTCGGGCTCGAGGGCGACACGTTTGTAATGGTCGACGCCGATCCTCGTCCCGAGGTGCTCGATTGGCTTAACCGCTTCGCCGGCCCGGTCGCCAAAGGGGGATGGGTCGAAGTTCAGAGCCAGGCGCAGGCGTGGTTGTCCGAACTGATGAGCCGACTGATCGAGGGCTCGGTGGTGATAGTCGACTATGGCGAGCTGGCCGAGAACTTGTCGCATCGGCGAGAGGCGGGCACCCTCCGAACGTATCGCGGTCACCACCTCGGGCCTGATCCGCTGCTCGAGCCGGGCACGACTGACATCACCGCCGACGTCAACTTCACGGCCCTTATCGCGACCTCCGAGGAATCCGGCTGGACAACCGAGCTCTTTCGCCAGGACGACTTTCTCCGCAAGTACGGACTCGATGAGCGCCTCGCTGAGCTCCGTAGCCGGGAAGTCATGGCGGTGGATGCCAAGGAAAAGCTGACGCTGCGGAGCGAACGCATTGGCGGAGAAACCTTGCTTCATGAGCGCGGCCTGGGCGACTTTCGAGTGCTTGTGATTCGAAAGGGTCGATAAGCGGCAGCGATTTCTAGAATTGACACAGCTATGAGCAACAACCTGAAAACCGTCGGCCTCCTCAGTCTGATGACCGTCCTGGTCTTCTGGCTGGGTTACTACTTCGGGGGACAAGGAGGTCTTTGGATCGGAGTGATCCTCGCTTTCGGGCTCAACTTCGTCGCCTACTTTTTCTCCGACAAGATGGCGCTGGCCGCTTCCCGGGCCAAGCCGGTCACCGAAGCCGAGCTTCCCGAGGTCTACTCGATCGTCCGCAACCTCACCACCGCCACCGGTTTGCCGATGCCGCGGCTCTTCATCATCGAGTCCCAACAGCCGAATGCCTTTGCCACTGGTCGCAATCCGTCGCACGCCGCGGTGGCGGTGACCACCGGCATCCTCCAACTGATGAATCGAGCGGAGCTTGAGGGCGTGCTCGCTCATGAGCTATCCCACGTCCAAAACCGTGACATCCTGATCAGTTCGGTGGCGGCGATGCTGGCGGCGGCGCTCTCGATCTTCGGTCGGATGGCGCTCTTCATGGGCGGCGGCCGCGACGACCGCAACAATCCTCTGGCGGGCATCGCCACTTTGCTCTCGCTCGTCCTTGCCCCGATCGCGGCCATGATTATTAGGATGGCGATCTCCCGTTCCCGCGAGTTCCAAGCCGACCGCAGCGGGGCCGAGATCACCGGCCAGCCTCTTCAACTGGCCTCGGCTTTGGCCAAGCTCGAGGCGGGCACCTCGCAGGTGGCGATGAACGTCAACCCGGCAGTAAGTCAACTGTTTATCGCCGACCCCCTGCACGCATTCAAAGGCCGGCGCGGCGGTGGGCTGATGAGTTTGTTCTCAACTCATCCGGCGGTCCCCGATCGGATCGCCCGCCTGCAAGCCATGGCGAACCTGTTCTGACCTTCGAACTCAGTCAGGACATTTCCATTGCGTTGCCGCTGCTGGTTTCGGCACTCGTAATCGGTTGGGCCGCCTGGTTTGGGATGGCCGTGCTCGAATCAGGCCCGGACTGGGCAATCCGTCACCTGCGCGTGGCTTTGCCGATTTTGGGAGCGTTATCGGTCGTTGCCCTTGTCGCTCTGGCCTGGGTCAGGCCGCTGTGGGTACCGATCGGCGTTGCCTACCCCGCACTTGTCGGTCTGGTTCTAGGCGTCGGTCGCAGCCGTCAGATGATGCGAATGCAACACACGGGAGGCTTTCGCGAGATCGATTCGGCGATGAAGGGTCGCCTGCTCGACCGCTTCCGGCGGGGGCTGATCGTCACCGCAGTCGTAGCCGGCGCTACGGGTGCGGTCATCGTCGGCGCCGGTTACTGGCAGGGCACGATCCTGGTGGCCTTGGGTTTGTTGATGCTGCTGGTGCGTCAGCGAGCCAAAGCCTCGGCGTAGCCCTCGGTCACTTCCTTCTTGTGGGCGGCGAACGCCGCTAGGACCTCAGCCTTCTCCGCTGCCGGCACCTTGAAAGAGTCGAGGGTTCGCCCAAGCTCGGCTGCGACTTCGTCGAACTCCTCGGGCGAGATGTGAAATTCGCGATGAGCCTCCTCCAGGCCGAGGGCGGTGCTGCTTGGTTCCGTGGGCACAAACTCAAACGGCCCTCCGGCAACGTTGCAGACCCACAGAGTGCGCATGAACTTGAGGCCGGGCAGTCTGGTCAGGTTTTTGGTGTGCCATTCCCGAAGCGCGGGGTTCTCCGACTGCTGGCCGACTATCGGGTTCTGGACCACGGCGTCACTGAAGTGGTCGACAACTGCTGCGATGGCAAACACACCACCCAGCCTTTCGTAGAGCGTTGAATCAGTCATAGCCACGCTATACGTTCGGAGGCGACCGCACGGTTCTCCCCATCAACGCCGATCGAGCTGGCGTCTAACATGTGGCGGCCCCGAAAGCCGGGGTGATGCCGGGATGCCCGAGCGGCCAAAGGGAGCAGACTGTAAATCTGCCGGCTATCGCCTTCGGAGGTTCAAATCCTTCTCCCGGCACCGGGCGGCAGTTGAATAGATAGCTGGTCCGAGCCCGCCCCCTTAGCTCAGCTGGTAGAGCGTCTCCATGGTAAGGAGAAGGTCTGCGGTTCGATTCCGCAAGGGGGCTCGAAGGCGCCGCGATCACCAGATCGTGACGCCAGCCGAGGCGGCGTAGCTCAGTCGGTGAGAGCGCTCGACTCATAATCGAGAGGTCGGCAGTTCGAGTCTGCCCGCCGCTACAAGACAGACATCAGATATCAGACATCAGATATCAGATGAGGAGCAGGACGAGGAGAGGTAATGGGTAAGGCGAAGTTTGAGCGTTCGAAGCCGCATGTGAATGTGGGGACGATGGGTCATATTGATCATGGGAAGACGACGTTGACGGCGGCGATTACCAAGGTGTTGGCGGAGCGGGTGCCGGG
>JACCTH010000034.1 GCA_013812505.1 Acidimicrobiia bacterium | reverse complement strand
GAACCGACCAATCGTGCGACGAGGATGATGAGCGTGAGGTCGAGCAGAACGAAGCCGACCACCTGACCGGTGCTCAGAGCATTCATCTAGACAGCGGTGCGAAGCCAGGCCTCGGTGGATTCGATGTCTTGGAGGTTCGAGTCCCACAACGGCGCGCGTTCCGGGTGGAACCGCGAACCGATCGGCACCGAGTAGAGGCCTTCCTCGTCGTAATTCGATCGCTCACGGCCCAGCAGGCGACGGAAGTTGCCGAGGGCCGAGTCGAAGATCGGGTCCTGCATCATGTCGTCATAGATGCGACCGGCGAAGACATCCGTCAGCGGCGAGCGGTATTTGGCATGCACCAGGTAGGAGAAGGCCAGCGGGTTCTCCCAGAAAGTGTCGAGGACATCTTCCAGGACGTCGATGCCCTTTTCGACCCGGGTCATGTACTCGTGGAACGGGTTCTCGGAGTCACGACCCTTTCCTTCGAGCCAGCCCACGATCGGATCGATCACCATCGTCGCCTCGCGCAACGCGACATAGAGGCCGAAAGAGAAGATGGGGTCGACAAATCGGTGGGAGTCGCCGACGCAGATGTAACCGGGCCCGGCGAACTTACGTACCTGGAATGAGTAGTTCGGGACCGTTCTCGCCGGCTCGACCATGTTGCCCTCAGGGATCCGGGAGGCCAAGCCTTTGTTCAGCTCCTGCATCTCTCGCTTCACAAAGTCTTCGCGAGATTCCCCCTTCTCCTTGAAATACGCCGCAGGAACGACGATTCCGACGCTGGTGACCTCGTCGTCAATCGGGATCGCCCATGCCCAGTGGTACTTCTTGGTGTAGAAGATGTGAGTGTTGCCCGGCTGGAGCTGGCGCCCCTCGCCGTAGTCCCGCTCGTAGTCCGAGATGTGCGTGAAGAGGGCGATCTGCTTGTCGTATGAGCCCAGGTACTTCGGTCCGGTGACTTTCCGGTTGGCAAGGAAGCTGGCTTGGCCCGAGCAGTCGATTGTGAGCTCGGCTCCAACCGAGAGCGTGCGGCCATCAGTTGTTTCCACCTGCACCCCAGCCAAGACGCCGTTTTCATCGAGGATCGGCTCAGTAGCGCGGCCCGCGATCACCTCGGCGCCGCGCTCCTTGGCGGCGTCGAGCAGCATGCTGTCGAACTCGCTTCGTCGGACCTGCCAGGTGAACTGATCGTGGAGCCCTTCTTCGTCGCGGCGCATCACCGGGACCCACCAGTCGGGGTTGCCCCTCGTGCCATAGACGACGACACCGTGCTTGATCGGATGGCCGGCCGCCACCATTTGCTTTTCAAAGCCGAGACCGCGCACGACCGCACCGCATTCACCGGTGAGCGATTCGCCGATGTGGAAGCGCGGAAACTCCTCGCGCTCGATGATGATGGGTGTTATTCCGCGATCGAGTAGCTGGATTGCCACAACAGCACCCGCGGGGCCGCCACCAATGATCAGAACGTCGGTCCTGTGATCCACTCCCTGCCTTTCCTGCACCTGGTTGTCGAGAAGCTAAGTGCCGGCGGGCTGAGCGGGAATGGGTCGTTACGACCTTTCTGACGGTTAGGTTGCCTATATGGGTCGAACGCGGCTCGCGGTCGTGATCATCTTTTTGACTGGGTGCACGGCGGCGCCCACCCCGGCTTCCACGACCACGACGCCAGCCACAACCACGACCGCCGCGCCGGCTGATGTCGCAGGAGCCGTAGCCGCTTTCCAAGCGTGCATGTCGGGGGCCGGCTTCCCGCTGGCCGAGGTGCCGCTCGACCCGAACGGACGGCCCGACCTTTCCGCATTGATCAGCGACGCCGCGACCACTGTCGAGTTCCGGGAAGCGCTCTCATATTGCGCCCCGCTCTTAGGGTCCTTTCTCGCTCTGGATCAGAGACCTGGTTTGGCGGCCCTGGTGCGCGATCAGCTGGTGCGTTACGCACAATGCATGCGAGCCAGTGGAGTAGAGGATTTCCCAGATCCACTGATGGAGTTCGAGGGGAAAAGCGCGCCCTTTCCACCCGAGCAAATTCCGCTCGACGATCCTGAGTTCCGCGATGTCGTCGAAGCATGTGCCTCGGCGATAGCCGTGTCCTAACCAGCAAGAATGGGTTGATGCGTATTGGGTTTCAGGGGGAGGAGTACTCATACTCCGATCAGGCATCGATGGAGCTCTATCCCGGCGAAGAACGCGAGGGTTACGGCACCTTTGTGGCAGCGTTCGAGGCTTTGCGCGACGGTGAGGTCGAGCGTTTGGTGGTGCCGATTGAGAACTCGACGACCGGCAGCGTGCTTCCGGTCCTCGATCGTCTCGGACAAGACCATTTCGGGGAGAACCAGATCGTGGCCGAGCATCTGGTCGAAGTGCGACACGCCCTCCTTGCTCATCACGGCAGCTCGCTCGAGGACCTCGAGCGAGTCCATTCTCACCCCGAAGCGCTCTCTCAAGCTGAGGCGATTCTCACCCACTGGGGCTGGGAGTCGGTCCCCACCCACGACACCGCCGGCGCCGTGCGTCTGGTGGCTGAGTCCGGCGTCCGCTCCGACGCTGCGCTCGGCCCCGAGCGGGCGGCCGCACCGTTTGGCCTTTCCATCTTGTTACGCGACGTTGTCGACCGACCGCACAACACCACGAGGTTTGTGGTGTTGGCCGCGGATGTGACCGAGATCGAGCCAGATGCCGACAAGACCACAGTTGCGTTCACGACCAGCCATACCCCCGGCGCTCTCGCCCTCGCGCTCACCGAGCTCGGGTTGCGCGGTGCCAACCTCACCCGGATCGAGTCGCGGCCCACCGAGGCGGCTTGGCGCTACCGAATGTTCGTCGACCTCACCCACCCACCCGGGCCCGCAGGGGTGAAGGTCCTGTTCGACCCGGTCCCTTCGTCGCTGGCCGATCTTCAGTTCCTCGGCACCTACAGGTCGGTTCTGCGCTGACCGGACATACCATCCTCGCCATGGTCACCACGCGCCCAATCGAGCGACCGGTCACCGATACACGGGTCGAGGAGGACTTGCCGTGGCAGGTCGTGGTGTGGAACGACCCGGTCAATCTGATGGATTACGTCGTGTGGGTGTTGCGCCGGCTCTTTGGTCATTCCCTGGCAGAAGCGACGCGGCTGATGCTGGCTGTGCACAACGAAGGGCGGGCAACCGTTAATCAGGGACCTCGCGAGCAGGCGGAGATGGATGCCTACCGTCTCCATCAACACGGGCTCTGGGCCACGATCGAGAAATGATCCCGTTCCTGCCCGTGCCCGACGGCATCTTGGTCACGCTCACACCCGACGACCTCGATTTGCTCAATCAGCTTCCCGAGTTTCTCGCCACCCTCGGTTCACCTGCAGAGGATCCCGGCGCCGCCCGGCTGCATTCGCCGGTATACCTCGACGACATCCAGGCATCCGACGAGTGGTGGCGGCTCATGTCGGAGGAGTTCTTCCAATCGCGCACGGCCGACCGCTCGGCGTTCGCCATGATCCTGGAGTCGGCCGGCGCGGGCACCGTCGCCTCGCTCGCCGAAGCCGAAGCGTTGCTCCGGGTGCTCAACGAAGCTCGGCTGGCACTAGCCGCTCGGCTGGGCGTCCGCGAGGAAGGCGACATGGAGCTGCTCGACTCCGACGATCAGGCTGCTCTGGACTATCTCGCGGGAATGCAGCAGTTGCTGGTTGTGGCGCTGATCGGCGAAGAGTTGGAGTTTCCTATTGATCCAACCAGTGACAATTGAGGTCACAACTGCCGCAATGGCTCATGGCGGGAAGGCGGTGGCGAGACACGAGGGCCAAGTCCTATTCGTCACTGGCGCATATCCGCACGAAGTCGTCCAAGCCGAAGTCACCGAGGCGAAGAAGCGCCACTCCTTCGCTCGAGCGCTTGCCATTTTCGAGCCGTCTCCCCATCGTCGTGCGGCGCCGTGTCCACACTTTGGCCCCTGCGGGGGATGTCAATGGCAGTCGGCCGAACCGGGCGCGCAAGCAGAATGGAAGCGCGAGATCGTGGCCGACCAACTGCGGTTTGTGGGCAAGCTCGGAAATGTCGAGGTACGTCCGACAATCAGTCCGGGACCGGAATTCGGCTACCGCAACCGGATGGACTTTGCCCTCGTCGGGGGTCGGCCCGCTCTCCATCGTGAGGAAAGCCAAGAGTTGGTCGAGCTCAGCGTCTGTCTCCTTTTGGTCGCACCACTGTTCCAACTGTTCGTCGATCTGCCGATTCGGCCCCTGGCCGACCGAGTCACCTTGCGGGCCGGCGTTGCAACCGGGGAGACCGCGGTGCTGTTCGACGACGAACATGGGGTGATTCACGAAGAAGTCGCCGGCCACACCTTCCGGGTAACCGACCGGGCATTCTTCCAAGCCAACACCGCCGGGGCCGAAGAGCTGGTGCGCCTGGTGACCGAGGTGCTTGCGCCTGGCCCGAACGATCGGTTGCTCGATGGGTATGCGGGCGGAGGCCTCTTTGCGGCGACGGTTGGTGCTGGCTGTCGAGAAGTGGTGGCGGTGGAATCCGATCCGGTGGCCGTCGCTGACTTGAAAGCCAACGCCGACTTGGTTCCGGTGAGGGCGAAATTCGAAAGCAGTCGGCCGCGGCTCCCTCGCAGCTGGGACTTGGTTGTGGTCGATCCGCCCCGAGCGGGGCTAGGCAGGGAAGGCGTCGAGACCGTGGTCGCCGGCCACCCGCGGACTGTCGCGCTCGTCGCCTGTGACCCGGCTTCCTTCGCTCGTGACGCCGCGCTCTTCACCAACGCTGGTTACCGGCTCGAGTATGCGCAACCGGTCGACATGTTCCCGCAGACCTTCCACATCGAGATTGTTGGTGCCTTCAGCCGCTGAAGCTCACTGCACGCAGAACCAGTTGCCCTCGGGATCGTGCAGCTCGATCCAGATCTCCCCGGCCATGCCGGTTGCTTCGCGTTGGTAGGTCGCACCAAACGCCTCCAGCCGGGTGCGCTCGTCGGCTAGCCGCCGCCGGCGCTCGTCGTCGTCGATCGGCTCGCCTTCGCGGCCGACGGAATTGACATCGATGTGCACCCGCTGATTCGGGGTTCCGCCGTCGTACCGCTCGAAGAGGATCCGGGGACCGGTGCCATCAGGGTCGACGACGGCCGAGACGTCGTTCCTTCTGTCTGCGGGAATCCCGACCGCTTCCGCGAAAGCGTCCCAATACTCGAAGCCTTCGGGTGGGGGTTGCACGATGTAGCCGAGAGCCGTAGCCCAAAACTCGGCGAGACGATTGGGATCTTCACAGGCGAAGACGACCTGAATTGAGTGGCACATAAGACCTCCTGCCTATCGTGAGCTTATGGATTTCGGCGTCGTGTTGCAGACCAACCCTCCGGCGCGCGAAGTGATCAATCGGGCTGTCGCCGCCGAGGGATTGGGCTTCGACTACGTTTGGACATTCGACTCTCACGTCCTCTGGCAGGAGCCATTCGTGATCTTCAGCCAGATCCTGGACCGGACCGAAAGGTTGATCGTCGGCCCGATGGTCACCAATCCGGGGACGCGCGATTGGACCGTCCTCGCCTCGCTGTTTGCGACATTGAAGGACATGTACGGACCGCGCCTGGTGTGCGGGATGGGGCGGGGCGATTCCGCGCTGCGATACATCGGCCGGACTCCCACCACGCTCGAAACCACCGCGACCGCGACCAGGGTCATCAAAGATCTGGTGGCGGGGCGAACGGTGACTTACAACGACAAGGAGTTGACTATTCCTTGGATCTCCGAGGAGTGGGACCTGCCCGTGTGGATGGCCGCTTATGGGCCGAAGGCGCTGGCATCTACTGGCACCCACTACGACGGCTACATCCTCCAATTGGGCGATCCCCAGATCGTCGAATGGACCGTCGGTGTGGTTCGGGAGGCCGCGGCGGCGGCGGGCCGCGATCCTGATTCGTTGACAATATGTGTCGCGGCCCCCGCTTATGTGGGTGACGATCTCGCCCACCAACGCGACCAGGTGCGCTGGTTCGGGGGAATGGTCGGCAACCACGTGGCCGACCTCGTCAACCGTTACGGCGCGACATCAACCGCGGTTCCGCAGGCTTTGACCGATTACATCAAAGCGCGCGAGGGCTACGACTACGACCACCATGGCAAGGCTGGTAACCCCTCAACCGACTTCGTCCCCGACGAGATCATCGAACGCTTCTGCCTACTGGGGTCGGTGGAATCCCACCTCGAACGCCTCCGCGAGCTCGCAGATCTCGGCGTTGACCAATTCGCGATTTACCTGATGCACGACCAGATGGACGAAACCCTCTCCGCCTACGGCACCCAGGTGATCCCGGCGTTCAAGGCCACCACGGAAACCTAAGGTTTGCGTGGTGGTATAGCCACCAAAATCGCCTTACGTTTAGGGGCTTAGCGGCCGTGTTGCGGGAAGCCCAGGTCGACGCCGCGGTGCATCGGGTCGGGCCAACGGGAGATGACCACCTTCTGGCGGGTGTAAAAACGGATGCCTTCGGGGCCGTAGATCGCATTCGAACCGAAGATCGAGGACTTCCAGCCGCCGAATGAGTAGAAGGCGAGCGGCACCGGGATCGGGACGTTCACGCCCACCATCCCCACTTGAATCTCCGACTGGAACTTTCGGGCCGCGCCACCGTCGTTGGTGAAGAGGGCCGTGCCGTTGGCAAACGGCGAGGCGTTGATCAAATCGATCGCGTCCTGGTAGTGCTCGACCCTCACCACCGATAGCACCGGCCCAAAGATCTCGTCGTCATAGATCTTCATTCCCGGTTCGACCCGATCAAAAAGCGTAGGGGCGACGTAGAAGCCGTCTTCGAATCCGTCGGGCGCGAAGCCGCGGCCGTCGACCACCAGGTCGGCGCCTTGGTCGACGCCGGAGTCGATGTAACCGACGACCTTGTCCCGGTGCTCGGGGGTGACGAGAGGGCCCATCTCCGAGTTCGGATCGTCACCCGGCCCCGTGCGAAGCTTGGCGATCCGCGCCTTCACTTGCGGAATCAAACGATCAGCCGCGTCTCCGACGGCCACCACCACCGAGATCGCCATGCAGCGTTCGCCAGCCGAGCCGTACCCGGCGGAGACGGCAGCATCGGCGGAGAGCTCCATGTCGGCGTCGGGCAGCACCACCATGTGGTTTTTGGCGCCGCCCAGAGCCTGCACGCGCTTTCCGGCCCGGGTCCCGTTCTCGTAGATGTAACGGGCGATGGGCGTCGAACCGACGAAAGAGACGGCAGCGATATCGGGGTGCTCGAGTATGCGATCGACCCCCACCTTGTCGCCGTGGACGACATTGAGGACGCCGGGCGGCAGGCCGGCTTCCTTCAGCAACTCGGCGCACAGCATCGAAGGCGAGGGGTCTTTTTCCGACGGCTTGAGCACGAAAGTGTTGCCGCAGGCAATCGCCAATGGGAACATCCACATCGGAACCATTGCCGGAAAGTTGAAAGGCGTGATCCCGGCCACGACGCCTAGGGGCTGTCGCATTGTGAAGGTGTCGACGCCGGTTGACACCTGCTCGGAGAACTCGCCCTTCAGCAAATGGGTGATGTTGCAAGCGAACTCGACCACCTCGAGCCCGCGCTGCACTTCGCCCAGGGCATCGGAGTGGGTTTTGCCATGCTCGGCGGTGATGAGCTTGGCGATCTCGTGGCGATTGTCCACGACCAGTTCGCGAAAGGCGAACATCACGTTTTGACGACGGGTTACCGGTGTCTCCCGCCATTCGTCATAGGCAGCCAGAGCCGCTTCCACCGCCGAATCCACGTCATCTGCGGTTCCGAGGACCACCTCGTCGGCAACCGCTCCGGTGGCCGGGTTGTAGATCGGTCCGGTTCGAACGGGCTTCTGTTCCCAAAGCTGGCCGTTGATCCAGTGATTGATCATTTCTCTTCTCCTAAAAAGGAGTCTAAGCCGGTGGCCCAAGTGGCCCACTGGGCCTTTAACCTCCCGTCACCCGGACTGGAAAGGCCATGCGCAAGATCTCGAAGTTCATCGTTCTCGTCACGTTCCTGGTGACCGCCTGCGGACAGGCAGCCACGACCACCACAGCTCCTAGCACCAATACGACTGACGACGTCACCGTCACTGCCGCGCCCGTCACCACTGAGGAGACCGCGCCGGAGGGGCTCGTGGAGACGATCCAGGAGCTTCCCTCAGCGACCATCCAGATCGTCTCGATCGGGACGTTCGTCACTCCCGACTTCGGATCCTTTGAGTCCGGCGGCGCCGGCTCGGGTTTCATCATCGATCCGAGCGGGGTCGCGGTCACCAACAGTCACGTCGTCAGCGGCGCCGGGTTGATCGAGGTGCACATCGGCGGCAGCGATGACCCCATCAACGCCCGCATACTGGGAGTGTCCGAATGTAACGATCTGGCGGTGATCGATCTCGAGGGCGATGGCTACAACTATCTCGAGTGGTATGACGGGGATATCTTCTCGGGTCTTCCCGTGCAGGCCGCGGGCTATCCACTCGGTGCTCCCGAGTTCGCGTTGACTCAGGGAATCATCTCGAAGGGTGAGACTCCAGGTGACACCGACTGGGCCTCGGTCGAAGCGATCCTCGAGCACGATGCCCGTATCCGGGGCGGCAACTCCGGCGGTCCCCTTGTCACTGAGGAGATGCAGGTCGTCGGGGTCAACTACGCCGGTCGTGACGACACCGATCAGAACTACGCGATCAGCGTCTCCGAGGCGCGACCGATCGTCGAGCAGCTCCGGGGGGGTGTCGATGTCGACTCGGTTGGGATCAACGGCTACGCAATATTCGCCGAAGACGGGACGAGCGGGGTATGGGTCGAAACCGTGCAGGCAGGTTCGGCCGCCGACCTGGTGGGGATTACAGGTGGTGACATCGTCACTCGCATGGCCGGAGTGTCGGTTGGATTCGATGGAACCCTGGCCGATTTCTGCGACGTCATCCGCACACAAGGCGGGGACGCGCCGATCGATGTCGAGGTTCTGCGATATAACACCAGCCAGGTGTTGCGGGGCCAGCTCAATGGCGAGGCTTTGGCTGAGGCTTTCTCCTTTGCCGAGGAGCTCGAAGAAGAGGCTACGGTCGAAGAAGATGTCGGCACGCAGGGTTACGCCGAGTATGTGGTGATCAGCGATGACACCGGCGCCATGTCAGTGGAGGTGCCCGCCGAGTGGAGCGATGTCCTTGGCTCCCCCTACGAGGACGAGGAGGGCCGGATGATCACTGAAATCGCCGCGGCCTCCGACCTCACGTCGTTCTTTGAGACCTGGACCACTCCGGGGATGATCTTCAGCGCCTCTTCCGACTGGGCCGCGACCACCACCGAAGAGGAGCTGCTCGACCTGTCGAAGGTGGATTGGGAACAGCAATGTGAATACATCGGTCGCGAGCCTTACGAAGACCCGCTCTACGCCGGGTTCTACGACACGTATGTGAACTGCGGTGACACTGCTGCTACCTATGTCGTCGTCGCCACCCGGCCGTTGGAAGGCAACTTCATCATCCTCGTCGATATCCAGGCCAACACCGACCGCGACTTCGAAGCCCTCGACCGCATCCTGGCCAGCTTCTACGTCTCCGGCGACGTCTAAGCGTCGTTTTTATCACGCAGACAGGGCGTAAAACGCCCTGTCTGCGTCGCGAGAACAAGGGGGTTCCAACCAGCCCTCTTTTCCGACACGCTGGGTGAGTGAAATACGACAAGGTCGTGCGAGATCTCGCCCTTTCGCAGCATGCGGTAGTTGCTCGCCGTCAGCTGGCAGCCGCTGGAATGGATACCAAAGCGATTCGTCGGCGAGTCCAATCAGGGATGCTCGAACCCGTCACGTCGCGCGTTCTTCGACTGAGTGGCGCACCCTCATCACCTTCACAACGGCCAATGATCGCCGTTTTGCACGTTGGGCCTGAGTCCTACATCTCACACCAAACCGCGGCTGCCTGGTGGGGGTTGGCAGGCTTCCGCCTTGACAAGATCCACGTCTCCCTTGAGCGTGTCTTTCACTGGACGGAGGACGCACGCGAAGTAGTCGTGCATCACTCGACCGTGATTCCCGAGTGGTGTCGCAAGATCCACAAGGGGATACCGATCGTTTCGCCTGCCTTGGCCGTCTATCAAATGGCGGGCTCGCTCTCACCCGAGCGGACTGCACAAGCTCTCGACAGCGGATGGTCCCTGCGGCTCTTTGACGGTCGAACTATTGACGCGCTAATCGCGCGCCTCGCCAGACACGGTCGCAACGGAACGGTCTTGATGAGACAGTTAAGAAGGGACCGACCTGACTCGTGGGTCCCGCCAGCATCCAACCTGGAGTCGCGGTTCGACAATATCGCCAAGATTCATGGGTTCTCGTTTCGTCGTCAGGTCGACGTGGGCGATGAGGAATGGAGCGGTCGGGTCGATTTCCTTGCGGAGGACTGTCCACTCATCGTCGAGATTCTGAGCGAGCGATACCACAGAGCGCTGAGCGATCGCGAGGCCGACGCCGACCGTCGGCAACGTCACGAGGCATTGGGGTTCGTTGTGGTCGAGGTGTGGGATCACGAGATCTTCTATACACCGTGGGTGGCGATCTCGAGGATCAGGAAGGCCCGTGAGCGCCTCTTGAACGGTTCTCTGGCCTTAGACGGGGCGGAATCCGACCCGTCGACGTGATAAAAACGAATTTTGGTCTTAGCGGGCGGCGCCCTCCATGGACCCAGTGAGTTTGGAGAGGTCGACGTTGTAGAGGACGCAGATCAGCTCCCGGTCGCCGTCGGCCCAGCTGTCCTCGGACGGGTAGATCGAAAACACTTCCAATGCTGAGCTGAGATAGTCGATGCCCACGTACGCCTCGAACTGCTCGACGCAGACGTTGGTGCCGATGTCACTTATCTCCTCCGGACCGGGGTACACGTCGGTCTCGGTGTAGTCGATTAGCGCGAAAACTTCGTTGTCGTGGGGCTCCGAACAGTCCACCTCCGGCACCGACGAGATTTCGTCGCCCGACTGGTCGTCAAAACAGGTGCCGACCGGGAGCGAAAACACGCTCTGCCCTCCGCCGCAAGCAATGAAGAGGGCGAATAGGACCACGGGGACAAAGCGGCGCATGGATTGCCTTTCGGTTAGACGAGGTACTGGTTGAGGTCACGCGGAAGGTAGCGGCCGTCGCCCTTTTTCCCGAGGTATTCATTGTCGGCGAGGATCAATTTGCCTCGAGAGAGGACGGTGTCCACCCCGCCAGAAACCTCGAGACCTTCGTAGCAGGAGTAGTCGGTGCGCATGTGGTGCGTGTCGGCCGACAATGTGTGCCGCTTCGCGGGGTCGAAGATCACGATGTCGGCGTCCGACCCCACCGCGATCGTGCCTTTTTGCGGATAGAGGCCGAACATCCGGGCGGGAGTGGTCGCGCAGACTTCAACCCACCGCTCCAACGTCAGCCGCTCCTCGGCGACCGCGCCGTGATACACGAGCTCGACGCGGTGCTCCACTCCCGGAAGCCCGTTGGGAATCTTGGAAAAGTCTCCCTCGCCGAGTCGCTTCTGCCGCCCCAGCTCGGGATGATCCTCGAAACAGAAAGGACAGTGGTCCGTCGAGACCACCTGCAAGTCATTGGTGGCCAGACCCGACCATAAGGCCTCCTGGTGTCCTTCGGCCCGATCGCGCAACGGCGGCGAGCAGACATATTTCGCCCCTTCGAAGCCGTTGCCGAGGTCGTCAAGGCTCAAGAAGAGATATTGGGGGCAAGTCTCGGCGAAGACGTTGAGCCCATCGTCTCGGGCATTGGTGACTTCCGCCAGAGCTTCGAGTGCCGACAGGTGGACGATGTAGAGCGGACAACCGGCAAGTTCGGCCAGTCTGATCGCCCGATGGGTGGCCTCGCCCTCGAGAATCGACTTGCGTACGACGCCGTGATAGAGAGGGTCGGTTTCGCCGCGCGCCAAAGCCTGGGCGATCAGCACATCGATGGCGATGCCATTCTCGGCATGCATCATGATTGTGGCGCCGTTCTCCGACGCCTTTTGCATGGCCTGGAAGATCTCCCCGTCGGTTGAATAGAAGACCCCGGGATAGGCCATGAACATCTTGAACGAGGTGACCCCTTCGCCCATGGCGATGTCCATCTCCTTTAGAGATTGCTCGTTGACATCGCCCACGATGACGTGAAAGCCGTAATCGATCGCACAGTTGCCATCGGCTTTTGCGCGCCATGCCTCGTATCCGTCCATCAGCCCCTGGCCTTTGGCTTGCACGGCGAAATCGATGATCGTGGTTGTCCCGCCCCAGGCAGCAGCCCGGGTTCCTGTCTCGAATGAGTCCGAAGCGAAGGTTCCTCCGAAGGGCAGCTCCATGTGGGTATGGACGTCGAGCCCTCCCGGCACCACGTACTTGCCCGCCGCGTCGATGGCCTCGGCGCCTTCGATCGCGGTCCCGGGCGCCAGCAGGGCGGTCACCTTTTCGCCTTCAACTAGAACATCGGCTTCCTGGCGGCCGGCGTGTGTAATGACAGTCCCGTTCGTTATGAGAGTGCTCATGACTGACCTCCATCGTTCGGAAAGTGGTTGGTGTAGTCCTTTTGGGCGGCGGTAACCACTTCGGCCGCCCGGGCCGAGTCGTATCGCTCCTGGATCGTCATGACGTCGGGTTGCCCTGGCATTTGCTTGTAGGTCTCGAAGTAGTGAGCGAGTCGGTCGACGAGCGCAAGCGGTATCTGGTCAAGCTCGGTTACCTCTCCCCAAATCGGGTCCCGGGCCAGAACGGCGATGATCTTGTCGTCGGCCTCGCCGTGGTCGAGAATCTGCAGCCCTCCGACCACCCGGGCGCTCAGCAAGATGTCGGCCCGGTTGATCGGCCGCTCGGAGATGACGCAGATGTCGAGGGGGTCGCCGTCGCCGCCCTGCGCCCCCGGACAGAGGGCCGCCACCAGCTCGGCACAGTAGGTCTGGGGGATGAATCCATAGAGGGTCGGGGGCGACGATGACGTCTGTTGCGGGCGGTCCACCTTGAGGTAGCCCGACGGCTTGTCCACTTCGTACTTGATCACGTCGAAGGGGGTGATTTCGACATAGGCGGTCACCAGGAATGGCGGTTCAGGCCCCGACGCCAGGCCGTGCCAGGGATGCGGCCGCCACTCAGTGAACACCCGCCCAACCTAGTGGCCCGCTCGCTGCGGGGTCGTATTGGCCCGCCATCACGGGCGGCTTGACAATCTAAGACTTCGCGTGATATAAAATCTATTGCGCGTCGTATCAAATTCAAAAGGAGGTAGATAGTGACAGTCCGCTTTTTTGAACCACTTAATGAATTCGATCGTATGTTCGATCGTCTGGCGCCCACCGCCGCAGGCTCGATGCCAATGGACATCTTCGAGAAGGACGGGACCTATCACGCTCGCTTCGATCTTCCCGGTGTCGATCCCGAAACGGTCGAGCTCACGGTTGAGAATTCCATTTTGACTGTCACCGTCGAGCGACCCGTGGAGGACACCGAAGGTGCCAACTGGCTCATGCGCGAGCGCCCCGCCGGCCGTCACAGCCGGCAGATTCGTCTTGGTCCGCTGGTGGATACCGGAAACGTTGACGCTGCCTACGACCGCGGCGTGTTGACGGTCACTCTCCCCATGAGAGAGGAAGCCAAGCCACAACGGATCACGATCAAATCGACGTTGAGTCTTCCGGAGTGAGCCCAGCTGAATCAGACGAAGAAGAGCGGCCTGCCATCGAGCGGCCGCTCTTCGTTTTGCGACAACCGACAGACATGGGCGATAACGCGGCCTTAAACCCTCCGGCGGCCGCGTGGTTGTCCGGGGAGCGTTAACTTTCGGTCTGTCCGTGTCTTAAGGAGGCACTTCTGAAGAAAACAATCGCTCTGCTCTTCATCCTCGGGTTGCTGGTGGCCGCCTGTGGTGGAGACTCGACAGCAACGACAACCGATACTGGAACGGCCACCACCGAAGACGGCGGGACCGCAACCACCGTGGCAGAAGGGATGGAGGGCCTAATCGCCGCCGCCCAGGAGGAGGGGACGCTCACAACGATTGCCCTCCCTCATGACTGGTGCAACTACGGAGGCGTCATCGAAGGCTTCAAGGCCAAGTACGGTCTCGAGGTCAACGAGCTGGCGCCTGATGCCGGATCGGCCGACGAGCTCGAGGCCGTTCGAGCCAACCAGGGCTCCACCGGCCCTCAGGCTCCGGATGTGCTTGACATCGGTCTTGCCTTTGGTCCCCAGGCCAAGGATGAAGGCCTGATCCAGCCATACATGGTGTCGACCTGGGACTCGATCCCCGACTCGGCCAAGGATCCCGAGGGTTATTGGTACGGCGACTACTACGGGGTTTTGGCCTTCGAAGTAAATGCCGACGTGGTCGAGAACGTCCCCCAGACGTGGGCCGATCTGCTCAAGCCCGAGTACAACGGCCAGATCGCTCTCGCCGGTGATCCTCGCGTCTCCGCCCAGGCGATTTCGGCAGTGTTCGCTGCCGGTCTGGCCAACGGCGGGTCACTCGATGATGCACAGGCCGGCTTGGACTTCTTTGCCCAACTGGCTGAGGCAGGGAATCTGATCCCGGTCATCGCCGAATCGGGAACGGTTTCGTCTGGAGAGACTCCGATCACCATTCGGTGGACGTACAACGCTCTCGCCAACCGAGACGCCAATGCCGACATCGCTGACATCCAGGTGGTTGTTCCCGCCGACAGCGGGCGCTACGCCGGTGTCTACGTGCAGGCAATAAGCGCCTACGCCCCGCACCCGAACGCGGCGAAGCTATGGATGGAGTTCCTCTACTCCGACGAGGGTCAGAACATCTGGCTCGAGGGCTACTGCCACCCGATCCGCTACGAGGATCTGGTCGGCCGGGACGCCGTTCCCGCGGACCAGCTCGAGAAACTGCCCGACGTCGAGGGCGCGGTCTTCCCGTCGCTTGATCAGATCGGCGCCGCGAGCGAGTTGATCACAACCAACTGGGATGCAGAGGTAGGCGTCAACGTTGGGGGCTGAGTGACCTCACTCACATCCACGAGCGTGGAGGGCCAGCGCCCTCCACGCTCGTGGAACTGGGTAGGGATCCTTCCCTTCCTGCTCTTTTCTTCCGCGTTCCTGCTTGGCCCCGCCATCATCCTGCTGGTTCGCAGCTTGCAGGCCAATGAGGGGGGCTGGACCCTGGGCAATTACCGCCAGCTGATCGACCCTCAGGTATTGGAGGCATACGGCCTGTCGGTGCGGATCAGCATCGTTACCGCCGTGGTCGGCGGGGTGTTTGGCTTCTTGCTCGCCTGGGCGATCATTTACGGCGGGCTCCCCAGAGTATTCCGCTCGCTCCTCACGACCTTTTCCGGTGTGGCCTCCAACTTCGCCGGAGTTCCCCTCGCCGCCGCGTTCATCTTCACCCTGGGCCGGATCGGGATGATCACCGCCTTGTTCGGCTTCTTCGGGATTGACCTCTACGACTCCGACTTCTCCCTCTACAACTTCTGGGGGCTCACCGTCGTCTACATGTTTTTCCAGTTCCCACTGATGGTCCTCACCATCACCCCCGCGCTCGAGGGACTCAAGAAGGAATGGAAGGAGGCCTCCGAGAACCTCGGCGCGACCTCCTGGCAGTACTGGCGCCACGTGGCGCTGCCGGTGCTGATGCCCTCGATCCTCGGCACGATCATCCTTCTCTTCGGCAATGCCTTCGGCGCCCACGCCACGGCCTATGCACTCACCGGAGGCACCCTGCGGCTGGCGACGATCTTGATAGGTGCCCAAATCTCCGGCGACGTGCTGCAGAATCAAGGTCTTGGCTACGCCGTGGCGATGGGGATGGTCTTGATCATGGGGCTCTCGATCGGCTTGTACACGATTCTCCAACGCCGGGCCGAAAGGTGGCTGGCGTGACGGTCACGGCTCCTCCTGTAGTCATCGAGACGCCTCCGGCAATTGCGACCCCGGTTCGAGCGGGAGCCGGGAGCAAGGTGCTGGCCTGGGTGATCATGCTCGCCGGAGTCCTCTATTTTTTCGCCCCCCTCGTTGCCACCGGAGAAAGAGCCTTCCGTGCGATCGGCCGGACTTTCAGCTTCGAGGCTTTCCGCCGAGTTATCACGGACCCGGAGTTTCTACGCACCTTCGGCGAGTCGGTAATCAACGCGGTGGCGACGATCGTCGTGTCACTCCTTGTGATCGTCCCCACCGCTTATTGGGTGACTCTCAAGGTTCCCAAGCTCCGATCGATCATCGAGTTCATCACCTTGCTGCCCTTTGTCATCCCGGCCGTGGTATTGGTCTTCGGCCTCATCCGGATGTACAGCCGGCCGCCGCTGGCGATCCTCGGCTCCTATGGATCGACTCGCATCATCTTGATCTGTGCCTATGCCGCTCTCTCCTTCCCGTATATGTATCGCTCGGTCGACAACGGGCTGAGAGCGATCAACGTGCGAACGCTGACCGAGGCCGCGCAGAGTCTCGGCGCGACTTGGCCGACGATCGTATGGCGGGTGATCTTCCCCAACCTCCGGGTGGCCTTGCTCTCAGGCGCCCTCCTGACCTTTGCGATCGTGATCGGGGAGTTGACCGTTGCCCTCTATCTCGGCCAGCACACTTTCGGGCCCTTCATGTCCAACCTGGTGAGGAACTTCGTGGCCGAGCCCGCCGCTCTCACCATTCTCTCCTTCGCCATGACCTGGGGCGCTATGGGCTTCATCTCCTATTTGACGAGACGGCAGCCGGGCAAACGCCGGATGAGGAGGCGACCCTGATGGCCTTCCTGGTTCTCGACCGCGTTCGCAAAGAGTTCGGTGGGAGCACCGCGGTGGAAGACTTCAATCTGGCCGTCGAGGCCGGCGAGTTCGTGTCTTTCCTCGGACCCTCTGGGTGCGGCAAGACGACAACGTTGCGGATGATCGCCGGGTTCGAAAAGCCCTCCGTAGGACGAATCAGCATTGGCGGTCGCGACATCACGAACGCCCGGCCCAACGAACGCAACGTTGGAATGGTTTTTCAGTCCTATGCCTTGTTTCCCAACATGACCGTGGGTCAGAACGTCGGCTTCGGACTCAAGCTGAAGAAAGTCGGACGCGAAGAGACCCAGAGTCGGGTGAATGAGTTGCTCGAACTCATTCATATGCCGGACAAAGGTGACTCCTATCCGCATGAGTTGTCCGGAGGCCAGCAGCAGCGGGTGGCATTGGCCCGGGCCCTGGCGATCCGGCCGCAAGTGCTGTTGCTGGACGAGCCGTTATCAGCACTCGATGCAAAGATCCGCGATGAGTTGCGCATCGAGATCAGGCGAATTCAACGAACTCTCGACATCACGACGATTTATGTCACCCATGACCAGGAAGAAGCAATGGCGCTGTCCGATCGCGTCGTGGTGATGAGCCGGGGAGTGATGGAACAAGTCGGGCCTCCGTTCCAGATCTACAACTACCCCGAGACAAGATTCGTCGCCTCGTTCGTCGGCAAGCTCAACCAGATCCCGGGGGTGGTGATCGATTCGAAGACCGTTCAATGCGGCGATGAGAGGCTCCAAACCACGACCCCGATCGAGGAGAGCCCGGGCACCGCTGTCAACGTGATGGTTCGACCCGAGGAGCTCGATATCGGCGCGGGGGAGGAGAACCAGCTCGTTGGCGTCGTCGAGTCGGTGAACTTCTTGGGTGCCATAGTCCGTGTCCGGATTGCACGCGGTGAACAAATGATCACCGCGGATCTCTTCAACGAGAGACTGCTCGAGCTGCCCGAGGTTGAGGAGGCCGTCACGATCTCGTTTCCGGCGCATGCCTGCTGGGTGATGAAGGCGAACTGAGTGAACCTTCCCCCTGTGCTTGGCGCGGCCACATCGGCATTTCAGATCGAGGGCGGCCGCGAGGATGGAAAAGGCCAGTCGATCTGGGATACGTTCTCGGACGAGGGCCGGCTGGCCGATCGCGGCGACATTGCCTGCGATCACTACCACCGATACCAGGAGGACGTCGAACTTTTGAAGGGTTTCGATGCGTATCGCATGTCGATCGCCTGGACTCGCGTGCTGCCCGACGGAGTTGGCGAGGTGGACCAGAAAGGACTCGACTTCTACCGGCGGCTCATCGACGAGTTGCTCGACTCAGGGGTCGCTCCGTGGGTGACGCTTTTTCATTGGGACCTTCCGCAGGCGTTGCAGGACCGGGGTGGCTGGGCAAACCGGGAAACGGTCGATGCCTTCGTGCGTTACGCCGAGGTCGTGGTCGAAGCGCTCGGCGACCTAGTCAAGAATTGGATCACCCATAACGAGCCCTGGGTCTACGCGACTCTGGGCCATATCGAAGGCGTTTTTGCCCCCGGGATCACCGATTGGCAAACGGGTCTGGCGGTCGCGCACCACGTTCTGCTCTCGCATGGAAAGGCGGTGCCGGTGCTCAAACAGAGAGGCGGCTCGGTGGGGCCGGCCCTTGACTGTCGACCGAGCCGGCCCGCGACTCCTGACGACGAAGCGGCGAACACGCACTTCGACGGCTTTCGCAACCGCTGGTACTTCGACCCGGTCTTCGGCAAGGGCTATCCCGCCGACATCGAGGAGACCTACCGCGAGCTTGGTCGTTGGGACGGAAGCCTCGTCCAGGCGGGCGACCTCGACTCGATCGCCTCACCGATCGATTTCCTGGGGATCAACTACTACACCAGCATCGAGATCCGTACGGGCTCTCAGGAGAGTGATGTCGGCAAGGTTGCGCCTGGACCCGGCCCTCCGCCGGGCTACACCGAGATGGGATGGGAGATAACCCCTGCGGCATTGACCGAGTTCCTTCAGCGAGTCGATCGCGAGTATTCGCCCGCGTCGATCGTCATCACCGAAAACGGAGCTTCCTACTCCGATGGGGTCGAGGATCAGCGCCGCATCGACTACTTGCAGCAGCACCTTGAAGCGGTGTCCGCGGCACGCGACTCGGGCGTGCCGGTCGACGGCTACTTCGTCTGGTCGTTGATGGACAACCTCGAATGGGTGTCGGGTTTCACCCAGCGCTTCGGGTTGATCGACATTGATTTCGACACCCAAGTCCGCTCCCCCAAGGCTTCCTATCACTGGTACCGCGATCTGATCGCGAACCGGTGATGCCCTAACCCTCTACGCGTTCCACCGCTCGAGCCAGCTTTTCGTAGCCTTCGTCGGCTTCGGATTCGGTGAGGGAGAGCGGCGGGGCGATACGGAGGGTGTTGCCATAAAGGCCGCCCTTGCCGATCAAGAGGCCCTCCTTCTTGGCCTCTTCCATCACGGCAGCAGCGGCGGCCGGATCGGGCTCGAGGCCACCCTTGCGGACCAGCTCGACGCCGAGCATCAATCCCTTGCCGCGCACCTCGCCAATGATGTCGCTCCGTTCGGCCAGCCCGTCGAGGTTGGACTTAAGGCGGTTGCCAACCTTGTAGGCATTGGTTTGCAAATCGTGTTCGAGCAGGTAGTCGAGGTTGGCCAAGCCGGCCGCGGTCGAGAGGGGATTGCCACCAAAGGTCGAGATCGAGTTTGCGGGAAGCGAGTCCATCAACTCCGCGGAGGCGATCACTCCGGCGAGGGCGATCCCGTTGCCAAGGCCCTTAGCAAAGGTGATCAGGTCGGGGACGATCCCGTGCGCCTGGTAACCCCAAAAATGCTCGCCGGTTCGACCCCAGCCGGTCTGAACTTCATCGGAGATGAAAAGGATTCCGTACCGTTCGAGCACCTCCTTGAAAGCCGCGAAGAACCCGTCTGGTGGGGTGGCGAACCCGCCGACCCCTTGGATCGGCTCGGCGATCATGCAGGCAACATCGCCGGCCGTCGCAATCTCGATCAGGTTCTCGAGGTCGGCCCTGCAGGCCTTGATGAACTCGTCGTCGGACAGATGCCCAAACGGGCTGCGGAGCTTGTAAGGACCCTGCACATATGTGACATTGAACGGCGAGTTGGCGGTGGCCGACCAATTTCTTTGTCCGGTGATCGCCACCGTCGAGTGCGACTTCCCGTGATAGCTCCCGCGAACCGCGAGCACCTGGTTCGACTTGCGAAACTGGGTGGCAATCATCAAGGCGGCGTCGTTCGCTTCCGTGCCCGAATTGGTGAAGAACACCTTTGCATTCGGGATCCCGGAGAGTGCCGCGATCTTTTCCGCGAGCTCGATCTGGTTCTCGATCAGATAGAGGGTCGAGCTGTGCAGCATCTTGCCGGCTTGCCCCTGAATCGCCGCCACGACTTCGGGGACGTTGTAACCGGTCATCGTCGTGAGGATGCCGCCAAAGAAGTCGAGGTATTCGTTGCCTTCGGCGTCGGTGACATGCCGTCCGTCGCCGCTCACCAGTGAAATTGGCTCCTGGTAGTAGAGCACCATCCATGTCGGCAAAACCTTTTGGTGACGGGCGTAGAGGTCGGCGTGCGCACCCATGATTGGCCCGCAGGCTAGTGAGACGGGACATACAGTGAGCCTGTGACGAGGCGAGCCTGGCTGGGATCGATCTTGCTGCTGACCGTATTCGCCTGCGGCCCGTCGGCAGCCACCACGACTGTTTCCACCACGACCCCCTTGCCGGAGCCCACCACCTCCATCGCTGCTACCACATCGACAGATGCACTCGAGCCCGCTCCTTGGGCGGATGCCTTTCTTCCCGCAAATGCAGCACCGACGACCCTGATCGATCAATGGGTCAGGGCCGACAATCGCTCGACTTGCTCAATGCTTGCTCCGGAGGGCGGGGTCGAAGGAGCAACCCCGCGGGCTGCCAATTTTGCCGGCGGCTGGGCGGTGGCCTGGGACGCAACCGACGGTCCGGGGATGGCCGCCGATGGCAGCTACTGCGAGGATTGTGGTCGCTCAGCGGTGGGTGTCGCGGGGACCGGGGTCGGCGCGCAAGAGGCGGTGATTCGATCCTGGCCGAACGTGATCGAGTACGCCGACGGCAGTCTCGTCGGTTACGGAGCCGAGGGCTCGATCGGAGCTGAGATTGTGGTCGATGACCCTTTCACCAGCAGCGCGGACTCGCCAACGCAGCTTGCCTACATCGCGATCCCGCCTAACGACTGCCTGTACAACGTCTGGTCGCGACGGAGTGAATCCGAATTGCTCGACGTGATCGATCGTCTCCGCCTCGTCGAGGCGCCCTAGTTCCCCGTTCGCGACATGTTCGGCCCCGTCGCGGCTCAGCGCTTGGAAGGTGGCTTTCTGCTGGCGCTGGGTCTATATGGGTTTTCTCAGAGTGGATGGTCGTGGTGGTGGTTCGCTCTCCTCTTCCTGGTACCCGACGTGTCGATGGGTGGCTACCTCCTCAACCCCGCCGTCGGCGCCACGGCTTACAACATCGGCCATACGTTTTTCTGGGCGGGATTGTTGCTCGGTTGGTATTTGCTTGGCGGTCCGCTTTCCGCCCTCGCAACCGGTTCAATCTGGCTTGCTCATATCGGTTGTGACCGGCTGCTGGGCTACGGGCTCAAATTCCCCAATGCGTTCACCCACACCCACCTCGGATTAACAGGTCGGGCGCGGGGCACGTGAAACCGCATCGTCTCGCCCGCGACGAGGCGCGCCGCATTGCGGTTCGCGCTCAGTTGCTGGATGCCGAGCGCCCAACCGATCTGGTCTCGGTCGTTCAGCAGTTGACTTTCCTGCAGATCGACCCCACCGCGGCTATCGCCCCGAACGCTGATCTCGTTGCGTCGAGCCGCCTCGGGGCCAAGTATCAGCCGAGCCACCTCCAAACGGCTCTCGAGCGCGACCGCACCCTCTTCGAGCACCGCGCCATGATCCGACCGATGGCCGACCTGGCCCTCTATCGCGCCGAAATGGACAACTGGCCCGGCGAGGATCGGCCGAAGGCGCGCGATTGGCTGCGGGTGAATATGGGGTTTCGTCGTTTTGTGCTTGCCTTGCTCCGAAAGTCCGGGCCCCTCTTATCGCGAGACATACCCGACCGCAGCCAGGTGCCGTGGCCGTCAACTGGCTGGACCAACAACCGCAATGCCACGCAGATGCTCGAGATTCTGGCGGCCCGAGGAGAGATCGCCATCTCTGGTCGTCGCGGACGGCATCGCATCTGGGACCTGGCCGAGCGGGTCTACCCGGCGAACCTTCCGGTCATCCCCGCTGCCGAGGCGAGCACGATTCGGAATGAGCGCCGTCTAGCTGCGTTGGGGATTGCACGGCCCCGTGTGGTGGCAGAAGCGGGCGAGCCAGCCGAGGTGGAGGAAACGGCCGGCATTTGGCAGGTGCACCCGGGTGCTCTCGGCCAGCCCTTCAACGGCCGCACTGCGCTGCTGTCGCCATTCGACCGTTTAATCCACGATCGGGTGCGCGCTCAAGAGCTATTCGACTTCGATTATGTGCTGGAGATGTACAAGCCGAAGGCGCAGCGCCGCTGGGGCTATTTCGCGCTGCCGGTGCTCCACCACGATCGGCTTGTCGGCAAGCTCGACGCCACCGCCGATCGAAAGGCGGGAGTGCTCCGCGTGCATGCTCTCCACCAGGACGTCCGCTTCACCAAACCTATGACCTCGGCCGTGCAGGCCGAGATCGAAGCGCTGGCGCGCTGGCTGGGGCTGTCGGTTGCGGGCCCTTGATTACGGCGCGACGAGGTCTCCGTAGGCGTCGGGGCGGCGATCGCGGTAGAAGGCCCAGGTCTTGCGAACTTCCTCAACCATGTCGAGATCGAGGTCGCGGATCACAAGTTCCTCTTCCTTGTCTGAGGCGGCGTCGCCGATCAACTGGCCGCGGGGGTCGACAAAATACGACGAGCCGTAAAAGTCGTTGTCCCCATAGGGTTCTTTACCCACCCGGTTGATTGCTCCGATGAAGTACTCGTTGGCGACGGCGGCGGCAGGCTGCTCCAGGTTCCAAAGGTACATCGACAGACCACGGCTGGTGGCGGAGGGGTTGAAGACGATCTTCGCTCCCTTCAGCCCAAGGGCGCGCCATCCCTCGGGGAAGTGGCGGTCGTAACAGATGTAGACCCCGATGCGGCCGACCTTCGTGTCGAAGATCGGGTAGCCGGTGTTGCCGGGGCGGAAATAGAACTTTTCCCAGAACCCCTTGACGTGGGGGATGTGGGTCTTGCGGTACTTACCGAGGTAGGTGCCGTCGGCGTCGATCACCGCAGCGGTGTTGTAGTAGAAGCCGTCTTGCTCCTTCTCGAACATCGGCAAGACGAGCACCATGCCGGTCTCCTTGGCGAGGTCGATCATCGCCTGGGTGGTCGGCCCGTCGGGGATCGGCTCGGCGTCGTCGAAATGCTCGTTCTCCTGCACCTGGCAAAAGTAGGCGCTGTAGAAGACCTCTTGGAAACACATCACCTGCGCGCCTTGCTCGGCAGCCTGGCGGGCATAGTCGGCGTGCTTTTTGATCATCGACTCTTTGTCGCCGGTCCATTCGGTCTGGACCAGGGCGGCCCTCACAACGTTGGCCACTCCGTGCCTCCATTCTCTGTTCTCCGCGCGTAGACAGGGCGGAATCCGCCCTGTCTACGTGATAAAAACGATTCCTACTCCCCACCTTCGTTCAACGTCACCTCGGCCTTTTCCCAGCTTTCGCCGTTGACATCGAGGCCTTCGCCTTCGAGGTCGGCGACCGCGGCCTCGGCTAAGTCGGAGCGATAGGCGTCTTCGCTGGGCGCCTCCGAGATGACGCTCTCGCTGACCGCGACTTCAACGGTCTGGTCCCACAGGGCCTTGTCCATCACCCCAATCCCGGCCGGCGAAGGCCAGATCAAGGCGTTGATCTCGTTCATCTGCCACGCCTGGTGACTTGCCCCCAGGGTGGAACCGCGGTCGAGCACACCCTGGACGCAGGCGTCCGGGTTGTCCCGGCAGTAGATCCAGCCGCGGAAGGACGCTCGCAGAAACGCCGAGGCGGTGTCCTCGTTGTCCGCCAGCCACCCCGCCTCGACCCAGATCGCATCCTGGAGCATGGCGGTCCCGACCTCGTTGAAGTTGATCACCGTCAAGTCGTCGGGGGTGTAGAGCTGACCGGTGTCGGGGTTGACGGCTTCCAGCACCTGGGCGTACTCGTTGTAGGTCATCGCTTGGGCAGCGTCGATCTCACGGTTGAGCAAGAGCGACATGTCAAACGGCTGTTGCACCAGTTCTAGATCCGTGTTGGGGTCAAGCCCCACCGACGTGATAGCCGCGGTCAGCTCGAACTCGTTGCCGAAACCCCAAGTCCCGACCCGTTTGCCCTCCCAATCCTCGGGGGCGGCGATCCCCGAATCGGCCCAAGACACTTCGAGGGTTCCCGATCGTTGGAAGACCTGGCCGATGTTGATGATGTCGGCTTCCTCTTCCCGGCTAACCAGGGCTTTCGGCACCCAGGCCAGCCCGAACTCAGCGCCACCGGCGGCGAGGACTTGTTGGGGAACGATGTCGACCGCCCCTTGGAGGATCTCCACATCGAGGCCCTCGTCGGTGTAGAAGCCCTGGTCGATGGCGGCAAAATAGCCGGCGAACTGGGCCTGGGTCACCCACTGCAACTGCAAACGAACCGGGATCAACTCGCCGGTCGTCACCTCTGTCGTGTCCTCGGTTCCGGCCGTCGTGGCGCTGACGCCGCCGCCGCACGCTGCGAGCAACGTCGCCAACAGCGCGGCCAAAAACAGCGTTTTCCTGAAATTCATCACAAACATCTCTCCTCGTTCCAGGCCAGGATGATCCGGCGCAATCGCAATTTAGGACCGTTTAACCGGAGGCGGCACGCCGGGAGGGGTGCCAAGGGAGGAGGATCCTCTCCGCCAGGACGATCAGCAACTGCAAAGCGCCGCCAAAGAGCATCACGACGACGATTCCGGCCCATGCCTCGGCCATCCTGGTGAGGCTTGCCTGCTGAGAGATATACACCCCGAGCGCAGCACGCGAACCCCCGAAATACTCGGTGACGATTGCTCCGATCAAGCAGAGCGCGACCGCGACCCGGAGTGCGGAGAGCAAATAGGGAAGAGCGTTGGGCAGGCGGACCTTTAACAAAGTCGCCCGATCGGGCGCTGCATAGGAATGCATCAGCTCGAGCTTTCCGGCGCCGACGTCAGTCAGCCCGCGGACGAGGTTGATCATGACCGGGAAGAAGACCATCACCCCCACGACGGACATCTTGGCGACCGGGTTCGTGATCCCAAACCATTGGTTGGTGATCGGCGCGAGGGCGATTATCGGAGCCGAGCCGGCGGCAATGGCAAAAGGAAGGGCTCCAGCCCGGATCAGTGACCAACGCGCTACGGCGAATCCGGCCAGCACCGCCAGAGCCGTGCCTCCGAGCAGACCACCCAGCGCCTCTCGCAACGTGAAAAGGCCGGCCGGCCAGATCACGGCCCACTCGCTTTGCACCGAGGCAATGATGCGCGAGGGTGGCGGTAGCAGGAAGCCCTGAATGCCAGCCGCGTTGACCCCAACTTCCCAGACAACCAGAATCGTCACGAACACCAAGGCCGGTGGCAAATAGCGGCGTGTCACTCCTCCGCTCCTCGCAGCATCTCTCGCACGTCAACCAGCTTCTCGAAGAAACGCGGCTCCTCCCGAGTCTCGAACTGCCGGGGTTGCGGTAGGTCGATCTCGACGACTCCGACGATCCGACCCGGCCGGGGCGACATCACCACGACCCGGGTGGACAGGAAGACTGCCTCTGGAATCGAATGCGTCACAAAGATGACGGTGTTGGCCGTCTGTTGCCAAATCCGCATCAGCTCCATCTGCATGCGCTCGCGGGTCATCTCGTCGAGGGCGCCGAAGGGTTCGTCCATCAACAGCAGCTCCGGTTGCAGCGTCAACGCCCGCGCGATGGCGACGCGCTGTTGCATTCCCCCCGAAAGCTGCCAGGGAAAGTGGTCGGCAAACTCGTTGAGCTCGACCAGATCGAGCATCTCCCGCGCCCGTCGTTCCCGCTCGGCGGGTGCCTGCCCGGCCACCTCAAGCGGAAGCTCGATGTTGGCCAGGACCCGCCGCCAATCGAGGAGAGTCGCCTGTTGGAAGACCATTCCGTAGTCGCGGTCCCGTCTGGCTTCGGCCGGGGTCTTGCCGTTGACCACTACCTGGCCGCTGGTGGGCGGAAGCAGGTCCCCAATGATGCGAAGCAGCGTGGACTTTCCGCATCCCGAAGGTCCCAGCAAAGAGACGAACTCACCAGAGGCAACCTCAATATCGATTCCCCGCAAGGCGACCGTGTCTGCGCCCTTACGGCTGGGAAACACTTTGTCGACCCCCTTGATCGTGACGACCGTCGTCAAGATTGCACTCGACGGGCCGGCGGGATCACGAGCCGCTCGACGAGACCGACCAAAGCGACAAAAACAACACCGAGGAGAACTGAGAAGAGCACCGCGGCAAAGAGCTTCTCGGGGCCGCTGCCGTAGTAATAGGAGAAAGTGAGAAGCTGGCGTCCGAGACCATCGGGCAGCCCGCTCGGTAATTCTCCGACCAGGGTTCCGATGACGCTGGCCCCCGCGGCCACCTTGAGGGCCGTGAAGAGGTATGGGAGAGATGCGGGGATCCGGAGTTTGCGGAGCTCTTGGGTGGGTGAGGCCGCAAATGACCGCAACATCTCCACAGAGGTCGGTGACGGGGAGCGCAAACCGCGCACGGTGTTGACGGTCACCGGGAAGAACGAGAGGAGGGCGGCGATCACCGCGACGGCGATCCACAGCGGTAGGCGGTATCTGCCGGCCCAGAGAACGACCATCGGTGCGATCGCCAGGAGCGGGATGAGTTGGCTGGCGATTACCCACGGCATCAGCCCGCGTTCAACCAGCGGCGACCGGACAAAGGCGAGCCCGAGAAGGATCCCGATGGTGCTTCCGGCGGCGAAACCGGCCAGCGCCTCGCGGAAAGTGACGAACGACGCCCGGGCGAGCACCAAGCCCAGCGGTTCTTCGCTCCCTCGCTGGGCAGGAGCCAAGATCGAACCCACGATTTCCCAAATGTGGGGAAGCGATCTGTCATCGGTCCGTACCGGCAAATTGACGTCGGTGAAGGGAATCGTGCCTCCGGTCGATTGGCCGAGCAACTTGTAGCCCTCCCAAAGACCAAGCAGCGCCACAAGAATCAAAAGAAACCCAACCAAGGGACGGAGAGCCGGGGCAGGAGGGGACGCTGGGGTTGCAACCATCGCAGTAACAAAAACGATAGTTAGTAGCTACTTGGGCCGACTGCAGGCATGCCTCCGTGATACCTTCGGAGTCAACCCATCGAGGAAGGCCAATTGCAGATATCAATGACGGTCAACGACCGGTCCGTGAGCGGGGATATTGACCCGCGGACTTTGCTCGTTCATTTCATCCGGGAGAATTTGAACCTCACCGGGACGCACATCGGCTGTGAGACGAGCTACTGCGGCGCTTGCACGGTGATGTTCGATGGGCGGACCGTGAAGTCCTGCACCGTGCTCGCCGTTGCGGCCGACGGGGCCACGATCACCACGATCGAAGGACTCGCGAAAAACGGCCAGCTCCACGCTGTCCAAGAGGGCTTTTGGGAGCGCCACGGTCTCCAGTGCGGCTTCTGCACGCCCGGCATGATCATGGCGGCAGTGGGCCTCCTCGAGGAGAACAACAACCCCAGCGAGGACGAGATTCGCCATGGCATAGAAGGCAATCTCTGCCGCTGTACGGGTTATCACAACATCGTCAAGGCGATCGAATACGCCGGCGCCAAGTTGCGGGGTGAAGAGCCACCACCTGCCGAATGGGAGGTGTCGGCATGAGCACGACCAGTGTGCTCGGTGGGTCGGTTCGACGTCGGGAAGACCCGGCCCTTATTCGCGGCAAAGGCCGCTTCGTCGACGACATCAAGCTCGCCGGCACTACTCATGTCGCGTTCGTTCGCAGTCCTTTTGCCCACGCCAAGATCAACTCCATAGACGCCTCGGCGGCGATGGAGATGGAGGGCGTCATCGCGATCTACACGGCCGACGATGTCCGTCATCTCGGTCTCCTGCTGGCCCAGGTGGCGATCGGCAGACTTCGCCCCCTCCTCGCCGATGGGGTGGTGAAGCACGCCGGTGAAGCCGTGGCGATGGTGGTCGCCGAGAACCGGTACCTCGCCCAGGACGCGGCTGACGCCGTCGAGGTCGACTACGAGCCGATGAAGGCCATCGTCGATATTAAAGAGGCGGCCTCCGACAAGGCAATGGTGCACGAGGAACTCGAGTCGAACACGCTCATCACCTGGGAAGCGGGACCATGGGGGAACGAGGAAGGCATCGCGGCGACCAAAGAGAAGATCGCCGAAGCGAAGAAGCGCGATGACATCGTCACCGTCAGCATGGAGATGAAGAACCAGCGGCTGATCCCGACTGCGATCGAGCCCCGAGCCGTGATCGCCGATTGGAACGACGGCTACGGGCGCATGACGGTCTACTCCTCCACGCAGATCCCGCACGCCCTTGCGGGAGCGATCGCCAAGACGTTCGGGCTTGCGGCCAATGCCGTCGACGTCATCGCTCCCGAAGTCGGGGGCGGTTTCGGCGCCAAACTGAACGTATATGCCGATGAAATGCTCGTGTCCTTCGCCTCGATGCAGTTGGGGCGGCCGGTCAAGTACACGGAATCGCGCCGGGAATCGCCCTACAACACCATCCAGGGTCGGGGCTGGGTGGCAACTGCCACCATCACCGGCACCAAGGACGGGGAGGTGCTCGCCTTCGAGCTCGACGGCCTGGCCGACATGGGTGCCTACACCCAGAACTTCACCGTCGCCATTCCGTTCTTGGGCACGTTTGTCGGTTCGGGGCAATACAAGTTCCCTACCCATTGGAAGATTGGCTGTGTCACCACTCACACGATGACCACCGATGCTTATCGGGGAGCAGGGCGGCCAGAAGCGATCTACTACCTCGAACGAATTCTCGACGCCTACGCCCGCGAGATCGAAATGGACCTGGCCGAGGTCAAGTTGAAGAACTTCATCCCCGAGTCCGACTTTCCGGGCGCTGTGGCGCCGATCGGGTTCCAGTTCGACACCGGCGCGTACCAAACGAATCTCAAAGCTCTGACCGATTCGGCGGAATATTCCGAGCTCAAATCGCTGCGCGATAAGGCGAGGGCCGAGGGCCGCCACGTCGGGCTCGGCCTGTCGAGCTACGTCGAGGTTTGTGGGTTTGGTCCGTCAGCACTTTCCGGACTGGGATTCTCCTGGACGACCTACGGTCTGCCATCGGCGTTTTCCGGGTCGGGACTGGTTCGCATCAATGGGGATGCGAGTGTGACGGTCATCATCGGGACCGGACCATCGGGGCAGGGTCATGAGACCACCTGGGCGCAATTAGTGGCCGGCCAGTTGGGAATCGACTACGAGAAGGTACGGGTCACCCATGGGAACACCGCCGAGTCGCCGATGGGAATCGGCACCTTTGGGTCTCGCTCGGCCGCCGTCGACGGAGCCGCCTCCTACGAGGCGGCGCTAAAGGTCAAGGCCAAAGCCGCTCAGATCGCCGCGCATATTCTCGAAGCCTCGGCCGACGACATCGAGTTCAGCGACGGTTCCGCCCATGTCGCCGGGTCGCCTGACAAGTCGGTTTCATGGGAAGACATCGTCACCAGTGCCTATCACCCTCACATGCTGCCGGAGGGAATGGAAGGCGGTCTCGAGGCACATTCGGTGTTCAGTCCGGCCAATGCCACCTGGCCCTTTGGGGCTCACGCCGCGCTGGTTGAGGTAGACCCGGAGACGGGTTTCACCCAACTGCTCCGCTACGTCACCATGGACGACTGCGGCAACGTCATCAGCCCGATGATCGTTGATGGTCAGATCCATGGCGGCCTCGCGCAAGGGATCAGTCAGGCGATGTTCGAGGACGCGATCTATGACGAGGAGGGCAACCTGCTCACGAGTTCGCTTGTGGACTATCCGCTGCCGACTGCTCAGGACCTGCCCAGCTTCAATCTCAGCCGAACGGTGACGCCGAGCGATGTCAATCCTTTGGGAGTGAAAGGCATCGGCGAGGCGGGCACGATCGGTTCGGCGCAGACGGTTGTCAACGCGGCGGTCGATGCGCTCTATGACCTCGGAGTTCGCCACATCGACATGCCGTTGCGGTCGCGACGAGTTTGGCAAGCAATTCAGGACGCAAGGAGCTAACCGTGTTCCCAAGAAAATTCGACTATGTGGCGCCCTCTTCCTTGGACGAAACGGTGGACGCACTCAAGGGCGCTGGGTTTGCCAAGGTCATGTCGGGAGGAATGAGCCTCTTGCCGCTGATGAAGCTCCGGCTGGTGTCTCCGGAACTAGTGGTGGACATCGGCCGGATCCCGGGCCTCGATCAGATCTCCGAGGAGGGCGACATGCTCACGATCGGGGCCCTGGTGCGCCACTACCAGACGGCTGGCTCAGAAAAGGTGCCTGCGGCGCTCGCGGCAGCGGCGGCCTACACCGGCGACGTCCAAGTGCGAAACCGGGGAACGACGGTCGGCGCTGTGGTCCACGGGGACTTGGCCGCCGATCAGCCGGCCGCGGTCCTGGCATTGGGCGGAGTCATCGTCGTGCAAGGGCCGAACGGTGTGCGCGAGATCCCCGCGACGGACTTCTTTGTCGACACTCTGACAACCGCAATCGAGCCAGACGAGGTCGCGACGGCGATCAAGGTGCCCAAAGGCGGGTCGTCGGCATACGACAAGCTCGGGCGACGCGGCGGTCACACCGACTACGCCGTTGCCGGCGCCGCCGCCTGGGTCAAGAAGGACAACGGCAATATCACTGAGTGCCGCGTTGCCCTCACTGGTGTTGCCGGGCGGCCAACGTTGGCCGAGGGAACAGCCGAAGCGATGGTCGGCACCGATGGCTCGGCAGGGGCGATCGCAGAGGCGGCGAGCAAGGCCGCCGACGGCGTCTCGGTTCTCGAGGACTTGTACGGCTCCGAGGAATACAAGGCTCACCTCGCCACGGTCTACGCCAAACGGGCGCTGACCCTTGCGCTGAACGAATAGCCGGTTTCCGGCAGGGGAGAGCCCGGCGTAGAATTCGGGCTTCTTGCTCTCCGTCGACGCTGTTGTCTCCGCATTCGCGCAACACGGGTATGTGGCTGATCGTGGCTTGGCGGTCACCACCCACCTGGCGCTGCAACTTGGCCGCCCCCTGTTCCTCGAAGGCGAGGCCGGGGTGGGCAAGACCGAGGTCGCCAAGACCCTCTCCGCGATCCTCGACGCCGAGCTGATCCGCCTCCAGTGCTATGAGGGGCTCGACGCCAGCCAGGCTCTCTACGAGTGGGACTACGCCCGCCAGATGCTCGCCATCCGGATGATCGAGGCAACCGGGAAGGGCACCGAAGCCGACGTTTCCGACATCATGAGCCGGGAGTTTTTACGGCCTCGTCCGCTGCTGAAGGCCGTCGAGGCGGCGGCGGCGGGTGAGCGGCCGGTGCTCTTGATCGACGAGCTGGATCGCGCCGACGAGGAGTTCGAAGCCTATCTGCTTGAGCTGCTGTCCGACTTCCAGGTCACCCTTCCCGAGATTGGCACCATCCGCTCTGATGAGCCGCCCGTGGTGGTGATCACCTCCAATCGAACGCGTGAGATTCACGACGCGTTGAAACGTCGCTGCCTCTACCACTGGCTCGACTACCCAACGGTGGAACGGGAGGTCGAGATCCTGCGCCTCCGGATGCCGGGCGTCGACGGCATCTTGGCGCGTCAGCTCGCCCTGGCTATGGCCGACCTGCGCTCGCTTGACCTGTTCAAACCGCCAGGCGTCGCCGAGACTCTCGATTGGGCGGCGGCGCTTAAGTTGCTCAATGCCGACCAACTCGAGCCGATAGTCATCGATGAGACCCTGGGGGCGATCCTCAAGTATCGAGAGGACATCGACCGGGTGCGTGATCATGGTTTGGAGTCGCTGATCCATTCGTGAAAACCCTCCTCTTTACTTTGTCGATTTCCTTGGTGGCGTCGTTGCCGGGCGGGGTCACGCCACCGATCGTCAGCTCAACCTCGCTCAGCGTCGAAGTCCGCCAAAGCGGCGGGTTGACCGCCGACACGATCGCCCGAGTGCGGAGCGCGGCCGCGATGAGCGGCTCGGCGGTCACTGAGCTCCACCGGGTGACGTTGCGACTGATGGCGGTTCGTCGCGCCGAAGTGATAGTGCAAGCCCCCCCGGATGGATTTGGCTACCCGCTCCTGGCCTCGGCGATGGACTCATTCCCACCCCTGCTCGCTCCGGAGATCCGCAGCGTTTTGGGTGGGGGCCAAGTTGTGATGGGGGCATTGACCGCCGCTTTGCGGGGTGCTCAAGTGGGGGATTTCGTCACCCTGGAATCACCTTCGGGCGGGCTAGTCGAGCTGGCGATTGGAGCGATTGTCCCCGACGAGCTCATCTATTGGTCCGAGGTGCTGGTCGATCGCCCGACAGGAGCACAGCTCGGCATCGATCGTCCTTTCGCGTTGTTTCTCTGGGGAGGGGACCCGGTCCGCACCGAGGAAGCACTCGGAGCGAGTCAGCTCGATATGTCGGTGCGGGTGGTTGGTCCCAATGCCGCACCTCTGACCGACCCGGTGCTCCCGGTCGCTTTCGTGAAACAGCGTTTCGGCGAGTTCGCCATGCGTGCGGTCGGCGGCGACGAAGTCGAAGTCGACCCGATCTGGAAGGAAGCCAACATCGTCGCGGTCGATCTCGCCCCTCTGGGGACGTTCGAATGTCATCGTTTGCTGGTTCCCTATCTCAGGGGCGTGGTCGATGACCTTGCTCGCGAGCAGTTGCTCGACCAGTTGGACTCGGCTGATTTTCAACTGGCAGGTGGCTGTTTCAACGCCCGGCTCAACCGAGGATCCGACCCGGGCTTCTCGGTTTCACGCCATACCTGGGGCATTGCCATCGATATCAATCCCACCGGCAACGCGTTTGGCGCCCCGCCCTCGTTGTCGCCGGCGGTAGTCGAGGTGTTCCGCCGGTGGGGGTTCTCCTGGGGAGGAACGTGGCACGTGCCCGACGGCATGCATTTCGAATGGCGCCAGCTGCCAATGGAATACACGACAACCTGCGCCAATTTGTCGCTTGCCCCGCTCTTTGCCGGAGGTCTTTGGTACCTCCGACCGGCCAGCGCTGACTGTTAGGCAACGATCCACGAGCCGGCCAGGCAGCCTCGGGACGCTGGTGGGCTTCTTTCATCGATTGCGCCAGGCCGGCCTACCGATCGCGGCCGGAGCCAGCGGGGAGATGATGCGAGCGGTGGAGGTCATCGGCCTGGCGCCGCCGGGGGACGTGTTCTACGCCTTGCGAGCGCTGTGCTGCACCTCTGTGGAGCAGTACGACCGCTTCGCCGCGGTTTTTGTCGATTATTTCCGCCAGCGGATTCCAGCCGGCCTCGTCGCTACCCAGCCTCGTACCCGGGAATGGACGATCAGCGGCGAAGAAGAAGGGGAAGGGGGAGGGGGAGAGTCGGTGCGTGCCGCCCGGGGGGCGAGCGACACGGAACGGCTGCGGCAAAAGGACTTCGCCACCCTCACCACCGCTGAGGCGGCGGCGGTGCGGTCGCTGATCGAGGCCATGGCTTGGTCCCTTGCCCGAGCTCGCAGCCGCCGCCATCGCTCGGCGAGTAGGCCGGGACGACCCGACTTGCGCCGAACCCTGCGTGGGTCAGTCTCTCCGGAAGCCGACATGGTTCGGCTGGCCTATCAGGAACGCAAGGAGCGGCAGCGGCCGCTTCTGTTCATTGCCGACGTTTCGGGCTCGATGGAGCGTTACTCGGAGATGCTTCTCTATTTTGCCCACGCCGCTCGGGATCGGCTTGGCCGAATGGAGGCGTTTGTCTTCGCCACCCACCTCACTCGCATTACTCGCCAACTCGAACGCCGCGACCCTTCGCAGGCTATTGCCCAGGTCTCGCGAGCGGTGACCGATTGGTCGAGCGGTACCCGGATCGGCGAGGCGATCGCCACTTTCAATCGCGACTGGGCGCGTCGAGTTGGAAGAGGGGGACCGATCGCGATCATCGTCTCCGATGGTTGGGACCGCGGGGATCCAGCGGTGCTCGCCGACGAGATGGCCCGTCTCCGCCGAAGCGTTCATCGAGTGATCTGGCTGAACCCGCTCTCGGGCCGCGAGGGTTATCAGCCTTTGACCCGGGGCATGCAGGCGGCATTGCCCTACGTCGATGATTTCCTTCCAGTCGGAAATGTGGCCAATCTGGAGAAGGTGGTGCAAATGCTCGACTCGATTCCTCTGCGGGCGAGGTCGTGAAGACCGAGCTCGCCTGGCGTCGTCGCTGGATCGCCGAGGGCAAGCAGGTGGGTGCGGCGATCGTGGCCCGAGTCTCCGGCTCAGCCCCTCGACCGATCGGTTCCCGATTCATGATGACTTCGGCCGGGGATATGGAAGGCTCGGTCTCCGGCGGCTGTGTCGAGAACGATGTTTTCGTGCGACTGGAATCTGTGTTGAGCAATGGCCGGCCGGAACTCGTCGGTTATGGCATCGCCGACGACGAGGCCTTCGCTGTCGGCTTGGCCTGCGGCGGCCGCATCCAGGTATACCTCGAGGATCAGACCATAAGCGACGTGCTCGACGCAATCGAGGATTTGATCGAACGGGAGGGACTCGGAACGCTGGCCGTGGTGGTGGGAGGCCCCGATGTGGGCTCCTCGGCCGTGCTCGAAGATGGGCAAGTGATGCTTGGCGAGCTGCCGGTGGCAGTGATTCCCGACGTCCTGGCGGACGCCGCCGTCCTCAATGAAAGGGGCGAGAGCCTCACGCTCGAGTACGGCGAGCACGAGGTCTACCTGGAAACTGTGGCGCCGCCGAACCGCCTCGTCATCTTTGGAGCGGTGCACATCGGTCAGGAACTGGCCCAGGTCGCTCACCAGCTCGGGTATCACGTGACCGTCTCTGATGCCCGTCCGGCCTTCCTCACCGAGGAGCGCTTTCCGACCGCCGACCGGCTGGTCCCGGGCTGGCCCGACCAGGTCGATATCGAGTTCGCTCGCAACACCGCGGTGGTTGTACTGAGCCACGACGCCCGGTTCGAGGACCCGCTCTGGCCCAGTTTGCTGACGAGCCAGGCCCCCTATATCGGCGCCATGGGCAGCAAGGGCACCGCCGACAAACGATCCCAACGCCTTATGAACGACGGTTATTCGACCGACGCCGTGGCGCGGATCCACGGGCCGATCGGGCTGAGCATCGGCGCCGATACCCCGGCTGAGGTCGCGGTAGCGATCATGGCCGAGATCGTGTCGGTGCGGCGCTCTCCTCGACCGGCGCTCCGCGGCATTGCCCGCCGGCTTCCAGGCAACTAGTGCCGGAGCAACATCCAATAGCGGCGTTGGTGCTGGCCGCGGGAGGTTCATCCCGACTCGGTCGTCCCAAGCAGCTCGAACCGTGGGGGGAAACGACGCTGCTCGACGTTGTCCTGCGCCAGGTTGAGAAAGGCCCTTTCGACGAGCGGTTTGTAGTGATCGGGGCGGCGCTTGATCAGATCCTGGACGCCGTCGGGCTGGAAGGGTGGACGGTGGTAGAGAATCCGGAATGGGCAGACGGCCTGGCGTCTTCATTGCGGGTCGGTGTCGACGCAGTGTTGCGGTTGACACGAGCCGATTCCCTGGCAATTTTTCTCGGCGATCAACCAGATGTCGACGAGTCGGTGTTGACGGCTCTGCTGGCTGCCCACAAGAAGAGCCAGCGGCACGTGGTCGTTCCGAAGTATCGATATGAGTGGGGTAATCCAGTGATCGTCGCCAAACCACTTTGGCCGCGCCTGATGAGCATTGAAGGTGACTCAGGCGCGATGCAATTGTTCAAGGCTCATCCCGAGTGGGTGGAGGAAGTTTGGTTCGAAGCGCGTTTGCCGCGAGACGTCGATACAGAACGCGACATTGAGGACCTCCGTCCAAAGCACCGATGACATTGCTTCGGTAGAGTCGCCGCTCGCTGGTGATTGCAAAGGAGCTCTGTGGCGCGAATCGATGAGATTGCTGGCATCGACCCGAAGGACGCCACCAAGCTGCGCAAGGCTGGCATCAGGACGACGGAGGCGATGCTTCGCCGAGCCGCTACCAAAGCCGGGCGTGACGCCTTGGCGCTCGAGATGGGTTTTGACTCTGAAGTCGTGTTGCGCTGGGCCCAGCGGGCCGACGTGATGAGGGTGAAGGGGATCGGTTCGGAGTATGCGTTGTTACTGGAGATGTGCGGCGTGTCGACGATAAAAGATCTTCGTCGCCGCAACGCCACTTCCCTCGCCACCAAGCTGGCCCATCTCAACGGGCGCAAGGCGACCGTGAAGCGCCTGCCAACTGAATCAATGGTCAGCGGTTGGATCGACGCCTCTGCGCTGGTCGAGCCGATCGTCAAATAGACAACAGATCCCAGATCGCCGGGCTGGCGCCCGGCTTTCAGATGCCAGACATCAGACCGGAATCTGACATCTGGCATCTGCCCTACGACGCTTTGACGGTGACTTTCTTCGCCGCGGGTCGACGAACCGTCGTTTTCTTCGCTGGCGCTTTCTTGACCGTGACAGTCGTCTTGGCGGCGGGCGCCTTCTTGGCGACAGTCTTTCGGGTCGTCTTCTTGGCAGCGGGCTTACGCGCTGCCGGCTTCTTAGCCGGAATGGTCTCGAACTTCACGCCGTCTGTCGAGGCTTCAACCTTGACGGTGGGAAGCTTCTCGGGGCGGAAAGAGGTACGCCATGTGGCAAGAAGGTCTTCGAGCTGGTCGCGGAGCTTGTTCACCTGGGTGCTGACCTGGTCGAAGTCGACTCGCGAGGCGATATCATCGACGACCTTGGCGTCGGTAAGCCTTCCCAGTAGCTTTTCGCCTTCCGTGGCCCAGGTGTTGAAACGCTTGGCTGCGGTCTTGCTGAAGCTCGAGGCTTCCTTGCCAAGGCGGGTGCGGATTTCTTCGACCTGCTCTCCCACCTTGCGGGCGCCAACTACCGGGGCGCCAACGGCTGCATAGAGGGCTTTGGGAGCCTTCATTTCGGTTCTCCTTTGTAGACGAGCGTGCGATACAAATCAGCCAGAACTCGCTTCTGGCTCGGGCTAAGAGCCTGATCGGCATCGATCGCGTCGATAACGTCAGGCGGTCTCGGCCCCTCTTCGATCAACCCCGCCCGGGAGTAGAGACTCTCGGCGGAGATTGAAAGAGCGCGGGAAAGCCTCTTGAGAATTTCGGCCGAAGGCTTGCGCAGCCCTCTTTCGATCTGGCTCAAGTAGGGGTTCGACACCCCGGCCCGGTCGGCCAGGCGACGAAGAGAGAGATCGGCCCTCTCCCGCTGCAAACGAATGAACTCACCGACATGGCCGGTAAGGCCTTCGGGAGCGGTTTCCGTTTCCGGTGCCTGCTTGCTCGCACTCACAGGATGCATTATATAGCAAGCGCTAGCAATTGCAAGCGAAACGCATGCACACAGAATTATGCGAGCGAGCTACCCACCAAACGGCCGACCACGTAGGCGATCACGCCACCGGCCCCGGCGATCAGCAGATTCTCTAGCCCAGCCCTGACTGCATTGGTGCGAGTTATCCGCGTCTTGATTACCCCGACCGCGAAGAGTGCGACACCGGCGAGTATGACGGCGATCATCAGGGCCATCGAGACCGTCAAGGGAAAAACAAACGGCACGACGGAAGCGGTGGCACCGGCCAGAAACAGCCCGCCGGAGGTCAGCATGGCGACCGCTGGACGCCGTCGCTCGGTCTTGACCATTCCGAACTCGAGCACCTTCATTGAGTTGAGCAGCACCTTGTCGGTGCGACTGAGGGCGGCTACAGCTGGCTCGATGTCGTCGGGATCGACGCCGAGATCATTCAGCATCTCAAATAGCTGGTCGACCTCTTGGCGTCGGAAGTGCTCGATGTGCTCTTTTTCCAGCTCTACCTCGGACTCGAACACTTCGTCTTGTGACTTGGTGGCCAGGTATTCACCCGTTCCCATCGAAACGGCTCCAGCCAGCGCCCCGGCGATCCCGGTGAGAAGTATCTGAGAACGCGTTAGTCCTCCCCCCGCCACTCCAACGATCAGCAACGCCATCGACACCAGACCGTCATTGATCCCGAGCACGGCATCGCGCCAGTAGGAACGGGATTGGCCGATATGGGGCGTGTAAACAACTGGATCCATGCCGTCAAAATAGCCAGGCGGCCTCTCACTACCATCGACCCGCCCACCTCCCCTGTGTCATCGATGATCATCGTTATGCGCCCCCAGGCCTCCAAGGATGAGATCAACGCGGTCGTCGACCGTCTAGCCGAGATCGGCTGCGAAGCCCACGTCTCCGCTGGACAAACGCGGACGGTGATTGGGGCCGTCGGTGACCATCTTGTGATCCAAACCCTGCCATGGGAGGCGATGGCCGGAGTCGAGCGGGCCGTGCCGGTGTTGAAATCGTTTCGTTTCGTGTCCCGCGACTTTCAGGCCGAGGACACCGTCATCGACGTCGACGGGACATCGATCGGCGGAGGTTCCTTCACGGTGGTTGCCGGTCCCTGCGCCGTGGAGTCCTCCGACCAGCTAATGCGGACCGCCGAGGCCGTGAAAAAGGCAGGAGCGCGGATTCTGCGTGGCGACGCCTTCAAACCGCGTACCTCGCCGTATGCCTTCCAGGGGTTGGGCGAGGAAGGTCTGCAGCTGCTGGCCGAGGCGCGAGAGGAGTTCGAGCTGCCGTTCGTGGCAGAAGTGTTGGACTCGCGCGACGTGGCGTTGGTCTCGTCGTATGCCGACATTCTCCGGATCGGCACCCGCAACATGTCGAACTACACCCTATTGGCCGAAGTTGGTCGGCAGCCGAAGCCTGTGATGCTGAAGCGGGGCTTCACGGCCACCCTCGAAGAGTGGCTCAACGCCGCCGAATACGTTTACAAGGAGGGGAACCATCAAATCTTCCTCGTCGAACGCGGCATCAGGACGTTTGAGACCGCGGCCCGCAACACTCTTGATATCACCGCGGTCCCCTTGATCAAATCCATGTCCCATCTGCCGATCATGGTCGACCCTTCTCACTCCGGGGGAAGACGCGAACTCGTTGCGCCGCTCGCCCGAGCGGCGATAGCGGTCGGCGCCGACGGGATCATGGTCGATGTTCATCCTGCTCCCGACACCGCCAAGGTCGACGGTGCCCAGGCGCTGCTCCCGACTGAGTTCGCCGAATTGATGGACACGATCCGGTCGATGGCGAGTGTCCTCGGCTACCACCTCTAGCAAGTGCCGAATGCCGCGATTTTGGGGACCGGGCTGATCGGGTCGTCAATCGGAATCGGCCTCCGCAACGCTGGCTGGACGGTGGTTGGTTGGGATCCGGACCCTGACGCCCTCCACGGGGCTGTCCAGGTTGGCGCTCTTGATCGAGTCGCGGCAGATCCGCCAGAGGCTGTGGCGGGAGCGGATTTGGTCGTCCTCGCCGGACCACCGGCGGCCATCGAAGCCGGGCTTGAGTCGATCGAAACCAATGCCCTGGTCACCGATGTGGCGGGGGTCAAAGAACCGATGGTGAGGGCGGCCAAACGACTCCGGCGATTCGTCGGCGGTCACCCGATGGCTGGACGCGAAACCTCGGGGCCTGCAGGGGCGTCCGGAGTGCTCTTTCGGGGCGCTACCTGGGTGCTCTCCACAGATGGGGTCCAGGCCGACGATCTTGCGCAGATGGTCGAAATCGTCTCCTCGCTCGGAGCGATCGCAGTGCCGATGGCTGCGGCGGTTCATGACGAGGCAGTCGCGGCGATCAGCCATCTCCCGCAGGTGGTGGCCTGGGCGCTCGTCAACCGGGTGGCGAGGGACCAATCAGCACTCGATCTGGCCGCCGGTGGTTTTCGCGATCTCACTCGGATCGCCCTCTCCGGTTCGTCCTGGTGGCCGGAAGTACTCACTGAAAACCGTAAAGCATTGGCTGAGTTGCTGCGCCGGCTAAGCGGAGACTTGGAAACCTGGGCAGACCTGGTCGATCAAGCCGACCTCGAACAGATCGGCGCTTCGATGCTTTCAGCTCGCGCCGCCCGGGGTTCGCTGGCGGCACCGGTGGCGTCGGTAGGGGTCATCCTCGAAGACCAACCGGGCGAGATTGCCCGTGTCGGCCATGCGCTTGAGGTTTCTGGTGTCGACCTGCGCGACCTTCAGTTACGCCATGCAACCCACGGAGGCGGCGGCGTCCTCACTCTCTCCGTGCGGGCCGCCGAAGCCGCGGTCCTCTCCGACACGCTGCGCGCGGAAGGCTTCCGCCTCCTTTAATCGTTCTGTGGGCTGGCAGGGATACACAGTGTCCCTGCGCACCCTGGGTTCGCGATTTATCGCGCGAGAGCGAGGAGGGAGGCGATCCCGGCGAGGAGGCCGGTTTCGAGAGCGCCTTCGTCGGCGCGGAAGGTCGATGAGTGGAGGTCGGCGGTGCGGTGGTCGCCCTTGACCCCGAGACGGATCAGCGAGCCCGGCACCGCTTGGGTAAACCGCGAGAAGTCCTCGGCCCCCATCGAGGTGGGGGCTTCGGCGACAGCCTCGGGGCCGAGCAACTCGGTGACGGCGGCCATGCACACGGCCACCACTTGCTCGTCGTTGATGACCGGCGGGATGCCCCGCTGGTAGGAAAACACAACCTTCGGGCCGGCGGGAGCGACGATCTCGTGTACCAAACGTTCCATCAAGCTCGGAATGTCTTCCCAAACCCCGCGATCGAGCGTGCGACACGTGCCCGACATCTCAAGCGAGCTCGGGATGACGTTGACCGCAGTGCCGCCGGAAATCTTCCCGAAGACCACAGACTTGGGCAGGCGGGCGTCCATGAGACGGTCGAGATGCCCGGGGAGCTGGGTCGCCAAGAGGCCCGCGGCGTAGACGAGGTCGACGGTGCGATGGGGCCGGGCGGTATGCCCACCGGGGCCTTCGAGGGTGATGAAGAACCGGTCCGCCGAGGCCGTGATCGGTCCGGGTCGAAAGCCGACTCGGCCAGCCTCGAGGCTGGGATCGCAATGAAAGGCGATAACAGAGCTCAGTCCGAGTGCAGCGCCTTCGCCGACGAGCTCCTCGCCACCCCCTGGATAGGCCTCCTCGGCCGGTTGAAAAATGAAGCGGGCTTTGAGCCCGAGCCGAGCGGCGAGCAAGGCCAGCCCTGTGCCGATAGCGGCGTGGACGTCATGGCCGCAAGCATGCATGACCCCAGGGACAACCGACCGGTATTCCAGTCCTTCCGGCTCCTGGATCGGCAAGGCGTCGAGGTCGGCTCGGAACCCGACTACCCCCTGATCCGGCGCCGGGCCCCCAACGTCGACCAGCAATCCGGTATGAGGAGTTCGTAGGCGAGGCTCGAGACCTGCCTCGCGCACCGTCGCAGCGATCAACCGGGTGGTCTCGAACTCGCCGTAGGACAGCTCTGGTTGAGAATGAAGCCGGCGTCGGATTTCGGTTACCAGAGGGAGGACGGCGGCGACCTCACTCCGAAGGGAAGTGGGTGTCATCCGGCTCCAAGGCTAGTTGGGACCTTCACCAGGTGAGCTCGACACAAGCCGATGAGCCGCTCTCGACTTGAAGGGTGGCATGGGTGACGGCGAACTCGTCCCGTAGAAGCTGCATTGCCTGTGCGAGCAAGGCGTCACGATCGGCCCCGGCGGCGGCGGCGAGGTGAACTGTCGCCACCGGCATCCCCGAAGTAAGCGTCCACACATGCAGGTCGTGGACCCCGGTGACCCCGTCCAGCGATTCGAGCCGCTTTCCGAGCAGCCCGACGTCGATGTTCTCGGGGGCCGCTTGCATTAGCACCCGCAACGCCTTCTGACCCAAGCGAAAAGCCCGGGGGAGGATGAAAATACCGATTCCCAAGGCGATGATTGGATCGGCATAAACCCACCCGGTGAACTGCACGATCAGCGCGGCCAGTATCACGCCAAGCGATGAAATTAGGTCGGCGACGACCTCGAGGAAGGCCCCCTCGACGTTGAGCGAATCCGCGGCACCGGTCCGCAGGATCCACCATCCGAGCACATTGACCGCGAGCCCGGTCACCGCCACCACGAGCATCGGGCCAGGTGCCACACCGGTGGGATTGTTGATTCGGGAGATGGCCTCGTAGATGACATATCCGGCGACGGCGAAGAGCAAGACGGCGTTGGCCAGGGCGGCGAGGATCTCCAATCGGTACAGGCCGAAGGTGCGGTGATTTCCGGTGCTCGCCTTGCTGGCGGCGGTGATGGCGGCGAGTGCCATGCCGAGGCCGAGGGCGTCGGTGGCCATGTGCCCAGCATCGGAGATCAAAGCCAGCGAGCCGGTGAGGATGCCGGCAACGACCTCAGCTCCCAGGAACACGATGACCGAGCCGAATACCAAAAGGAGACGTTTCTGATAGCGGGCACCGCTGCCCACATGGCTATGGCCGTGACTCATTCGGGGCCCTCGAAAAAGACCCGCGCGAAGATGCGCCGGGATCGCCGGGTCAGGCTGCGATATTCCTCGCGCAAGGTGCCGCGGTCGCGATAACCCAATGACTGGGCCAACCGGGCGATCTCGGCGCCTTCGATCGGAAGGGCGTCATGGGGAGAACCGGTTTGGAGGAAGAGGCGATTGCGGAGGCGAGTGCAAAACCGGTAAGTGGCCACTAGGTGTCGGCACTCATCAGAGGTGAGGACCCCTTCGCCCTCGAGTGCGGCCAGTGCACCAACAGTGGACGTAGTTTGCAACGACTCCACCTTCGCTCCTAAACGGAGCTGCCAGAGTTGGGCCAGGAACTCGATGTCGGAGAGACCTCCGGGCCCGAGCTTCAAATGGAATTCGGGATCCTCCCCGCGGGGAAGGCGCTCGCGCTCGATCCGCGCCTTGATATGTCGTATCGATCGCAACATCTCGGATGTCACCAAGACCGGGAAGGCGCATTCCCGCCGGATGGCCTCGAACTCCAGTCGATCGTTGGGAGGACCTGCCACCGGCCTCGCTTTGATTAGCGCCAGCAGTTCCCACGGCTCGGCTCGTGATTGGTAGTAGAGGCGATAAGCATCAAGGCTTCGGACCAGGGCCCCCTGTTTTCCTTCCGGCCGCAAATCGAGGTCGACACGGTAGGCAATGCCATCGGCCGTCGGTTGACCGAGAACCGCTCCGACCTCGGCGGCGAGCTTGAGCCCGGTCTGGGGATCACCGGCATATACGAGGTCGAGGTCCGAGCCATAGCCGAGCTCGTGGCCACCCCACTTCCCCATCGCCACGATCACCAAATCGCCCGGACTCCCCTGTTGTGCGGTCCACAGGGCAGCGGTCGCGGCAGCATCGGCGGTGTCAGACAGAGCCGAGGAAACGGTTTCGACCTCCACCAGGTCGAGCAGATCAGCCGCGGCTACCCGCAAGGCTCGCCTGCGCACCAGCCGGCGCAGTGATGCCATCCGCGACCCCCGGTCCTGGCGCAGCCGCATGCGCTCGGTGGCCATCTCGGCGACCGCGGCACCGATCGGAAGATCGAGGAGCAACCGATCGTCTCCAAGGCGCGGAAGGAACTCTGGGATACGATCGAGGTAATGCCCGATCCAGCGTGAGGAACCGACCAGCCGGCAGAGATACCGACCGGCGACGGGTCGATCGCGCAAGACGCTCACCAGCGCCGTTTGGTCCGGACTGGTCGACACCAACTTGGCGAGCTGCGTAAGCCCGAGGTCAGGGTGAGGGGTGTCTGCGAGCCATTCCAGCATCAGCGGCAGCAATTGGTTCATCAGCCGTGAACGGCGAGACAATCCTGAAGTCAGGTCTTCAAACGACCGAGCAGCTCCGACGGGGTCTTGGAAGCCGAGCGCGGCGAGACGGTCGTCGGCCTGTTCCCGGGTAAGCCCGGTCGATGACGTATAGGCCTCGAGCAGCGGCCGGTAGTAGAGGGCCTCGTGCAGCTCGCGCACCCTTCGTCGGTGCTCGTGGAGGTCGCGGTTCAACTGGCCCTCCGCACTGAGGTCACCCGGCCTGTAACCCATGTTCAGGGCGAGGTCCGCGCGCTCAGCGGGAATCTGGTGCGTCTGCGCCATTTGCCAGAGCTGAAGCCGGTGCTCGACCTTGCGGAGGAACCGATAGGAATCAGCAAGCGACTGCGCGTCTTCCGCGCGCACGTAGTCGCCCTCGATCAGCGCGGCAATGGCGCCGAACGTGCCAGTTACCTGGAGGCGCGTATCAGCCCGGCCGTGGATCAGTTGTAGGAGTTGGATCGTGAACTCGACGTCACGGATTCCGCCCGGGGCGCGCTTGATGTCGTTGGGATTGGCTTCCTCCTCCGACCGTTGTTTCAAACGTCTCAGCTCGCGAACGCCTTCGGAACCGACCTGCCAGACAAATTCATCGACCATCTCCCGGAAGCGCTGTCCCAGCTCGAGGTCGCCAGCCACTGGACGAGCCTTCAACAACGCCTGAAACTCCCAGGGCTCTCCCCAACGCTCGTAATAGGCGCGATAACTGGCCAGCGTCCGCACCAACGGCCCGGTGGTTCCTTCCGGTCGCAGGTCGGCATCGACGCGAAACGCCAGTCCTTCCGCGGTGGGCGTGGCGAGCTGGTCGATGAAGCTGGTGGCGATCCGGACCGCCGCGCGCAAGTCCCCATCACCAGCCACAAAGACGAGGTCGATGTCCGAGGCGTAGTTGAGCTCCTCTGCTCCCCACTTGCCAAGGGCAATCACCGCGATTGGCGGCGGTGCCTTGTCTGGCGTCCGCTCCCCGAAACGTTTGGTGGCCGAGGCCAGCGCCAATTTGGCGGCGTGGTCGGCCGTCGCGCTGATGTGCGCCACCACGCGTTCCAATGGCCACTCACCACTCAGGTCGCGGCGGGCGATCTCGACTAAGTGCTGCTGAACAAAAACGCGGGGGTCGGTGCTATCCGTAGATTCCCCGTCCAGCCATTCTGGGTGCCGGAGGGTGGCGTCCCACAAGCTCTTGCTGGCACCGGCTAGCGCTGTCCACTCAACGGCCAGCGTTGGGGGAAGTTTGGTGCGTTCGGCTAGGGCAAGGACGCGTTTCAGGGTACCGAGGGGATCGGCTCCCGAGCGCACCGACTGCAAAAGCTTGACGACTTCAGGCTGGAGTTTCTCTCCGTTCATCCAGCCGAGCGCCCGGAGCCTGGGCAGGTCGTCGTCGGCTAGCCCCAGGCGGGCGGGGGAAGTTTTCACTCCTCAGGCGGATCTGGTTCCGGGTCGTCCACCGGCTCGGACGTATCGGCGTAAATGATGAGGTCAACTGTCTGCTCGAACTCGATGACATGTTCGATTTCGGGCTGGAAGAGAGCCTGAAAAGTCAGGAGTCCCACGTAGGCACGGCGTTTGGGGTCACGAGGCACCCCAACAGGATATTGGACCTAGGCTCCTTTTCTCGATGCGAATTGCCGGCGCTCAGATCAATCTCACGGTCGGCGCCCTCGATGCCAACGAAGCTTTGATCGCCGACGCCATGGAATGGGCGGAAGGCAAAGGGGCCGATGTGCTTCTGCTGCCTGAGCTTGCAGTAACCGGCTACCCGCCCGAGGATCTTGTTCTCAAGTTCGGCTTCGTCGAGGACAACCTCGACGTCGTCAGGCGGCTGGCTGCCCGGTCGAGCCGCTGCACCACGATTCTCGGCTATGTCGACTTTGGGCAAGGCGAGCAGGCGGGCGCCGATGATGCCAGCCTCCGCAATCTCCACAACGCCGCGGCCGTAATCCAGGGTGGCGAATGGAAAGCGAGTTACCACAAGATCCTCCTTCCCAACTATGGGGTCTTCGACGAGGATCGCTATTTCCTCCCCGGGGATGACCCTGCCTTTACCTGGGATACTGGCGGGATCCGCTGCGGCATCTCGATCTGCGAGGACATCTGGCTTCCCGATGGACCACCGGCCCAACAGGCAGCCGCCGGCGCCGAGATCCTGCTCAATATCAACGGCTCTCCCTATCACCACGGAAAGGCGCGGGCACGGGAGGCAATGCTCGCCGAGCGGGCCCGTGCCGCCGGGGTCCCGGTGGTCTATCTCAATTTGGTCGGTGGTCAGGACGAGCTGGTCTTCGACGGTTGCTCGGTCGCCATTGATTCAGATGGAAGCGTTCTCCATCGCTCGCCCCAGTTCGCCGAGGACCGCTTCATTCTCGAATTTGCGGATGAGCTCAAGGCGGGGAACGTCACCGAGCTGATGGGACCTGAAGAAGAGATCTATCGCGCGGTCGAGCTCGGCTTGCGCGACTACACGCGGAAGAACGGGTTCAGCCAAGTCGTGATTGGGCTGTCGGGAGGCATCGACTCGGCGCTGACCGCGGTGATCGCGGCAGATGCGCTGGGGCCGGACGGTGTTTGGGGGATTGGGATGCCGACGAGGTTCAGCTCTGAGCATTCCAAGTCGGACGCCTCCGACCTTGCCAAACAGCTTGGCATCCGCTTCGACCTAATCCCGATCGAGGGCGTCTTTGCCTCCTACCTCGACACTTTGGAGACCCTCTTTGGAGCCGAGCCGTTTGGAGTGGCGGAGGAGAACCTGCAAGCCCGGATACGGGGGGCCTTGCTCATGGCGGTGTCGAACAAATTCGGGCCGATGGTGGTGGCGACAGGCAACAAATCGGAGATGGCTGCGGGCTACGCCACCATCTACGGCGACATGGTCGGCGGGTACTCCGTGCTCAAAGACATCTTCAAGACGACCGTCTACAAGGTCGCCGCCTGGCGAAACGCTCAAGGCGAGGTGATACCGGAAAGCACGATCAACAAACCCCCTTCCGCCGAGCTCCGGCCCGACCAGAAGGACACCGATAGCCTTCCGCCATACGACGTGCTCGACCCGATCCTCGCGCTGTACATCGAGGAGGATCGGAGCGCCGAGGAGATCATCGCCGCCGGCCATGGCGCCGAAACCGTGCGCCGAATCGTTCGTCTCGTCGACCGCAACGAGTACAAGCGCCGTCAATCAGCCCCCGGCGTGAAGATCACCACCAAAGCCTTTGGCCGCGATCGTCGAATGCCAATCACGAACCATTATCGGTGAGTTGGTTGGATTCCTTCGTTCTGTGGGCTGGTAGGGATACAGAGTGTCCCTGCGAACCCTGGGTTCGAAAAAGCAAGAAGGGTGCGGCCGTTCGCACCCTTCCTTGCGTTCTTGGGGAAGTGATCCTCGGGTTTAGTTAAACCACTCCCGAAGTTTTTTCTCGACGGCGTCGCCAGCCTCGCCGGTCCTTTCCTTGATCTTCCCGACCAACTGGTCCCAGTTGCCCTTGGAAGAATCGAGGTCATCGTCGGTGACATCGCCCCAGGTCTCGCGGATCTTGCCTCTGACCTGCTGCCAGCGACCCTCGTCCATGAGACGATCGTTCATGTCCGACATATCCGACATATCCGACATATCCGACCGGTCCATCGGTTTGTCCATAGCTGTCCCTTCCTCTTGGTCGCTAGACCGAGATTCCTAGTTGGTGGTCGCAGGAACGTTGACGTCTACGTCGACGTCACCATCCCCGGCCGTGGTCCCGTTGTTGGCGAAGTACCAGATGGCGATCAGGATCAGCAGCACCGCCACGATCCCAGCCACCAAGGCACCAGTACTGCGTCCGCCGTCGTTGTTGACGATTATTTCGCGGTCTGTCATTTTTGTTTTTCTCTCCTGTTGCTAGGTGCCTAGACCCGCCGCCCCATGGCTCGGTAGATCAAAAGCGCAAGGATCGCTCCGATGATTGATCCGATAATCCCGGCCGCTTGTATGTCCATTTGGCCATTGACGAAAAGGTTGCCGAGAAAGCCGCCGACGAGCGAGCCGATCAAACCCAAGACCAGGGTGCCAACCACACCCATCGAGTCGGAGCCGGGCACGAGCGCACGGGCGATGAACCCGGCGATTAGCCCGATGATCAACCAGACAATTATTCCCAAGTTTTCCTCCGGGTAGCTATTGGTAGCTGTTACCGAAACCAGGGGTACCCGCGGCGGGATAGGATCAAACCCGAGATTGAATTGATCCGATCTGGGTTTATGACATTCCAAATTGACTCTGGAGACCGAGAAGGCGCGGCCGTGCTGGTGGCGACCGGCGAGCTCGACCTCGCGACCGTCGAAATCCTCGAGGCCGCGGTCGAGCGGGCCATTGAAGAAGATCACAGCCGTGTCGTCATCGATCTAACCGGCGTCAAGTTCATGGATTCCACCGGGATGCGGGCGCTGTTGGTGGCAACGCAACGGCTTGAAGCAATTGATCGCTCGCTGGGCGTAGTTCTTAACGGCGGGCCGGTAGCGCGGGCACTGGCAATAACCGGGGTCGATCGATTGTTGAAGCTGTTCGACACTTTGGAGGCGGCAACCGCGTGAGCCAACCGGAGTCCGTCCTCGATGCGCTCGAGAATCAGGTTCTCCACCACTTGTTGCCCGCGAAGGCCGACTCCGCCCAATGGGCCCGTCGGTTGCTGGCTGAAAACACCCGCCTAGCCCCGGTCCGGCTCGCCGAGGCGCAGTTGATGGCGACTGAGCTCGTCAGCCACTTCGTAGAGCACGGGGTCTCGCCGATTGAGGTGGCACTGGTTGCCGACATGACCGATTGGCGGATCGAGATCGGCTCCCAAATGATCGAACGGGAGCTGGAGCCGTTCTCAAGCGCGCTGCTCGAGGGCTTGAGCCGGCGTTGGGGAGAGGAAAACGATGACCTCTCGACGAGATACTGGTTCGAGGTCAAGGCGGCCGGCACCGGTGAGGCTCTGGCCGACGTCAGCAACCGTGACCTGCTGATTCGGGCTCGCTCCGACCCCCACTACCAGGATGAAGCGGTGCGCCGGTTCACCCCGCTGTCGGCCGCAATCGCCCGACGTTTTCGAGACAAGGGCATCCCCGACCGCGATCTGGAGCAAGTGGCGCTCTTAGGTCTCATCTCAGCTTTGCGACGTTTCGACCCCGAGAAGGGGGAGTTCGAGCCCTTTGCCGCCGTCACTATGGTCGGGGAGCTGAAGCGGTACCTACGCGACCGGGCATGGTCGGTGCGTGTCCCGCGCGGGCTTCAGGAGACAACCTTGAACGTCGGCAAGACCATCGACCGCCTGACGCAGTCGCTCGGCCGGGCCCCGACCTCGGCGGAGATCAGTGTCGATATCGGCCTTTCGGAGCGGGAGGTTGAAGAGGCGCAAAAAGCCCGGGTCGCCTACCGATGGGAGTCGATAGATGCCCCGGACCCGAACACCGGGTTGTTGCTGTCCGAACTGCTGCCCGGATCAGCCGAAGACCAGCTTTGGCCGGAGCTAGCCGAGGAGCTGGCGTCGTTGCCGGCCCGCGAGCGCGAAATCGTCTATTTGCGGTTCTTCGAGGACCTGACCCAGAGCGAGATCGCGGAAAGGGTCGGAGTTTCCCAGATGCACATTTCTCGGCTGCTGCAAAAAGCGTTGAACCGCCTGCGGGCAGTGCTGGAATCGCACCCAGCCGATTGACCTAGCTGACGCGGCGGAGGCCGACGATCGATGCATCGTCGGCGAGCGGGTTCGCGGTCCAGCTCATCACATCGTCGAGCACCGTCCGACAAATATGGGACATGCTCTGTCCAGCGTTGTTCCTTGCCAGGGCGGCCTCGGCCAGGTGAGTTTCCCCCCACATCGTTCGGTGAGGATCGCGAGCCTGAGTGACGCCATCGGAGTAGAGGAATATGACATCGCCGGGCTGCGATGGAACTGTGGAATGGCCATTCCCGTCATGACGAAGTCCGAACGGCAGCCCCGGCGGATCGGATGCCAAGAAACGGTGGCTTCGATCCCGGAGGAGAAGTGGCGACTGGTGACCGGCGTTCCAGAACTCCAGCTCATTCTCTCGGGGCCTGATCATCGCGATGACGCCGGTGACGAAGTCCCCCGGCCTCCCGCTCGTGGCCACGACGTCATCTACAGCTCTGGCGGTTTCCTCCAGGGAGGCGTTTTGCCGTCGCAGCAGGCGATAGGTTGAAAGGGCCAGCGTGGTGAGGATGGTTGACCGAAGCCCGTGGCCGACGGCGTCAAAGATGGCGAGGTGGACCCCTTCGGGGTTGATCGCATAGTCGATGGCGTCACCGGCGACTTCGTAGGCCGGCTCGAGGAAGCTTCCGACGTCGACTTGATCGTCGGCATATGCCGACAGAGGAAGATTCCGTTTCTGGATCGTCGCCGGCAAGCTCAGGGCTCCTGAGCCCTGGTGCCGATCAACGACATCGCTGATATGAATGGTCGCCAGCAAAGAGGTGGTGATGGTGGTTGCCACCGGGGTCAACTCATCGATAACGCCCTCGGCGGCGGGACTCACCTCGAGCACTCCGATTACCTGACCACGCCGGCTCAAAGGCAGGTAGGCGCGCGCGTCCTGGACCAAAGGAATGGCTGAGATCGCCACCTGTCCAGCGGGTGTCTCCCCGAGACCGATCGGTGCTCGACCGCCGGACAGATCGCTGAAGTGGGTGAACCCATGATCGACGATCCAAACGATGGCTTCCTCTGCGATCCCAGATTGGACAAGCTCGGAAACGGCCAAAGCCGATAGATCGGCCGGACGGACGTGATCAAGTCGATTGATCAGGTCCCTCATCACCACGGAAAGCGCGCGCGCGTGTCGCTCATGTGGCCTTCTGTACCCGCCTGCCCTGCTTCTCAACCCGACGGATCGGGCTTTGGCTCTAGGAAATCTGTCCGCAAGGCGACTGCGGAATGAGCCCGGTTGCCTGCCCGATCATTTCCGCTACTTGCCCCCGGCTGAGAAGGCTATCGAGAGGGAGGTCCAGGACAGGACACACATCGGCGAGGCCAAGATATTGCAGCTCGGCAAGCGCGATCACCGGTTGGATCTCCCATCGTGGCGGGGGTTCGGGAACGGTGAATCCTTGGGCCTGCTCAAAGCTGCTTTGCCGCAGCGACCAGAGCAGCATCGTGGCCAACTGACCCTTAGTCATCGGCGGTGGGGGGCATGGCTCGGAATCGCAGGGGTTGGAGTAGAGGGCGCCAAGCACACCGGTGAAAGGGGCGTCGGGAGGTGGTGGTGGCAGAGGGATCTCGACGCCCGAAATGGCGCCCAGCCAAACGGCGGCGTCGAGCTCAGTCGCGGCCAGCATCGGACAAACCTGAGATCCCCACGGTTCACATCTGGTCGAAGCGCCGAGAGTGGCGAGCAGTTCGAAGACGACTTCGGAGCGGTAGTCGTCGTCGTCGTTGAAGGCTCCGTCAAACGCCGTCGCGAAGGCTGGCTGACCGCTGTTGTTGCGGGCCCAGCTGAGACTCGGGTACGGATTGATCGCGCCGACTCCGGGCATGTGGAGCTCAAAGTGGAGGTGGGCTGGGCCGGGCTCGGCGTTGCCCGAATCGCCCACCCAACCAATCACCTCACCGGCTGCGACTCTGCTTCCTTCGATGAGGTCGGGCCGGATCCCGTTGCCGCGCCCGTCGTCCGAGCCGAGAGTGTCATTGTTGAGATGGAGATACCAAGAGGACCAGCCGTCGTCGTGGTCGAGGATTATCCAGCAACAGTCGCCGGGGCTGTTTCGAATCGAACGAATCGTCCCGCTGGCGACGGCCACCACCGGGGTCATCTTTGGCGCCAGGATGTCGTTCCCGTGATGAAGCCGGATGCCTCCGTCTCGCTCGGCTCCCCAAGTCGAGGCTACGTCGAGGTACTTAGGAACCGGCCAGACAATCTCCCGGACCCGATAAATACGGTTCAACGGGGTGGGGGGAGGCAAAGTTGTGGTGGTTGTTTCGCCCGGGAAGCTGGTCGTGGTGGTTGCGTCCCCGGTGGTGGTCGTAGTCACCGGGAGCGTCGTGGTCGGCGACACCGTGGTGGGTGGTGAAGCCGTGGTCGTACTAGCGATCGTGGTAGTTGTCGTTGGGCGAGGGTGGGTTGTGGTGGTTGTTTCGACGGTGGTGGTGGTGTCGGCAGTCGTCGTGGTTGCGCCGGCAGTCGTTTGGGACGTCGTGCCTTCAGCCAGCTGCCTGGCTGAACCGATGGCCTGTGCGGGCACTGCGAGCAGCAGGGCGAGAACGACCAGCAAGAGCGGGGACCCACGATCCCTCATCCTTGGCCAGGCTACCAAGGGTCCAGCAACCAACCGACAGATTTGGGAGGTTGGGCGCGATTCAGGACAGCAGCACGGTGGCGACAGCAAGAAAACCGGCAAAGCCGAGCAAGTCAGTCACCGTGGTCAGGAAAAGGTTCGAGCCAAGAGCGGGATCAAATCCGAGACGTCTGAGTCCGAGTGGGATCCCCGAGCCGGCGGCGCCGGCGATCACCAGATTGGCCATCGCCGCGATGGCCATCGACAAGCCGATCCGCGCCGGGCTCGGTCCGTTCCGCAACGTCTGCATGACGTAGCCAAGCGTTCCGGAAAGCAAGGCGATGGCAACCCCGTTGATCGCCCCGATGGTGGCCTCCCGGGCAACTACTCGGCTCCCGCTGGCAGCGGGGATCTCGTCGGCGGCGAGTCCTCGAATGACCACGGCCAGGCTCTGAGCGCCGGCATCGCCCCCGATCCGAGCTACAAGCGGCATCAACGCCGCCAGCACCACGAAGCTGTCGAGAACCTCGTTGAACTGGCTCACAGCCCAAACGACTATCCCTGACAGGAACACGTCAAAAGTGATCCACGGCAGTCGAGCCCGGACCGAGGACCACACCGGGCTCCGCACGTTCTCGGTGAGACCGGCGCCCATGGCGGCGGCGAAGTCCTCGCTGGCCTCTTCCTGCACTGACTCGATGACCGAGTCGGTGGTGACAACGCCCATCAGGATTCCCTGGCTGTCGACAACGGGGACGGCCCGGATGTGATATTGCGAGATGATCTCGTTGACCTCCTCGCGGTCGGCGGAGGTGCTCACCACGATCGGGTCGGTGACCATCGCCTCCTCCAATCCGATCCCGGGCCGGTTGAAGACCAGGTCTCGGAATGAGATCACCCCCAGCAACGCCCCGTCGTCCCCGGTGACATAGACATATGAGAGATCTTCCAGCTCCTCACGTAGTTGGCGGATCCGTTCGATGGCCTCGCCGGCCGTCATCCCTACCGGCAGACGCGCTACGTCTGTGGTCATCAAGCCGCCGGCCGAGTCGGGGGCGTAGGCGAGCAGCCTGCGGACCTCCGTGGCGGCTTCGTCGGTCAGCAAATCGATGATCGACGCAGCCGCTTCCCCCTCAACCTCGCTCAGCAGGTCGGCGGCATCCTCGGGAGGCATCTCCTCGAGCAACGCTGCCGCTTCCGCCACCGGCAGCTTTTCGAGCAGGTCGGCCGCGATCTCCGCTTGCAGTTCGGCAAGGACCTCCGCGGCTTCAGGGGCTTCGAGATCGGAGATCAATTCGGCCAGCGCGCCCGCGTCGAGCTCTTCGAGAATTGCTGCCGCGGCGCCCGGGGCGGCCTCGGCCAAAGCTTCCCATTCCTCCCCGTGGGCGTCGAGATACTCCTCAACCTCGGCCGGTTTCGAGCGCGCTTGCGCCAAGAGCTGGCGGGCAAGTTGGCGCGGGCTGCGAAGCCTGAGTTTCACAACGTCAGGCTAAGTCCCTCCTAGGTGCTGAAGGCGCGCACGTTTTTGATCGTGAGGGAGAATGTGCCTCCCGGGGCTTTGTAGCTGATCGTCTCGCCTGCCCGTGCGCCAAGCAACGCATGACCAAGGGGACCTGCAGGCGAGGCGAGGAGGAAGCCCGGCTCCTTGTTTTCAGGGGTCGCGACGAAGTACTCGACCTGATCCCCATCGGAGTCGACGACAGTGACCACCGACCCGATCCGAACGGTGCCGTCGTCGCTCGGCTCCTCCACCTTGGCATGGGCCAGGATCGACTCGAGCTGACGAATGCGCGCTTCCATCAATCCCTGATCGTTTTTGGCGGCGTCGTAATCCCCGTTTTCGCGCAGATCGCCATGCGAGCGGGCTTCGGCAAGCCGCGCTTCCATGCTGCGGCGGCCGTTGGTTCTTAGGTCATCAAGCTCGGCGGTCAGCTTCTCAAAAGCTGCCTTGGTGAGCCAGGTCGTGTCTTCAGGCATAAGTGAGAGGAAAGGATAAGCGTGACCAGGGGAGAGCTATCCGACTGCTTGCGTGATCTGACGCAACTCGCGCTTCAGGTCGTTGACTTCGTCGCGGAGACGGGCGGCGTACTCGAAGCGAAGCTCCTTTGCCGCTTGGTGCATCTCGTCTTCGAGCGACATGATCAATCGGGTGAGATCGTCGCCACCCAGATTGAGCGGTTCCCGAGAAGTGAGCTCTCTTCTTCGGCGGTCGCCCGGAGCTGGCTGGGAGGCCACGAGGTCGAGGATGTCGGATACCTTCTTCCGGACAGTTTGCGGATCGATGCCGCGTTCAAGGTTGTACTCCTCTTGCAGCCGGCGCCGGCGGTTGGTCTCGTTGAGGGCATGCTGCATCGACCTTGTGACCTGATCGGCATACATGATCACCTGCCCGTCGACGTTTCGAGCCGCTCGGCCGATGATCTGGATCAGGGAGGTGTTGGAGCGGAGGAACCCCTCCTTGTCGGCATCGAGAATCGCCACCAGCGAAACCTCGGGCAGGTCGAGCCCTTCCCGGAGGAGGTTGATGCCGACCAGGACGTCGAACTCACCTAGTCGGAGGTCGCGCAGAATCGTGATGCGCTCGAGAGTGTCGATCTCCGAGTGCAGGTATCTCGCGCGCACTCCCATCTCGAGCAGATAGTCGGTGAGGTCCTCGGCCATCTTCTTCGTGAGGGTCGTCACCAGGATCCGCTGATCTATGGCCGCTCGGATACGAATCTCGTGCAGGAGATCGTCGATCTGGCCTCGGGTGGGCTTTACAACAACTTCGGGATCGACCAGTCCTGTCGGGCGCACGATCTGTTCCACGACTTGCGACGACCGGGAGAGTTCGAAATCGGACGGAGTTGCCGAAAGAAAGACGATTTGATTCGCCTTTTCCAGCCACTCGTCGAAACGAAGCGGTCGATTATCCATCGCTGACGGGAGACGAAAGCCATGTTCGACCAGCATGGACTTGCGGCTGTGGTCGCCCTCATACTGTCCCCCAATCTGGGGAACCGTGACGTGCGACTCGTCGATGATCGTGAGGTAGTCGTCGGGGAAATAGTCGAGCAGGGTGTAGGGGGCTTCACCGGGCTCGCGGCCATCGAGAAAGCGCGAGTAGTTCTCGATGCCATTGCAGAAGCCAACCTCGCGGATCATCTCCAAGTCGTAGGCCGTTCGCATCCGCAGGCGCTGCGCTTCGAGGAGCTTTTGGCGACTCTCGAGCTCGGCCAGGCGGTGCGCCAATTCCTCTTCGATCTGGACGGTGGCGCGCAACATTCGCTCGCGCTCGGTGACATAGTGCGATGCCGGGAAGACAACGATCTCGGGCATCTCCTCGACGACCTCGCCTGTGATTGGGTTCATGCGGAGGATTCGTTCCACCTCGTCGCCGAAGTATGAGAAGCGGATCACCGACTCCTCGTAAGCCGGCATCACCTCCAGGGTGTCGCCCCTGACTCGGAACTTGCCCCGAATCAGGTTCACTTCGTTGCGCTCGTAACCGATGTCGATCAGCCGCCGGATGGCATCACGCATCGGGTATTCCACGTTCGCGAACAAACGAAGGAGCTGGCCTTCGTACTGCTCTGGCGACCCCAAGCCATAGATGCAGGAGACGGAGGCGACGATGATCACGTCCCGCCGGACGAGCAGGGCCGATGTTGCCGAATGGCGCAGCCGATCGATCTCGTCGTTGACCGTCGCATCTTTCTCGATGTAGGTGTCGGTCTGGGGGATGTAGGCCTCGGGCTGGTAGTAGTCGTAGTAGGAGACGAAGTACTCCACTCGGTTCTCGGGGAAGAACTGCCGAAACTCGTTGGCCAACTGGGCGGCCAGCGCCTTGTTGGGGGCGATGACGATCGTCGGCTTTTGGACCGCTTCGATCGTCCAAGCGATCGTGGCGGACTTCCCCGAGCCGGTGATCCCGAGAAGCGTCTGGAACCGGTCGCCGCCCTTGATGCCGCGAGCCAGCATTTCGATGGCCTTGGGCTGGTCTCCCGCCGGAGCGAAGTCAGATTGGACACAAAACTCGGGCACGACCCGATTCTACGAATCGGGTGAGACAAGCAGTCCGACAGCTAGCTGTCGGACTCCGGACATCAGACATCAGACATCAGACATCAGATTTCGGATTCCGGTCTGACGTCTGATATCTGAAGTCTGGGAAGGGTTAGCGTCCTCTTGACTTGGACCGCGAAGAACGGCTCTCGTATATCGCTTCCGCTCTTTCCATCGGTGGGGTTGAGCGGCATCTGTTTCTGTGCGCTGAGCAGAAGAACCCGAAGTGTGCGCCTTACGAGGAGACTTCGGAGGTTTGGCGGTACTTGAAGAAAAGGCTCAAAGAGCTCGATCTCACTTCGGGTCCTCCTTCATGGGGTGGCAAGCCGGACCAAAAGGCCGAGCCCGTGCCACCCGGCGGCGGACGGGTGCTACGCAGCAAGGTTGATTGCCTGCGGATCTGTGACAGCGGTCCCATCGCCGTGGTCTATCCGGAAGGAACGTGGTACCGCGGGGTAACGGTCGAGATCATGGAGCGGATCATCACCGAGCACCTCATCGACGGGAAACCGGTTGAGGACCACATTTTCGCGGTGGGGCCTTTGCCATGAAGTGGGTGCGGCGAGGACTTTTCGTCGCCATTGTCTGGCGTCTGTTCGGTCCGGTGCTGCCCCCGCGCTGGCGCAAGCCGCAGGAGCATCCGTGGCGAGTGCCGGCGCGTACTCTCTTCGTCGGAGATCGCGAGCTTTCGATCCGGGAAGCTGGGCCACTCTCGGGGTCTCCGGTAGTCCTGATCCATGGCTTGGCCGGATCGTCCATGGCGGAGTGGTACAAAGTGGCGCCGATCCTCGCCGAGCACCAGCGCCTGATCATGATCGACCACCGTTCGCACGGTCTCTCGGTCGCCGAACGAGGCCGGTTCGAGATTGCCGATGAAGCCGATGATGCCGCCGACATCCTCCGCCAAATTGGAGTCGGCCCGGCAACGGTCGTTGGCTATTCGATGGGTGGGGCCATTGCTCAGGCCGTCGCCTACCGCCACCCCGAGCTCGTCTCTCATCTCGTTCTCGTCGCCACCATGTCTCATCATCCACTCTGGTGGAAACAGGCTCGTATCGCCGGAGCGGTAATCGCTCGGGCGTGGGAGCGGATCACCGGCACCGGCACGCCCGAAGTGCGGACGGGTTATCTGCTCGCGGTGGGCGCCGTCGCTCCCGACCACGGACGCTGGCTATGGGAAGAGACCCATCGTCGCGACCCTGACGCCGGCGCCGAAGCGAGCCTGGCTCTCCTCCGATTCGACTCCCGGCCCTGGCTCAGCCGCCTTGCTATTCCAACGCTGGTTGTGATCCCAACCAAGGACCAATTGGTGCCGACAAACTGGCAGCGCGACCTCGCCGCGCGGATTCGAGACTCGGTCGTGTACGAAATCGAAGGCGCCCACCACGAAGTGCCGTGGACCCACGCGGACCGGCTCGCGAACCGAATCCTCGACTTCCTTGAGACATCAGACGTCAGACATCAGATTTCAGATCGGAATCTGACGTCTGAAAGCTGATGTCTTATATGGGTTCGTTGGAGAAGTAACGCCAGGCCACGAAGGCGATTCCAGCGATGGACAGAATCAGAAGCAGCTTCTTCATATAAACCTCCTGCGCCGAGATTAGTTCTAAAAAATCCGGCAAAAAACTACGATCGGGGGCCTCGTGAAACTCCGAATCTCTTAGGCGCCGTCCTCGCAGTTTTGTCCGCGTGTGGCCCCACCGCCGATTCCACGACGACTACCACGTCCGTGACGACCACCACCACCGCAGTTGTGACGACCACCACCGAGGCGGCGACCACTACGACGGTCTCGGAAGAAACGACTACCACCCAAGCGGAAGTGCCGTTGATCCGGGTTGAAGGAGGCGAGAAGACCGAAGGCCTCGACACGCTTTCGGTGCGAGCTGGCGAGCAAGTGGTCTTCGATGTCATCGCCGATGTCGCTGACGAAGTCCATGTCCACGGGTACGACTTCATTTTGCGGTGACACCCGGAGAAACCGCGCGGGTTGAATTCACCGCTGAAAGTACCGGGATCTTTGAGGTCGAGCTAGAGGAAGCAGTGATTCACCTTGTCGACATCGAGGTCACTCCTTGACCCGAGCGCCGATCATTGCCCATGGCATCGGCGGCCGGCTCGACCTCCCAGTACCAGTCTCCTACTTTGCCGCCGAAGCGGCGGTGGTGCTCATCGTGTCATTTGTTGCCCTGGCCGCCCTGTGGAAGAAACCGCGGCTGCAGACCGGACCCATCTACGACATAAAAAGCGCCGGCTCGATTCCGACCTTGTGGCTCAGTTGGCTGGGAGTGCTTGGCCTGGGTTTAGTGGTCATCGCCGGGCTCGCCGCCCTTCTCACCGGCCAAGAGAGCACCGGCACCCGCAACATCGCCCCGGTGCTGCTGTGGGTCTATTTTTGGCTGGTGGTGCCGTTTGCCGGACTCGTGCTCGGCAACCTCTATACGGCCGTCAACCCTTGGCGCACGTTGGGTCGCTGGCTCGGCATCGGTGAGGTGGAACGGGGTCGACCGCGAGTCGGAATTTGGCCCGCAGTCATCGGTCTCGTCGCTTTCGCCTGGTTGGAGCTGGTCTACCCGAATGGCTCGACACCTGGCGCGATCGCTATCGCCGCCCTCGTCTACACGGTCGGCCAGCTAGCGCTAATGGCCCGCTACGGACGCGAAACCAGCCTCGCCTCCTTCGACATCTTCACCACATACAACCGCCTGCTCTCGTCGATCAGCCCGTGGGGTCGTACCAACGAGGGCCGGCTCGCGTATCGGGGTTGGCTACGGAGCCTGCCGGTGATTCCCGAGTGGAATGGGCTGGCGCCTTTTCTGATCGCGATGATCGGCACCGTGACCTTCGACGGCATCTCCAACACCACCTGGTACGAGGCCCTCACCGGTGATCTGGGGATGAGCGTCGGTGGGAAGACTTTGCTCCTACCCCTGACTTGTGCCGTGATCGGGGTGCCTATTACCTGGCTTGCGCGGCGGCCGCCCGGCTGGGGCGCGATCCGAAAATCACTGCAGGCTCAGTCGCCACCCGTTTTGCCCACACCTTGGTGCCCATCGCCGCCGCCTATGCCTTTGCCCACTATTTCACGCCGGTCATCTTCGAGGGCCAGAGCATCGTCAGCGCCGGCGCCGACCCCTTCGGCCTCGGTTGGAACCTGGGTGGGGGCCGCGACTACAAGATCGATTTCTTCCTCGGCGCGATCCCGGTCTGGTACCTGCAAGTAGCCACCATCGTCGCCGGCCACGTCGCCGGGGTGATCCTGGCCCACGATCGCGCCCTATCTGACTGGAGAGGGCTTGGCGCCGTCCGGTCTCAGTACGCGATGTTGACGCTGATGGTCTTGCTCACCGGGCTCGGGCTCTTCATCTTGGCGGGGTAGCCGGGCCTTTCGATCGCCGCGCCCAAGGCAACGCTCCGTTGTACTTCAGGTTGTTGAAGTTCTTCCAGATGCGCTTCTGATCGACGCGGACCACTTTGGTGTCGACAGGGGAGCTGGAGCCGAGGTAATCGGCCAAGGAACGAAGGGTGTGCTCCCACATCCGGTCCTCGGCCTTGCTGCCGAAAAGCATCATCCCAGCCTCATAGGCGGGGTCGTTGGCGCGGATCAGCAATTGAACCTGGGCCATGGTGCCCACAGGGTCCTCGACGTGCGAGCTAAAGGTGATGAAACCCGCGAACGGGTGGCCTTCTGGGGTCATGTAGCAAAAGGAAACGTCGTCGGAATAGAGCACCAGTACGCCAGTAGACAAAGGCACCGGCCCGGAGGTGGACTTGATGAGGCCAACCTCGCCGGGCTGAATGCCGGTCACCGGGGCATAAAACTTGGAATGCGAGGGCCAGAATCGCCCATACTCGGCTTTCCAGGTGGCGATTACCTGCTCGGGGGTCTTCTGGGAGATCGCCACCTTGTAGGTCTTCTGCCAAAGCTGGCCAAAGCCTTGTTGGGGCCCGGTCAGCCGCCGGCCCTGCACCCGCTTGGCATTGACGCCCTCTGGTGCGGAACCGACTTCAAGATGCGGTTTGGGGGGCGACCAATTGGCCTTGTCGTCTTTGGAAACCATCGTGCTCAACTCCCTTTCAGAGCAGATTGCTCGTCGTCGTAAATCCCGATTGCCTCGTCGAGCCGAGTCAGTTCGAAGATCTGGCGATAGTGATCGGTCAGCCCGAAGGCACCGAGCGCCTGGCTTTTGCGCTGTGCCCTGATCAACGTGGTGACTAGCAGGCCGATCCCTCCTGAATTCATGTAGTCGAGGTCGCTGAAGTTGAGGAGGACCGTCTTGACGCCGGGCCGGTCGGCGTCCTCATAAGCCTCGGCGAGCACCGGCTCCGAGAAGGAGGTCAGCTCCCCAGCGATATCGATGATGCGGACATCCCCCTTGGGCTCCCGCACAGTCATGGCGATCTTTGATTCTGGCAATTTGCCCTCCCTTACGTGAGAGCCAGCGCTTCTGGCTCGTTGTGGTGGATTGACATGAAGTCCGACAAGCGAGTGATTTGAAAGATCTCCTCGTAGTGTGGGCTCAGCCCGTAGGCTCGCAATGGTCGTCCTTCTGCTCGCGCCTTCGCCAGCAGAGTGACAATCACCGCGATGCCGGTCGAGTTGATGTAGTCGACCTGGCTGAAGTTGAGCACGACCGGATCGGTACCGTTCCCCGAGCCAGTGGCATCGTCATACGCCGCGGCGAGGTCAACGCCCGCCGAGCGATCGATGTCACCTCCGAGGTCGATGATCGATCCGCTCGCTTCCTTGCGGACGCTCGCAGTGAATTTGGTACCTGGCACGGTCAGTCTCCTTCTCGCGACATTTCAAGCTCGACGGTGTGGTGACCGTCGTTGGTGGCCGTACGCATGACGTCGACCATTTTTTCGATCAAGAAGAGCCCCCAGCCGCGCGGTCCTTGCTCGCCCGCCAGCTTCGCCTCGAGGTTGGGGATCAGAGCTGCTGGGACGGGGGCGGTGCCCTGGTCGCGAATTCGCACCAGGATTCGCTTGGTGCTGGCGAGGACGTCGACCCCGACCAGCTTGGCGGGATCGCCATGGTTGCCGTGCTCGATGGCGTTCATCGTCGTTTCCGAAACCGCAGTCTTGAGCCGTTCCAGCCGATCGCCGTTCATTCCCAGTCCGGCAACCACATCGGCGACCTCATCCATCGCTCGGCGCTCATTGCCCGAGCTCGAGGGATAGGTGAAAGTCGAGATCAAGCCGGGTTCGTCGCCAAAGGCCGACGCTGACTCGAGGGCGGAGGATGCGCGCCGGATCGCCACCATCGTCACGTCGTCTTCTTGCTCAAGGTCGGATGGGCGGAAGCGTCGCAACTCCTCCAGAACTTGTGAGATGAGATCTTCCTCCTCCTGATCCTTGCCAACCAGCTCCATCAGGCGGTCGAAGCCAAACATCTCCCCATCGGCGCTATGGGCTTCGACAATCCCATCGCTCGTCAGCAGCACCGTTTCACCCAGGTCCAGCTTGGCTGAGTTGACCTCGTAGACCATCCCCGGCATCAATCCGAGGGGCATGCCCCGCGCCCGGAGCTCGCGAACGCCGTCCGCGCTACGAACATAGGGGAGGTTGTGGCCCGCGTTGGCGAACACGAGGTCGCCGGTTTCGGGATTCAGGATCCCATAAAGACAGGTCACGAACATCGCCGGTGGAATCTCGGGCACGAGCGACTCGTTCGCCAGAGCAAGAACCTTCCCCGGGTCATCGTGTTGGGTGGCAATCGAGCGCAGAGTCGAGCGGGTGGTGGCCATGACCAAAGCGGCCGGCACTCCCTTATCCGTGACGTCGCCGATCACTAATCCGATACGTCCTTCGGTGAGCGGGATGAAGTCGTAGAAGTCGCCGCCAACGGCTCGAGCCGACTGGTAATAGGCCTCGATGTTCCACCCTGGCAATTGCGGAAGCTCCTTCGGGAGAAGCGTCTGTTGGATGAGCGCGGCCACCCGCAGCTCCTGCTCAATCCGCTCCCGTTCTTTCGCCTGAGCTTCTTGCTGACGCACGAGCTGGGCCACCCGGATGGCCGGGGCAACCTGCCCCGCTAGTCCGGCGAGAAGCTTGCGATCGTCGGTGGAGTAGGGCTGTTCAGAGAGGCGCCGGCTCAGGCTCAAGGTCCCAATCAGCTCGCCCTGCGAGATGAGGGGCACGATCAGTTGAATCCCTTGCTGGCGGATCTCGTCGAGGGCGGGAGAAGTGATCGTGATCCGGTCTACCTCAACCGGCCCGCCGGTAGCCAGGAGAAGGGCGAACAACGGGTCGTTGTCGGGTATCGCGCCCCCATCGATGACCTCTGTGGGTATGACGGGCACGGTCTCGGCCGGGACCGCTCGGTTTCGCATGCGTCTGAGTGCCATCGGAGCCCATTGTGGCCGATCATCGTTCCGGAAGCGTTACGGAACGGATACCAGGTCGTCCCGCGTACAGTTGAGCCGATTGAAGCCGCGTCTCGTGTTCGAATTGCTCGGCGTGCCTCGAATCCACGTCGATGGCCAGCCGCTTGAGGTCGATACCCGCAAGGCCGTGGCGATGGCCAGCTATCTAGCGGTCGAGGCTCATCAACCAACCCGGGACGAGCTGGTTTCGCTGCTCTGGCCCGAGCTCGATGCTGAGCGGGGTCGGGCGGCCCTGAGACGCACGCTCTCAACTTTGCGGACGTCGATCTCGGCGGTGACCGGCGACGATGAGGTGATCGAGGCAAACCGCGATCGGATTGCTCTCGATCGCTCCGAGCTTTGGCTTGACATCGAGGAAGCGCGTCGACTGTCGGCGATCGATCACAGTCATGGGTCCGACAAGGTTTGCCCAGAGTGCGTTGAGTCTTTGCAGGTCGCCGCCAAGCTCTACCGGGGACCGTTCATGCATGGCTTCTATCTGCGGGACTCGTTCGCGTTCGAAGATTGGCAGCGAAATCAGGCAGAGCTTCATCGCCGGAACTGGCGCGATTTGGTCGATCGCTGGGCGCTGGCGCTGGCGAGCGGGGGCCGCTTTGGGGAAGCCGCCGAGGTCACCCAACGGCGCTTGGACACCGACCCCCTGGATGAGGCAGGTCACCGGCGCTTGATGCAATATCTCGTCTGGCAAGGCGACCGCGTAGGCGCTCTCCGCCAATATCGAGAATGCGCCATTTTGCTGGATCGTGAGCTAGGAGTGCCGCCGCTCCCCGATACCCGAGAGCTCTATGAAGAGATTCTCGAAGGCGTCGAGCCGCTGCCACCGGCGGGTCGGGTCGAGCTGGCACCCGTCGGACGTCCGCTCCGACGCGACGATGCCGCGGACCGCACGTCGGTCGGCCGCAAGGAAGAGCTCTCATTGATGGCAGTCGCCACAGGCCACCTCTTTTTCGAAGGGGAGGAGGGCATCGGCAAGTCAGATCTAATCGAGCGGTTTCTGGTCGATCTGCCGGGCCCGATCGCAGTGTGTGCGCCGCCGCCAGGAGCCGAAGAAGTTGCCTATCTCGCGATTACCGAGGTGTTGGGGGAAGCAGCCCGTTTCAACACCGGCGATCCGCCGGCCATCGCGTCCGAAGCGGTGCGTCTGCTCCCCGAGTTGGGAGGTTCAGTCTTTGCCGAGCCCCGGCCTGCCGACTCCGGGCCGGGAGCCGCCGCCCGCTTCCATTCCGGGGTTGTTGCGGCCCTTGACCACCTGCTTTCTGGTGGAACCTTGGTCGTCGAGGACGCGCAGTGGCTCGATCAATCATCGATCGCGGTGCTCGGCCTGCTGTTGAGCCGTCCCACCAGGTTGCGAGTGATCATGAGCTGGCGAACCGGGGAGCTCGCTGCGCCCCTGTCCGCTCTCGTTAACAAACTTGAACGAGCGGGGACCGGGTCGCGTTTTCAGATGACGCCGCTCTCCGACAACGAATCGTGGGAGCTCCTGTCGCTACGAGCCGAGCCGGGCATTCCGGCCAGCGAGCTGGAATCGATCGTCGACCGGTCCGGCGGCAATCCGCTGTTCCTCCTCTCCTATCTCGGGGCGGTGGGCTCGAGCCAAGCTGAGCTCCCGGCTGGGATCGAAGAATTGATTGGGGCGAGGCTTAATCGGCTGAGCGATCAGGCCTTACAGGTCCTTTCGGCCGCGGCGATCATCGGTCCCGAGTTCGATCTCGATGACGCACGGGTGGTCAGCGGCAGGGGAGCTGAGGAGATGATCCCGGCGCTAGAGGAGCTGCTGGTACAACGGTTGGTCGTCGAATCGCATGACGGGATCACCTTTGGCCACGACGCCGTTCGACGGGCAGTCTGCCGGCGGCTTTCCAAAGCTCGCACTCGCATCCTCCACGGTCGAGCGGGTGACCGACTGCGCCTTTCCGATTCAATGCGAGCCGTTCACCTCGAAGCGGCCGGAAAGGCGGCAGAAGCGGCTATCGCTCACGGTGAAGCCGGGCTCGCGGCCATCGAAGTCCACGCCTACGAATCGGCGCGGTCGCATCTGACCTCTGCACTCGAGCTTGGCCATCCGGCGCGCGAACAGCTCGGGAAGTCGCTGGGTCTCGCGTGCGTGCGATTGGGTGACTACGGAGCGGCGCTTGCCGCTTACGACACGGTTCCCGAGGATGCCGACATCGCTCATCGCGTGGGTGAGATCTACATGCGGCTCGGACGGTTGGAGCTGGCGGCCGCGTCATGGGAACAGGCAGCGGCTCTCGATCCGGACGAGGGGCTCTTGAGCCGAATCACCGCTGACCGGGCATTGGCGGCCCACCGGCGAGGCGACCGCGCCGGAGCACAAAGACTCATTGCTGAGGCAGTGGGTCTGGCGAGCTCTGCTGAGGATCGAGTTGCCCGGGCCCGAGCCGCCGGGATTGCGGGCATGATCAAACCGGAGAAGCTCGAAATCGTCGAGGCGGCCTGTGCGCTTTCCGAGGAGACCGGTCGCAACGATCTGATCGCCGCCGCGTTGAACAACCTCGCCCTTGCCCAGCGCCGAGCTGGCCTGATTCCCGAAAGCATCGGCAACGCTAGGCGCGCCCTCGCCATCCTGGAACCAGTGGGTGACCGTCATCAGTTGGCGGCATTGCACAACAACCTGGCCGACACTTTGCATCAGGCCGGTGACGAGGAGGGTGCCCAAACTCATCTCGCGGCCTCGGCAAGCTTGTTCGCGTCGGTCGGCCTCGAACCGGGAGGATGGGAACCCGAGGTCTGGATGCTCTCCGAATGGTGAACCTATTTGCCCATCTCGGGGGCATCGACGAGATCGGCATCTATGTCGTCCCGGTGGTGGTGGCCCTCCTCGCCCTCCGCTGGGTCGAGAAGCGGGCCAAGCGGGCAGAGGAGAACGACGCCTCCGGGGACGATCCCGCAGCTTCGGATGTCAGATCCGAAGTTTGAGGTCTCAGGAAACCGGAATTCGCTTTTCGGGGTCGACGAACGGCATCGGGGTGACGCTGGCATTTCGTTGCCCCCATTCCGTCGCAACCTTCACTTGCTGGCCAAGCTGCGATTGCTCGACAGGTAGCCAGCAATAACCGATGTTCTGACCCAACCGTGGCGAATGGATGGCGGACGTCACCATGCCGACCTCGTGGTCGTTCAGATAGGCGGGCCATTTGGTGTTGTTGAGCTCCGGAAAGCGCTCGCCATCGATAACCACCCCGCTGATCTTGCGGGCGACTCCGCGGTCCTTGATTGTTCGGTAGGCAGCGATGGAAATGCAGTCCTCGTCGGCGAGATCGAGATCGACCAACCTCTCGAGCCCCAACTCGAAAGCATTGTTCTCATAGGTCATGTCCGCTCCCCAATTGAAGATGGCACCTTCGATTCGGCGGATGTCGGAAGGACCTGTGGGTCGCAGGCCATGACGCTCACCGGCCTTCATGATCGCTTCGTAGACCTCAGTGCCTTTGGAAGTGTCGGTTAGGTACACCTCAAATCCCACTTCCGAGGTCCAACCGGTGCGCGTTATCACGACGGGGGCGCCTGCAATCTGGGCATGGGTCCAGTGGTAGTACTTGAGCTCCGCGACCTCGTCACCAACTAGTTCGGTCATGAGGTCCTTCGACTTGGGACCCTGCACTTGCAGGGGAGCGACGTCGGCTTCGCTGATCGAAACCTCCAGCTCCGGGTAGGCGTTTTTCAATCCCCGCGCAAAGAGCAAGGCATCGGAGGAGGCGAGCGCGAACCAAAACGTGTTCTCGTCCATCCGGGTCAGAACCGGGTCATTGATGACGCCTCCGTCGGAATCGCAAATGAGCACGTACTTCGCCTGCCCAACCGCGCATTTCGAAAGATTGCGAGGCGTCAGCAGTTGCGCGAACCGGAATCCGTCGGGGCCCGAGATCTCGAGACAACGCTCCACGGCAACGTCCCACAAGGTGACGCCGTTGAGCAAGGCCTCGAACTCCTCCTCGAAGGAATCGAACCGGATCGGAAAGTACATGTGGTTGTAGACCGTGAACCCCTTGGGTCCATACTTCTGAGTTGCCTCGTAGAAAGGTGTGCGCCGATTGCGGGCGCCTCGCTGCACCATGCCCATGTCGAATGGCTCTGTCATGGGGAGCGATCGTAGGGAGCCAGGTTTATCCTCCGGGCCGCATGAGGTGTTTCACTTGACCGATCTCGCTGCCGCCGCGTCGGCTCTGGGAGCCCCGGAAGCGATCGTTAGGAGATCAGCCGAAGCCAGGGCGAAGGCGAGCGGAATCAGCGTCGACGACATCCTCGCCGCCTGGGCTGGTGGCAGTTCGGCACCCACCGCCACCGCCGAGCCCGCCGCGACAGAAAGCGCACCGGCTTCGACTCCTCCGGTCACCGAAGCACCCGCCGCACCCACCATCGCGGCGGCGGTTGTAGTTCCTGCCGCGCCGATTCTGCCGGCCGTGGCGGTGATCGAAGAAGAGGAACCGGAGCTACCCGAGGCAGAACCGCTGGGCCAGCGAGTGCGACTGGCGGGACGGGTCGGAATGGTCACCGGCTCGATCCTCGGCATCCTGGGCCTCATGGCCGCCTCCCCTTGGCTGCTCCCCAATGCCTCGATCCTGGGCGCCGAAGGAGACTTCAGCCCGGCGGTGATCGTCGACCGGGGGCGGCTGACTCTGGTGACGGCGTTGTTCTCGTTGATTTTTGGCGCCGTAGTGGCGGCGCTCTCGCGCACGGTTGCCGGCTGGGTGTCGCCTGGCAATGCCCTGGTCGGGAGGGTTGGCCTGACCACCGCCGTGGGGGCCCTGCTCGGTCTCGTGCTTGGCTTTGGAGCCGGAGCCGTGCTGGCCGCGTTCGGCGAGGAGGTCGAAGGAGTCGAGAACCTGATCCAGCTTCCGGTGGTTGCCACGATCATCGTCGTCCTCCTGGGCGGAGCATTGATGGGATGGCTCACCGCCGCGCTGGTGCAGGCGGTCGGTATCCCCGCCGGAGTCGGCGACCATGAGGCGGAAGAGGTAGCGACTGTTCAGCGCCGCCTGACTGGCGCGATCGCGGTCCCGCTGGCCGGGGTCGTCGCGTTGGCGGTGCTGGTGTTGCCATTGGCGATCGTGCTTATCCGGAGCAGTCACCTTTCGCGAGCGGGGGCGCCAATCCTGGCGATTATTGCTTCGGCCAGCATCCTCGCCGTCGCCTCGCTGTCGGCGTCGAAGCCCGGCATGAAGATCAGCCGGGGCGAGTTTCTGGCGACGCTCTCGGGAATTGCCGTCGTTCTTGTCATCGCGATGGCTGTCCTCTTGGCCCGCAGCCCAGTCCACGAAGAAGAGGAAGTCGCCGAAGCCGGCGCTACGACCACTACCGGAGTTACCACATCTGGCGCCACCACCCCCGGCGCTACCACCACGGTTGTGGTGACCACGACCGCGTCGAGCTAAGGGTCTCCAACGGCGATCGCCAGATAGAGATCTTCTTCCCGTTCCCAGCTCACCCGGACCGGGGTTCCGTCGCGAAGATGGTCGCGGAGGTGCGTTAGCGGATACTGGAAATCGCCGTCTTCGGCCGGGGTGAACGTGATCGAGTCACCTTCAACAAGGAGCGTGAAGGAACGGACGGAGGTCAGGTCGCCATCGACTGCAGTGACGACTCCCATGACCGTCCCGCTGTCCTGTGCACAGGCAGCCACCAGGATGAGAGCGACGAATGCCGGTCTCATCGGTTGGTTCCTCACAGCGAGGCCCGCAACTCCTCCTCGATTCGGTCCCACCGCTTTTCCTCGGAAGCCCACTTGAACCAGATGAAGGCCATCACCACCCAGAAGAGCATTGTTCCGCCGATCTTCATGATCAGCCCGGCAATGGTTTGATCGGCGACGGGCTCGAGTCCAAACGCCAACGAGGCATCGCCATAGGCGGGGTAAAGCGGGATCTCGCTGAAGGTGAGAAAGCCGGCTGGGACGATCGGCAAGATCGAATTCAGAAACAGGTAGAGCAACTGCATCGGGGGGGCGATCCGGGGAAGCACCGAGGCCGGCGACGTCACCGGCATCCACATGAGCAGACCGGAGAGAAACAGGAACGAGTGGATTCCGAAATGCGCCACCTCGTTGCGAAGCGACAAAGCCACAGCTTCGGGCCAGTGCGTTGCGATGAGCCCGAAATTGAAGATGGCGAAGGCCACGACGGGTTGAGCAAGGGGCCGGAGCCAGGTCAGGATCCGCGGGCGGCCAAGGAGGAAGTCCGCCATTGACCGGTTGAACCCGAGTATGAGGAGGGGTGGCGCAAACAGGGTCAGGACCATGTGGTTGACCATGTGGACCGAGTAGAGGCTCTGCTCGGCCAGGTCATGGAGCGGCCACATAGAAGTCAACAACAAGAGTGAAAGCCCGCAGTAGAACACGGCCCATTGCCGTACGGTCGGCGCCGGCGGAGTTGGTTGCAACCGTGGTCGAATGCGTGCCTGCAGCCACCAGTAGGCCAAGCCGATCGTCCCCAGGATCACCAACACGTCCCAATGCAGGTGAAACGGGGGGAGGTTTGCCATCACCGGGTGGCGGCGAGCACTCCGAGCCCGATCAGAACGACGCCGTACAGGGAGAAGGCCAGGACGAAACCGAAGATGAAAAACCTGCTGACGGCCGCCTTTTCATAGCGGATGTGCATGTACCAGCCGACGACGACGAAGAACTTGAAAAAGGCGAGGGTCAGCAGCGCGGCGGTGTTGATCCAGCCCAGACCGAGCGCGTTGTTGATGTAAAAAAGGGCTACTTCGATGGCGGTCAGCACCGCGAGGCCGACCGCAATCTTTACGTATTGGGCCGGGCTGGGATGGGAGAGATGGTGCTCGTCGGTCATCCGCCCGCTCCCGGCACCGCCGTCAGGAGATATACGACGGTGAAGATGACGATCCAGATGATGTCGACGAAGTGCCAATAGAGGCCAACCAGCTCGAGGTTGAGGAACCGCTTGTCGGTGAGGCCGCCCATGCGCTTAGAAAGCCCGAAGAGTGAGAGCAACATGATCACCCCGATGGCGACGTGAGTCCCGTGGAAGCCAGTGAGGACGAAGAACGCCGAAGCCGCCGGATTGGTCTGCATCGTCATGCCTTGGACAGTGATGAACTCGGTGAACTCGAAGACCTGTCCGGCGAGAAACACCGAACCGAGCATGGCGGTGGCAAGGAGCCACGTGCGCGTTGCCCCCTGGTCACCGCGCGACAAGGCGTTGTGAGCGAGGACCATGGTCAGCGAGCTCATCAACAGGACAAACGAGCTGACCGAGGTGAAGGGGATGTCGTAGATCTCGGCCGGGGTCGGGCCCTGTTCAAAGGTCCGGCTCGAGTAGAGCAAATAGTTGGTGATGAGGGCGCCGAAGAAGAGAAACTCGGAGCTGAGAAATGCCCACATCGCCAGCTTGCGATTCTCAACCCCGGTCGACTCGTGTTCGTCGTGGTGCTCTGAGACCTCGTGGGACGCTGCGGTCACGCGTGCGCCGGTTCCATGTGAGCTTCCTCGAGCGGTTCCGACCCCCAGCCAATCAAGGCGGCCAGCGACAGCAACGCTCCGACGACGATCAAAGCTTTCCCAAACAAAGACAGATGGAAGATGATCCCGTAGGCGATCAATGGAAGACCGGCTGCCATGAGGATCGGGAAGTAGCTCGGACTCGGCAGATGTACCGGGTTAGGGGGGTTGGTGCCGATCTCCTGCAATCTGGTCAGGGTGGAATCGGCATCATCCTTTCGCACCGGCCGTCCGTCCTTGTCCTCGCCGTACTTCTGGTGCCAGAACTCGTCGAGACCGTGGACAACCGGGACTTCGGCAAAGTTGAATACCGGCGTCGGGTTGGGGATGGACCACTCGAGGGTTCGGGCGTCCCAGGGGTCCATGCCCGCCAGCGGCCCCCGTCGCTTTGAACGGTAGAAGTTCCACATGAAGACCAGGAGGCCGAGAGCGATAATGAACGCTCCCACCGACACGATCCGGTTCCAGAACTCGAGGCTCGGGTCGTAGCGCCAGGTGCGGCGGATCATGCCTTGCAGACCGAGCCAGTGCATGGGAGCGAAGGTCATGTTGAACCCGAGCATCCAAAGCCAGAAGTGAATCTTGCCGAGCCTTTCGTCGAGCATCCGCCCACTGAACTTTGGGAACCAGTAGTAGAGGCCACCGAAGATTCCGAGGATGGAGCCCCCGAACAACACATAGTGAAAATGAGCCACGATGTAGTAGGTGTCGTGTTGCTGCCAATCGGAGGGGACCACGGCGTGGGTGACTCCGGAGAGACCACCGATGGTGAACATGGTCAAAAAGCCCAGGGCGAACAACATGGGCGTCGCCAAGCGAATCCTCCCGAGCCAGAGGGTCGCCATCCAGTTGAAAATCTTGACTCCGGTGGGAATGGCAATTGCGACCGTGGTGAGACCGAAGCCCACCTGAGCGACGGTTGAGATGCCCGAGGCAAACATGTGGTGGGCCCAGACCCCGAACCCGAGAAAGGCGATCCCGGCACCGGCAAACACCACGGCGGCGTAGCCAAAGAGAGGTTTGCGGCTGAAGACCGGGATGATCTCAGAGACGATCCCCATCGCCGGCAGGATCAGGATGTAAACCTCTGGATGGCCGAACAGCCAGAAGAGGTGCTGCCAGAGAATCGGGTCGCCGCCCGCAGTGGCGTCGAAAAACAAGGTCCCGAACTGGCGATCGAAGATGACCATGAAAAGGGCGATGGCGATGATCGGCAATGAGAACAGGAGCAAGAACGCCACCACGAGTGTCATCCAGATGAAGACCGGGACCCGCAGCAGACGCATCCCTTTCGCCCTCAAATTGAAGAACGTGACGATGAAGTTGACCGAGGAGAGCAGCGAGGCAATCCCCAGGATCTGCAGGCCGAGAACCGCGAAGTCGAGGGCGCGGCCGGGGGAGAAGGCGGGCCCGGCGTTGGGTTGGTACATGAACCAACCCCCGTCGGGCAAGCCGAAAAAGCTGCGGGCGTCGCTGGGATCGAGGTTGCCGGTGACCCCGGGGGTTACGCCGAGGGGAGGCACCACCGACGAGAAGATAAGGCCCGAGTAGAGAAAGATGCCGCCAAAGAGGAAGACCCAGTAGGAAAGGGCATTGAGTCGGGGGAATGCAACGTCGCGAGCACCGATCATCAGCGGCAACAGGTAGTTCATGAAGGCGGCCGACATCGGCATGACCACGAGAAAGATCATCGTGACCGCGTGGGTGGTGAAGAGCCCGTTGTAGTCGGCCGCGGTGAGGAAGGTGCTCTCCGCCGAGGCGAGGTGAATGCGCAGCAGGAGCGCCTCCACTCCGCCAATTACAAAGAAGATGAAGGCGGTGTAGCCGTACATGATCCCGATCTTCTTGTGATCGACGGTGGTGATCCACGACCAGAACCCGGTTTCCGATCGCGGGCGCCGGAAGATCGTCGTCGTGCGGGCGGTGGTGGTCGTCATCGCAGTGTCTCCAGATAAGCAGTCAAAGCGTCAATCTCCACTTGCGTCAGCGCCAGATCGGGCATGTAGCTCCCGGGCTTCGTGTCAGGTGGATTGGAAAGCCACCTTGCCAGGTTCTCACGCGAGTAGGGAAGGTAGCCCCCGGCAATCCAGCCGCGATCCATGAAATGAGTGAGGTTGGGTCCGTTGAACGCCTCCTCGACCACGACGTTGACGGGATCGATCGTGTGGCATTGGGTGCAGCGGTTGAGGAACACGTCTCGGCCGGCCGCCTCCGGAGTTCCCGCGGCCGGCTCGGCGGCCGGCTCTTTTTGAGCCGCGATCCAAGCCGTGAATTCCTCCTCGGTCACGGCTCGCACCTCTGCGCGCATGAGCGAATGGGACAGGCCGCAGAACTCCGCGCATTGACCTCGGTATTCCCCGGGCTCGTCGGCTTGCAGGCGGAGGAGCGTTTCTTGGCCAGGGACCAAGTACCTCTTGCCGTTGAGTTGGGGGATCCAATAGTTATGAAGGACGTCCTCGGAGGTCATCGTCGCACAGACCTCGCGACCGGCAGGGATGACCAACACCGTTGCGGTGTCGATTCCCTCCTCCGGGTATCGATACTCGAACCACCATTGATGGCCGATGATCTCGACCGGATAGGCATCGACCCCGCAGCTCGTGAGTTCGATCACACCTCTCACGGTGGGCACCGCAACCGAAGCGAGGATGAGGGCGGGGATGACGGTCCACAAGATCTCGAGCTTGTTGTTGCCGTGGATCTGCCGGGGCTCGGGCCGACCGGGCCGGTCGCGGAAGACGATTGCGGCGATAACGACCGCCCCTTCCACCAACACGAAGATGGCAGTGGCGACCCAAAAGACGGGCCAGAACAGCGCGTCGATCCGCCGCGAGAACGGACCCTGGGGATCGAGCGAGTTGAGCGGCGAATCCGGGATTCCAATCACCGAACATCCCGCCACCACCAAAGCGAGAGTGGCTAGCAGGAAAAGGCGTCGGAGCCGGTTCTGGGCCATGCCCGGGCATCATAGGGGAGGATGCCTGGGGCGAACCTTTTTACGTATCGAGGCTTCGGAGGGCGGACTCCAACTCCCCTTCTTGCAGGGTTCCTTCGAAGCGAGCCGTCACGATTCCGTTCTGATCGACCACAAAGACCCACGGTTCGCTCGGCAGCCCCCAGGCGTCTACCGCCGGGTCGATCAACAAATCTTGCTCGGTCGCGGTGTGAGCGTTTTCGTAGATCTCGACGTGTATGAAGTTGGCTCTGGCGTGATCCTCGGCGACCGCCTTCACTTGGTCGAGCATCGGTCCGCAGGTTTGACTCTCACAGAAGGCGGGAGTGGCGAACACGATCACCGTCGGCCGCCCGCTGCCGAGCGCCTCATCGAGCGAAGTTGTGTAGAAGGCAGGCTCAGGGTCGCTATCGGTGGAGATGTCCTCGAGCTTATGATCAGCGGTGGTCCGAGTCTCGACCGAGATTGCGGGATCGCCGATTCCCGGCATCGGGTCGGCGTCCTCGCTGACGATGAACGAGTATTGCGTGCTCTCGCTGAGACCGCTGGCCTTGAGCTTGACCCACCAAGTGCCAACCTGATCAAAGGTGGTGTGGATCAAATAGATGCCCACCACGTCGGGAACGGTCCAGACAAAGTCGGCCTCCATCGAGAGCTCTTGACCGTCGGGAGCAACGAGCAAGGCTTCGGCAGCGAGGTTGGGAGAAGCGAGGTACTCGGAGGTGTCAGCCTCAATCAGAGCGACCATCAACCTTTGGGGCTCGCCGACGTCAAAAGTGCCGGGGGCGTTGGCTACAACTGCCAGGGGTGCGGGGCCCTGGCTGCAGGCCAAGGCTGCAACGGCAAGCAGGAAGAGGGGCACAAACCGACGAAGCACCGCGTCTGAGGGTACCGAGTGGAGGCGGCTAAACCGCCGGTAGGCTCGGGCCCCAATGGCATCGGGCGTGATCGTTGAGCGGAAAGTGGTCGTCAAAGGACGTCTGTCGGCCTATTTCGCGCTCACCAAGCCGCGCATCATTGAACTGCTTTTGATCACCACCGTCCCGTCCATGGTGATCGCGGCGGGTGGTTGGCCGGGTACCTGGCTGGTGCTGACCACGCTCATCGGAGGAACGATGTCGGCCGCCGGCGCCAATGCTCTTAATTGCTATCTCGACCGGGATATCGACCAGGTCATGCGCCGGACGGCCCGGCGTCCGCTCCCCAGTCACACGATTCTTCCCAATCAAGCGCTGTTGTTTGGCAGCGTGTTGGGTTTGACCGGGTTTCTCTGGTTGGGTGTTTTCACGAACTGGCTGGCAGCGAGCGTCTCCACCGGCGCACTCCTCTTCTATGTCTTCGTTTACACCCGGTGGTTGAAGCGGAACTCCGTTCAGAACATCGTGATTGGGGGGGCCGCCGGCGCCGCTCCCGCCCTGGTCGGCTGGGCCGCAGTGACCGGGCAGATCAACTTGCCGGCCTGGGTGCTGTTCGCGGTGGTGTTCTACTGGACGCCGCCGCATTTCTGGGCCCTGGCAATTCGCTATCGAGACGAATACGCCGCCGCCGCGGTGCCGATGCTGCCGGTGATGCGCGGGGTCGAGGCGACCACTCGGCAAATGGTTCTCTACGCAGGTCTCACCGCGATCACGTCGCTATTGCTGGTGCCGGTCGCCGGGATGGGATGGATCTATCTCGTCGCCGCGGTCGGCCTCGGGGCTTGGTTCTTGATCGACTCGTTCCGGGTGAGGCGAGATCCGCAGCGGGCGATGGTGCTTTTCACCAACTCGACCTACTACTTGGGGCTGCTTTTCCTCGCGGCGATGGCCGACGTGCTGGTCCGCTCGTTGCTTCGTTAGCCATCCGGTTCGTTAGGTTCTGGGTCCAATGCTGCTCGCGTTTATCTCCTACCCACCGATTCCGATCTTCGAAATTGGCCCCTTCCGCTTTTCCCTGCACGGGCTCTTTGCCGCTCTTGGCTTCATGGCGGGGGCGTGGATCGCTACCAGGGAGATGCGCCGGCGTAGTTTTGACGCGGCCAAATACCAATCAGTTCTGACATGGGGTCTGATCGGTTCGTTGATTGGCGCCCGCTACTCCACCACTCCGGCGGCTTTGCTGGCCGGAACCCCTCTGCTCGACGCGCTCAATCCGCTAAACGGCAACTTCTCGATTCTGGGTGGTTTCGCCGGCGGCATCATCGGCGGGGTCTGGAGGATGCGCACACTGAGAGTGCCGGTCTGGCCGACACTCGATATGTCGGCCTTCGGATTGGCTTTGGGCACGGTCGTGGGCCGCATTGGTGATCTCGCCATCGTCGAGCATCTCGGCCGGGCGACCACAGCTCCCTGGGGCTACGCGATCAAATCCGGCTACGACGTCGCTCCCCAACACGATGCCCTGGAATGCGTTTCGGCGCCCGAGGAGATTTGCGGTGTCTACCACCACGTCGCCGCCTATGACCTGATCGGTGCCGCGATCCTGCTGGGTGTGCTCTTCTTGGTATATCGGAGAATGAAATTGCATTACGGGCAGTTGTTCTGGATCTGGGCCGCCTGGTATGGGGCGCAGCGCTTCTTGCTCGATTCGCTGCGGGTCGGTAGCGGTGACGCCATGGTCGGATCGATGACTTGGAACCAGGTCAGCGGCTTCCTGACTGCGGCTGGGGCCATCGTGATGTTGTTCCTCTTTGACCGTCGTCAGAAGGTGGCGACGCCCGAGGAGGATCGACGGCTCGGCGCCGGAGTTTCTTTGAGTTGACCGACGAGCCGGTGCTTGCGGCCGTTTGTCGAGCGAATTCGCCTCAGGTCGAGGATGGACCGCGACGAAGTGTGGGCGGCTATTCTGAAGTCGTGACAGTTTCGCGATTCTTTGCGTACTACGTGTTTACCGGCCTTCGGCCCGGGATCGATTGACGCGCTAGGAACCGCCAACCACCAACCCGGAGCCGAAGCTCCGGGTTTCTTGTTTTCTGAGATTCCCTGAGCCGGCTCCACAAACAAAGGAAGCCTGATGGAACGCAAAGCCACCCGCCCCCGCCATCCGACCGTGGTCGAGATCGGCCGCGCCCGCTTTGGAGCCGATCCGTTCCCGGTGATCGCCGGACCGTGTGCGGTGGAATCGGCCGAACAAATTGTCGCCGTCGCCAAAGCGGTCAAGGAAGCGGGCGGGGTGATGCTGCGCGGTGGCTGCTACAAAAGCAACACGACCCCATACGGCTTTCGAGGACTGGGCCGCGAAGGGGTGAAATTGCTGGCGGCCGCCGGTGCAGATGTCGGGCTGCCGGTTGCCACCCAGGTCCTGCGGGCCGAAGACGCCGAGGATGCCGCCGATCAAGTCGACGCCATCGAGGTTGGCTCGGGGAGCATGCAGGACTTCGAGCTCCTCCGGGTCTTGGGCAAGCTCGGCAAACCGGTCATGCTCCGGCGCGGAGCGTCCGCCACCCTCGATGAATGGCTGTGGTCGGCCGAATATGTGCTGGCCGAAGGCAATGACAATGTCATCCTGGTCGAACGCGGGGTTCGCACCTTCGGCGGCCTCGAAGCGGACATGCTTGACATCACCGCGGTCCCGCAACTGAAAGAACTGACCCATTTGCCGATCGTGGTCGACCCGTCGCATGCCGCCGGGGTCGTCCAACGGGTGCAGCCGCTGGCCCTGGCGGCCCAGGGGGTAGGCGCCGACGGCGTGATCATCGAGGTCCACCCCAATCCGGCTGCGGCCAAGACGGTCGGGCCCCAGCTCGATCTCGACAGCTTCGTCGCCTTGATGACCGCCCTTGGGATTCACCGGCTCCGCACGACCATCGACCAGATCGATCGCCAGATCGTGCGCTTGCTCTCAAGCCGCCAAGACCTGGCCCTCGAGATTGGACGCGTCAAGGCCGAGCAAGGACTCCCGATCTACATCCCCGACCGCGAATCAGAACTGCTGGCGATCATCGAAGAGGAAGCAATCAGAGCCGGCCTCGACGCCGGCCACGTCCGTGCGCTCTTCCAACTGGTCCTCGCCGAGTCGCGCCGGCTGCAGCAACTGCTGCGCTCCCGATGACTAGGCCCCGAGGAATGCGACTACGTCGTCCCGGGTGGTGAAAGCCATGCCGACTTCCAAAGGACACCATTGATTGATGGCGCCAACGAGGTTGAAAGCGTAGATGCGCTCAACCGCCGTGAGATCGAACACCGTCCGGCCGCGGTCCACATAGGCCTGGAGCGTGTCGACGTCAGGTTTGCAGCTACCGGTGACCGGTAGTCCGGACATGGCCTGCAGCAACTCGAGGTAGGCCACCGCTCCGGGCGCCTCGGTTTGAGCGAATTCGACCATCTCCGCGGCTATCGCAGGGTTTGGTGCGGCGATGACTTCCATACACTCCCCGCCTTCGAGGCGATCGACAAAAGACTCGAGGACCGGCACCTGCGCTACCTGCAGGAGTTGGTACTCCTCCAGAGTCGCGTTGTCGAAGTCGAATCCCGCTACCAAGGGCTCGAGACCCACGATGAAATCAAAGACGGCATCGACGCAGACCTGGGGGATGTCGGAATCGGTTCCTATTGCTCCAGTCGTGGTTGCCGCTCCCTCGGTCGTAGTCGGCGCCGCCTGGGTTGTCGCAACCGTTTGGCTGGTTTGACCGATCGTGGTGGCGACCTGCGCAATCGTCGTCGTGGAACCTTGGTTGGTCGTGGATTCAGTCGATCCGGCGCTGGCGCATCCGGCTACAAGCGATGCCAGAAGCACGATTCCGAGTATTCGCCACCCGATCGAGATTTCGTCATGAGTTGCGTCTGAACTTAATGGTCAGTCGCACCCGACAACGATCGTGCCGTTGGTGTCGGGGAGGGTAAGCGATTCTTCGAAGAACGTCGTCGCGAAGGTCCCGGTGGTGCCGACAATTCCGTAATACAAAGGGCTTCTGTAATCGGAGCCGGCCCTCCACATAACAGTTTCGCCCCACACGAAAAAGCCCCAACGCGGACTTGGCCCGCCCGCAGAGTAGAGGTTCACTTCCCAAGCCTGGCCCGCCGCGTCGGTCACTCTCATTCCTGGTTCGGTTCCGGTTCCTCGCATATCCCACATGCGGCCGTTGTAGATGATGGGCGGGCAACTTTCGATCTCTTTCTTCAGAACGGTCTCGCCGATGGTGATTAGTACCGAGGCTTTGGTCGGCGCGGGCCTTGGGGGCTCGCAGGTTCCCCCAGTGTCAGAGCTGGTAGGCGACGAAGCCGGTTGCCTCTTTGAGCCCGGAGTAGGTGTCGCCGATCTTGTCGATCAGCGATTTGGCATTCGAGTACTCCCGCGCCCAGTCGAGGATCAGGAGGTCCATCGACGCGCTATCGATCCAGTCGACGGCCTTGGTGTAGCCGGTGACGACAGCCGCCCCGGTCACTTCCAGGAATTGATAGAGCTGATCGTCGTCGAGGGCGGTCCAACAACTGCCGAAATGGACTAGGCAACCGTTGAGCCGCCCCCTCGCCAGCTCGGTGAGCTCCTCGAGGCGCATCTCGCTGCCGTCGGCGAGCAGCAAGCGTCCCCGGCGGCCATGAAAGGCCAGATAGAGCATCCCGTAGCTTCGATAACGCCGGTGCTGGCGGAGGTTGAACGAAAGCTCCTCGGCCGTGTTGCAGGTGAGATGGATGAACTTTGTTCCCCGTGAGGTATGGAGGAGCTCGAGCAACGGCCGGACGCTGAGGCGGTCACCGTCAAGACGGGAATGCCAAAAGGACTCAAGGCAGAAGATGTTCCCACCCCGGTCGAGTCGCGCCATGGCTGATTATCGGACAAACCGGCCCACAAATGAATCAGGCTGAAAGGCCGTTCTCTGGGCTGGTATCCGTGCTGTACACGGCTGCGAACCCAGGGTTCGCAAAAAGGGGGCTAGGTCGCCTGGACGTTGACCGTGTGCCAGCCTTCGGCGCCGTTGGGGGCGGGCGGGACCCGGGTTTCGCCCTGGGTGACGCCGTCGGCGTCGGTGGCCCGGACCTGGATTTGGTGGCTGCCAGCGGCAAAATCGTGTTCCAACCGCCACTGCACCCAGGCGTCCTGGCTCAACGGGTCGCTCAGCTCGGCGTCGGTCCAGGCGCCCTCATCAACCGAGACTTCCACCCGGGCAACGCCCCGATTGGGGGCCCAGGCGACCCCGGCAATGGCACGGGATCCGGCGGCGAACGAGTTGCGAGGGGTGTCGATGCGGGACTGCACCTTGATAGGGGCCTCTTTCGACCAGCCGCGAGGGACCCAGTAGGCGTCGAATCCGTCCCAAGTGGTGAGCTCGATCTCGGAGAGCCATTTGGTGGCCGAGACGTAGCCGTAGAGGCCTGCCACCACGAGCCGCACCGGGAAGCCATGCTCGATCGGCAGCGCCTCGCCGTTCATCGCCACCGCCACGAGCGCCTCCCGACCGTCGAAGGCAGCCTCGAGCGGAAAGCCGACCGTGAAATCGTCGACTGCTCGCCCCACGATTTGGGAGGCACCCGCCTGCGGCTGCGCCCTTTCAAGCAACGCGGAAAGGGGGACTCCGAGCCAGCGGGCATTGCCCACCAGCCCGCCGCCGACTTCGTTGGAAACACAGGAGAGGGTGACGTAGCGCTCGACCATCTCCTCGTTCATGAGCTCATCGAAGGTGATCTCGTAGGGATTGTCGACCATGCCGATGAAGCTCAGCTTCCAGGTGTCGACTGCCACTCGGGGGACGGCGATAGCAGTGTCGATCCGGTAGAAGTCTTCGTTCGGCACCACGATTGGGGTGAGCTCAGGAACGTCGAACGAGGTTCCGGCAGCCAGGGCAGGCGCGGTGGTCGAAGCACCCCCGAGGGCAACCGTTTCCCGGCCGGTGGCTGACTCCGTGGTGGCGGCGCCGAGCAGCCGGCCACTGCCCGCCAGCAGCAAACCGAGACCGGTCGCCGAAGTCGCCTTGAGCATCTCCCGGCGTCCGTCTGGTGCGGGTCCACGATTTTTCATCAACCAGCGGAAGGTGAACACTCCCGCTGCCAATGCCAATAGCGCCAGCAGCCACGGGGCGAGTTGTCCCGAGGCGGCCGATCGCGAGGTCGCCAAGGCGGCGATGATCGCAAAGGCGATGATGGCGATGACCATCGGTTGATCCCGTCGGCGGGAGACGGCGCCGAGCAGAGCGCCCAGGCCGAGCGCGACCACCGAGATCCCCACCAGTAGAGCCAGCTTGTCGTTGGTGCCAAAGACGTCGATGGCGAATTCCTTGACGCTGGGCGGCACGGCGTCGACCACTCGATCGGCGATTCCCTGGATTAGCGAGGGAACGCCGAGAATGGCGGCCAGCAGCTCGCTCGACCCGAACGACATGGCGACGGCGGCCACCCCCGCCAATGCTCCCCGGGAACGCGGAACCGTGGTCTCATTCATCGGGATTTGGTTCGTCGCCAAGTCGTTCATAGTTGGTACAACCTCACTATGAGCCATTCTCGTCCAGTCCGGTTGTGAACAAACTCGAAACTCTCGACGACGGGCGCCCTCGCTGCTGGTGGGGGACGGGATCGGACGAGTACGTCGCCTATCACGACCACGAATGGGGGCGGGCCGTGACCGACCGATCCCGGCTATTTGAAAAGCTATGCCTCGAAGGCTTCCAAGCCGGGCTTTCCTGGTTGACGATCCTGCGCAAGCGGCCGGCCTTTCGGGAGGCGTTTGCGAAATTCGATCCCGAGACGGTCGCTAAGTTCGATGAGTCGGATGTCAAGCGCCTCCTAGCCGATCGCAGCATCGTCCGCCACGAAGGCAAGATCCGATCGGTGATCAACAATGCCCGCCGGCTGCCCGAGTTCGAAGATCTCGTCGGCGCTCTGTCGCAGTGGCTCTGGAGGGAGTATGCGGAAGTTGGTCGTGAGACGCCGATCGAGATCGCTTCGATCACGCCGGCGTCGAAGGACCTCTCGGCCCGGCTCAAGAAGGCTGGCTTCAGTTTTGTCGGACCGACAACGGTTTATGCATTCATGCAAGCCCTGGGCCTGGTAAATGATCACGTCGGCGGTTGCTATGTACGCGACGAATGCCAAACCGAACGGATGGCGGTGATCAACACGCTCTGACCGGGGCGGCTAATAATCGCACCGATGCACGTGATTACTCGCCCGGCGCTGAGCATCGGCATCGAGGAGGAGTACCTCCTCGTCGATCGGGAGACGCGAAATCTGGTCAGCGATCCCGATGTCGCCCTCTGGGAGAGCGCCCACGAAGCCTTGGGCGCCAAGGCGATGCCCGAGTTTCTGCGGGCGCAGTTGGAAGTCGCCACCGGGGTTCATAGCTCCGTCGCCGATGCCGGCAAGGAGCTAGTCGAGATGCGGGCTTCCTTGAACAACGCGCTCGAGAAGCACGGGGCCGCGTTGATGGCCGCCTCCACTCATCCTTTCGCACTCTGGTGGGAGCAACAACCCACCGACAAGGATCGATACAAAGTGATGGCCGAGGATCTCGGGATGATCGCCCGTCGAATGGTCATCTGCGGAATGCATGTCCACGCCGGAATCGAGGATGCCGATTTGCGGATCGACCTGATGAATCAAGTGAGGTACATGCTCCCGCATCTTCTAAGCCTCTCGACCTCGTCGCCCTTCTGGGGGTCGCGGCTCACCGGGCTCAAGAGCTATCGGATTTCGACCTTCCGCACGATGCCCCGGACGGGTTTGCCCGATGAATTCGTTAGTTGGTCCGAGTATCAGCGGCATGTCGACGTCTTGGTTAGGGCTCGGATCATCGAAGACTCCTCGAAGATCTGGTGGGACATCCGGCCTTCCTCCCGCTTTCCGACTCTCGAGATGAGGATCACCGACGTCTGCACCAAGGTTGAGGACGCGTGCGCGGTGGCGGCCACCTATGTGTGCCTCCTGCACATGCTCTACCGGTTGCGATTGAACAACCAGCGTTGGCGGCAGTACGCCCCGATGCTCATCTCAGAGAACATCTGGCGGGCCCAGCGATACGGGGTCGAGGGCACGCTGATGGACTACGGGAAAGGCAATCTGGTTTCGTATAGCGATCTAGCTGAGGAGATGATCGAGATGCTCCAACCCGATGCTGAGGAGCTCGGGTGTTGGCCGGAGTTGCAGCGAGTTCGAACCATTGTCGAAGATGGGACCTCTGCAGACCGCCAGATCGAGACTTATCGCACCGCTTTGGCATCTGGCGCTTCCAACGAGGAAGCGCTCAAGACCGTCGTTGATCAATTGATAGCCGACACGGCCGCCGTGCCAGCGACCTAGTCCATCTGGTCACGCCGCATCGCGAGCGGCGAGGGCCCACGAGAGATTTTCCTCACCGTCATAAGCGGCAATGTTGAGCACCCAACCGATGGCGGGGGCAAAGTCGGACCAGAGAAACCAGCGCAGCCGGCCGGCCGCTTCCGTGACGATCTCAGCGGAAGCAGGCCATTCGAAGCCGGCCAGGGTGGTCAGCGTGTGCCACGCCTGGAACCGGCCACTAGCCCCGCCCCGCCGCCGACCCTCGGCTCCGCCGGATGCCGCTGCCCAGGCCATGTGTGCCATCGCCTCCGCCACCGGAATCGGTGCGAGCTCGGCCGCAGGCACGCCTAGGGCCTTCAACGCCGCGGTCGGTTGACCCTCGGCGCACACCGCCTGGGCGCGACCATTCGACTCTTCGAGCCATGGCAACACCAGGCCTAAGAGGGCTTCGGTAGACGGGTGGTCGTCGATGACAGTCGCTGAGGACGGCAGCGCCTCTTTCGCCATTCTCGGCAGCGAAGGCGACAGCGTCTCGACCCGATCTGAGTGATAAGTCGCAACTTGGTAAACCGGTTCCCAGGCGAGCAATCGCAACGGCAGCTCGAGCTGATTGTCGGTGACGGTTGCAGGGTCGATCTTCTCTCCGGCGATGACGCGTTCGTGGGCGAGCAGGCTGCGGCTCGGGCCTGATCCGAGAAAAGGCGCGAGCTCGGCGAACGAATGCCGATTCGCGGCGACTTCGGTGAGCGGACCGAGAGCGAAACGGGCCGGTCCTTCGTCGACCGCCTGTGCGGCCAAAGGTGGGGGTGCTTCCAGGGCCAGGCGGTAGCGAACGTGCTGATCCACCCCCCACAGTTGACGACCTCGGCTCCGTGCTTCTTCCATGCGCACTCGCAGGTGGAGAAGTTCGTCCCATTCTTTCGCGGCACAGGCGCCGTCGACGATCCTTATGAGTCCGTCAGTGTCCGAGCTCTCGATGGCGTCGCGGGCCCGTTTTTCATTCACTGCTACGACGCAGGCGGAACCTCATCGCCAGCGTCGGGGTCGCGGCCGGTCTTGCGCAGCTCCGAACCGAGCTGGGAGAAAGCCGAGCCGACCGCTTCAAAAAAGCCGGTGGCGGCACCCTTCACCTGCTGACGGACAGACTCGTCTTTCACCGCGGTGCCGACGGCGTCAGCGAGGCGATCCCATGCCTTCCCCAGGGTTCGGAAGGCGTTCTTCACGTCATCTTCGGACGGGCCCTCGTCCGCCGACTGCTGGCGGTAAGTGTCCTTCAGCTTCTCCCTGAGCGATGCAAACTGGTCGCCAAGGCGCTCCCAGGGGTCGGGTTCAGAGGGGTCGATAGGATCGGTGTTGTGCGTCTCCACCTGCTCGATGGTACCTATGAGTTGTTTCGTTCGTACTACGGACGACCCGAGCGCCTTGCCCCTGATGGGCGCGAAGTGGGGGCGACCTTGGGCATCATCGAGACGACCCTGTCGCTCCTGCGAGAACCGGATGTGACTCATCTCGCGGCGGCGACTGACACCGTCATCGAGTCGTTTCGCAACGACATGTTTCCTGGGTACAAGACCAGTGCCGGCATGGAGCAGGTCTTGTTGGACCAGTTCCCACTCGCCGAAAGAGCCTTCGCCGCTATCGGCGTCGTCTGCTGGGGGATGGTCGAATACGAAGCCGACGACGCCATCGCCACCGCTTCGTTTCGCTGGTGCGAGGACGTCGACCAGGTGGTGATCTGCACCCCGGACAAAGACCTGTCCCAGTGCGTGATCGGAGATCGGGTGGTGACTCTCAATCGCCGCGAGCAAGTGGTTTACAACGAGGACGGGATTCGCCTCAAGTTCGGGGTGGGACCGGAATCCATTCCTGATTATTTGGCCCTCGTCGGTGACACCGCCGACGGTGTGCCTGGTCTCCCCGGCTGGGGATCGAAATCGGCAGGCGCAGTCTTGTCGCGCTGGCACAAGCTCGACGCGATCCCCCCCAATCCTCGTGATTGGGAAGTGACGGTGCGGGGGGCGGACAAGCTTGCGCTGGTTTTACGCGAGCGTTTCGAAGACGCCTTGCTCTACCGCGACCTCACGACCCTCCGCCAGAACGTCCCTCTCACCGAAAGCCTCGAAGATCTGGAATGGAAAGGAGTCGACGGGAACGCATTCCTCGCCCTCTGCGACGAGCTCGGCTTCGACGACGTCCGCACCCGCCCTCACCGCTGGCAGTAACCCCTCTCCTCTGTTTTCGCGCATCAAACGCAACCTATCGGTTGCGTTTGATGCGCGAGAACAGGTGCTCACGCCTCCGTAGCGCCCCCCTCGATGACATCGACCACCCGCGCACGAGGGTCGCGGATGAAGGTGCTCGCCGGGCCCTGCCACAACGTCTGCAGCCGCTCGCGCATCACCTCGGCCTGCCCTGTCGAAGCGAACTCGAGGTCGATCATCACGCTGCTCGCGTCATCGGCAGCCCGCATCACCCGGTAGCCGATCACGCCCGAGCGTGACCGATCGAGGGGATCGGCATCGAACGCGGCCTTCCATGAGGGGTAGTCGCTGACGTGATGCTCGATTCGCAGGATCGACCCCGTCGTGCGCGCCGCCTTCGCCGCTCCAGTCAGCTGGTCGTCGGTTTTCATCGCACTGCTCCTATCCTCGTGGTTGGATACAGTGGGTCCGTATCCGATACGGTGATACAGTAGCGAAATGGCGAAGCCGGTCAAGCCACGTCGCGCATATCACTCCGCAGTTCGCCGGCAGCAGGCCGCCCAGACACGAGATGCAGTGCTCGCCGCGGCACGCGCGCTCTTCGAATCGTCCGGCTACGTCTCAACCACCATCGAAGCCATTGCGGAACGAGCGGCCGTTTCGCCAGAGACGGTCTACGCCGTCTTCGGGAGCAAGCGATCCCTTCTCGAGGCCCTGATCGACGTCACGATCGCGGGCGACAGCGCCGATGTGCCGATCCTGGATCGCGAATGGGTCGGGCAGCTACGCGCAGAGGATGATCCCGGTCGACAGCTCCGCCTCCTCGCGAGAAACGGTCGGCGCATCCTCGAGCGGATCACTCCGCTGTATCTCGTGCTCCAGGGTGCGGCCGCGGCTGACACGGCAGCTGCGCAAGCCCTGTCCCGGTACGCCCAGCAGCGGTTCATCGGCCAGCGTGCGCTGCTCGGCATACTGCTCGAGCGCCAACGCCTCCGTCGGGGGCTCAGCAAAGCGAAGTCCGCGGAGATTCTCTTCGGCATCGGCAGCCCCGAAATGTATGGGCTGCTGGTCCTCGGTCGCGGATGGTCGCCGGCCCAATTCGAGACCTGGTACGCCGATGCCCTGGAACGGCTCCTGTTCACGCAGCCGCGGGACGCGTAGCAGCGACGCCGGGACCACTTCCGAAGTGCCTCTTTACCTAATGGTTTTGAGGGCGGTTTGGGCGGCCCAGTAGCCGCACATCCCGTGCACGCCGGCGCCGGGTGGGGTCGACGAAGAGCAGAGGAAGACACCTGGAAGTGGGGTTGAGTACGGGTTGCGCGAGGGAAGCGGGCGAAAGACCACCTGTTTGATCGTGTGGGCGCCGCCGGTGATGTCTCCGCCGACGTAGTTGGGGTTGTAAGCCTCCAGGTCGGCAGGCGTGGATACGCACTTATCGATGACGCGTTCGGAAAAACCGGGAGCCAGGTTCTCGAGCTCGGCCTCGATGGCGGGTAGGTAATCGTCGGTGGTGCCACGGGGCACATGGGCGTAAACCCACAGCGTGTGCTGGCCGGCGGGCGCCCGCGAAGGATCGAACAGGCTCGGCTGCGCGACGAGAAGGAACGGCCGCCGCGGTCGCCGTCCCTTCCAAATCGCCTCCTCGGCCGCGACGATTGATTCGGCCGAGCCGATGTGCACGGTCCCGGCGTCGAGCAACCGCTGGTTGGCCCACGGAACCGGTCCGGAGAGGGCGTAATCCACTTTGAACGCGCCCGGCGCGCGCTTGTAGCGGCGCACTCGTTGGCGGTATAGGCCGGGAAGCTTGTGACCGGCCATCCGGAGAAGGACGTCGGGAGTGACGTCGAGCAGAACCGCTTTGGCCGGTGGCAGCTCGTCCAGACGAGTGACCCAGCTTCCGGTTTCGATCTCGCCCCCGAGCGACTGTAGATAGCCCGCCAGTGCGTCGACGATCGATTGCGATCCTCCTGCCGCGAAGGGCCATCCCCAACGATGGGCCGTCATCGGATAGAGCAAGCCGAAAGAGGCGGTGAGGGGGCGCGACAACGGCACGTAGGAATGCGCGGCCGCACCCGCCAGAATCGCTTTGCCTCCCTCATGGCGGAAGGCTTTGAGCAAGGTCGTCGCCGGCAGGATGCCTACCCAGCCGAATCGAGCCATTGCGATCGGATGTCGCGGAACTCGCACGACGGGGCCGAGGATCTGATTCTCGATCAGGTCCCAATCGTTCACCAGCGGCCCTATGCGATTTCGATACTCCTCGCCATCGGCCCCACCCAATTCCTCAGCAGTGGCTTCCACTGATCGGTGCACATAGACGGCGTCCCGAGCGTTGAGGGGGTGCGCAAAGGGAATTGGGGGATGGACCCAACGAAGACCGAAATCTTCCAACGGCAGGCTGCGGAAGAAGGGCGACCCCAGCCCGAGCGGATGCACCGCCGAGCAAACATCGTGCCGGAACCCGGGAGCGGTGAGCTCGATCGTGCGCGCCCCGCCGCCGATCGTGGCGGCTCCCTCGATCACCTTCACTGATTTTCCAGCCTGGGCGAGCGCGATTGCCGCCGCCAAGCCATTCGGTCCGGCGCCGACCACCACCGCGTCGTAATTGCTCATGGAGCCATTCTCGACGAGTGGTCACCGTCACCACGACATTCTCCCGACGACCTCGTTACGGTCCCGCAACGATGGGTGGCGACCTCACTCTCTACATATCTGGCGATCCCATCCCGGGATATCTGTCGGCGCCCGACAGCGGGGGACCGTGGCCGGGGGTAGTGGTCCTGCATCAGGCCTTCGGTTTGGACGACGACATTCGCCGCATCACCGACCGGGTCGCCTCGCTCGGCTATCTGGCTGTTGCGCCGGACCTCGTCGACGGTGGCGGCTGGGGCTGCATCGCACGCATTGCCCGTGATCTTTGGCGCGGGGAGGGGAACAATGTCGACACGGTCGAGGCAGTGATCACCTGGCTGCGCAGTCGAGCGGACTGTTCGGGCAAAGTAGGGGCGATTGGTTTCTGCATGGGAGGCGGTTACGCCTTCCTGCTCGGCGCCAAACAGAAGGTGGATGTGACCGCGTCCAATTACGGACAGATCCCCGACGATCTCGCCAACTCGTGCCCGGTCGTGGCTTCATATGGCGCCGAGGATCGGTTTCTGCGACGAGGCGCGCAGGGCGCCCGGGCCGCCCTTGAGGAGGCCGGCATCGACAATGATTTCAAGATCTACCGAGGCGCCGGCCACGGTTTCATGAATCAAGCCGAAGGACACCGCCTGATTGAGACCCTCGGCCGCCCCTTGCTGGCGGTGGGTTATCGGCGGGACGCCGCCGAAGACGCTTGGGTGAGGATCGGGGCCTTTTTCGCCAAGTATCTCAACGGCGAGCGCCTGCCTCAGCCAGAGTGAGGTTGTGTTTGCCTTCCAGCCGTTCGTAGGCCCAGCGAGCGGGTCCAATGAAGCGAAACCTCCTCGGCAAGAAAGGTCGCACTTTTCCGAGCAACCACAGATTGGCTCGGAGCCAGCGGTCTCTCGCGTTTGACCACTTCACCCCGTAAAGCATCTGCAGAGACGGGTGGAGGGTTCCGAACGCAGCGAAGCGGATGAACGCCCAGATGGGACGCAATGTGGCCGGCACCGGTCCTTTGCGAATGAGGTCCGCGACGTTGTCCGAGACATCGGTGCGAAGGAGCCGGTCTGACGTGATCACGCTCTCGACATAGCGTTCTAGGTCGGCGTATCTGGTGGGAACGCGCTCGCGGGGGAGCAGCATCAGCTCGGCTGCCACCAGGTTCTCATGGTGATAACGATCTCGTTCCTCAGTCGTCAGGTGCCGAACGGTGCGCTCGAAGAAGTAGATCGAGGAGACCTCGAGGGCGGCGTGGACCCAAAGCAGAAGGTCATGTTCGATCGCGTCGTACCGTTCACCGGTCACCGGATCGATTCCATTGATACGAAAATGGAGTCGATTGATTCGTTCGGCAGCCTCGTCGGCTTCCTGCTTGGTGCCGAAGGTCATCGTCGACTGGAGCATCAGGGTGCGAAGTAGACGCGCCCACGAGTCCCGTTGATACATCGACGTCTGCCGTGCGCCGGCGGCGATCAGGGGGTGGGCAGCATGCATGAGCAGGGCGCGGGCGCCTCCGAACAGCACGGTGATTTCCTGATTGACGGCCCACGTGATCGAGTCGGGCCCGAAGTAACCAGTGTCCGCCAGGGTGTTTCTCCCCCCGGAGGGGGGAGCGCCGGCGAAGCCGGGAGGGGGGCGTTTTCGCACGCGCGACAAGTTATCCCTTTCTGAAGGGGATGGAAATGAGACCACTCCTCGCGCGTCAAAAGAACCCCCTTCGCTGCGCTCGGGTACTCCCCCTGCGGGGCCCGTCGATTAGTTGAGGTTGTGGTGGGGCGATTTGGTCGGCGGCGAGCTTGATCTCATCGGCGCTACCGCGGTGACGCTTGGGATGGGAGGAATTCGGCTGCGGATAACCGAATCAACAAAGGGATGCCAGTCGGTTCCCCGACATAATTTGTCGTCACAGGAACGCTTTTGGGAAATTTGTCCTGTGGCGAAACCTCAGGACATGATTCGTCCCCACAAGCACGAGCACGACACGCCATGGGACAAATTAGGAGAATCGGTTTCCCGTGGGGACAAATTTGGCCCGGGGTTGCGCTGGCAGGGCCAGGTCCGAGTAAAGCGACACTTCCCCGGGGGGAGAAACTCAGTCCCAGACGATGTCGAAACGTTCGAGGCAGCTGTCGCAGCGGTAGGCGATGATCTCACCTGGCTCGACCGGCAGTTCTTCCTCGAAAACGGTGAGCAGATGCAGAGTGCCATCGCAATCCACGCAGGGAAGCCGGGCAGGGACGGTCAAGTCAGCGGATGCTGCGGCCGGTTGACATAAGGTCCTCGCAAGCGGTGACTACCCGCGCCGACATTCCCACCTCCGCCTTCTTCATGTAGGAGCGGGGGTCGTAGGTGTTCTTGTCCCCGACATCGCCGTCCACCTTGAGAACGCCGGTGTAGTTGGAGAACATATGGTCGGCGATCGGACGAGTGAAGGCGTATTGGGTATCGGTGTCGACGTTCATCTTCACGACTCCGTAACCGAGCGTTTCGCGAATCTCTTCCAGATTTGAGCCCGAGCCGCCGTGGAAGACCAAGTAATGGCGGCCGCTGGCGCCGAATTTTCTCTCCATCGCCTCTTGACCATCGCGCAGAATCGACGGCCGAAGCTGCACCGACCCCGGTTTGTACACCCCATGGACGTTGCCAAACACGGCGGCGAGGAGGTAGAGATTGTCGCCCGGAAGGCCGAGCACTTCCGCGGTCCGCACCATGTCCTCAGGGGTGGTGTAGAGCTTGTCCTTGGCAACGCCTTCGTGGTCCATCGCGTCCTCTTTGCCGCCAACGATTCCAATCTCAAGCTCGAGGACCGCTCCCACCGCAACGCATTCGTCGAGTAGCTCGCGTGCAAGCTCCAGGTTTTCTTCCAGCGGCAGCATGGACGCGTCGAGCATGTGACTCGAGAACAAGGGTCCCTCGCCGCCTCGGCGGCGCGCCTTGCTGCGGGCGAGCAGCGGTCGAATGTAGGAATCGACTTTCTCGGGCTGGCAGTGGTCGGTGTGGAGGGCGATGTTGACCGGATACCGATCTGCAACGACATGGGCGAACTCGGCCAAGCCCTCGCCTCCCGTCGGCATGTCCTTCAGCTTGGTCCCCGACAAAAATTCCGCTCCGCCGGTGCTCACCTGGACGATCCCATCCGACTCGGCCTCGGCGAATCCAGCCAGGGCGCCGTTCAAGGTTTCCGTGCCAGTGACGTTGATCGCCGGAAAGGCGTAGCCCCCATCGCGGGCCGCCGCCAGCATTTCCTGGTACTTCTCGGGAGTGGCAATTGGCATCTGGCCTCCGGGTTGGAGAAATTGGACCTCTGGGCTCGCCAAGTTAGCGAACAGGTGTCGACTCGCTGTTGGCAACCCGGCCGATACCGTTCCTCTATGACTCCCAAGCCCCGCAGTCGCTCCTGCGCGGTATCTACCTGGTTCTCGGTCTGGTGTGCCTGGGGTTTGCGTACATGTCTTGGCTCCCTGGCATTCCGACGTTCGACTTCGTGATGCTGGCAGCCTTCTTCTTCGCCCGCTCCTCAGACCGCTTTCACGATTGGCTCATCGCCCACCCGATCTTCGGGCGGATCATTGCCGGCTACCGGGAAGGCGGATTCACAATCAGAGCCAAAGCCTGGATCTCAGTAGCTTTGGTGGCCTCCCTTGGACTCTCGTTCGTGGTGCTTACAAACTCAACGGTGATGCGGGCGATCCTGGCCGCCGTCGGTGCACTCGCGCTTTGGTTTATCTGGACCCGCCCCACTCGGTCAACAAACATCGAACCCAGGGTCGCAACCCACGTTGAGCGTGGGCTGTAACCCTGGGTTCGTGGTTATTGCTTAGTTACGGTCCCGATCGCGATAACGATTACCGCCGCCGCCGCGGTCGCCACCCCCACGGGGGGGACGGGGGGCCATTGGCCTTGACTCATTGACCACGATCCGGCGCCCGGCCAGATCGCTCCCATCCAAAGAGGAGATTGCCTCTTTGGCGACATCGTCCGGCATCTCGACGAAACCGAAACCGCGTGAACGGCCCGTTTCGCGATCGCTCAGCACTTCTGCCGTGGTCACTTCTCCGAATCGACTGAAGGCGACCCTCAGATCTTCGGATGTGGTCCTAAAGGGAAGATTTCCTACGTACAGCCTCAACATTCCTCCTGACCGCATCAGCACTTTGCCAATGTCGGTTCTCAACTAACACCGAACCCAACGGACAGAAGGATTCGCGCCAAATCGCGGTGATTTGCAGGAAGAAATCTAGCAACCTCGCAGGGACAAGGTTTAATCGTTCCAGTCGAGGAGGACTTTGCCGCTTTCGCCGCTGCCCACAATGTCAAAGGCTTCGGTAAACGAGCCGGCGGGCAAGCGGTGGGTGATGACTGCCGAAACATCGAGACCGCCTTGCAGCATGGCAGCCATCTTGTACCAGGTCTCGAAGATCAGCCGGCCGTAGATCCCCTTGACGACCAGTCCCTTGAAGATCACGGCGTTGAGGTCGACGGTCACTTCTTCCGGAGGGATTCCGAGCACAGCGACGCGCCCGCCGTGGTTCATCACCGAAAGCAGCTGGTTGAACGCGGCGCCGCTCCCCGACATCTCCATGCCGATGTCGAAGCCTTCGGACATCCCTAGATCTCTCATGATCTCGGTGAGATCGATTTCGTCAGCCAGCACAGCGCGGTCGGCACCCAGTTTCTCGGCCATGCGCAGCCGGTAGGGATTGCGATCGGTGACGACCACAAACCGCGCCCCGACGTGTTGGCTGATCGCGGTTGCCATCACCCCAATAGGTCCAGCTCCAGTGATGAGAACGTCCTCGCCGACCAGGTCAAAGGAGAGAGCGGTGTGGGTGGCGTTGCCCAAAGGATCGAGAATCGCCCCGACCTCGTCGCTGATGTGATCAGGCAGCGGGAAGACGTTGGCTGCGGGCAAAACGAGAAACTCGGCAAAGGCACCGGAACGAGTCACGCCTAGCCCGACATGGTTGTGACAGAAGTGCCTGTTTCCTGCCCGGCAATTGCGACAGTGACCGCAGGTGATGTGACCCTCGCCCGACACTCGTTGCCCGACTTCCAACCCAGCGACTCCCGCGCCCAGTTCGACGACGGTGCCCATGAACTCGTGTCCGATCGTCAAGGGCACCGGGATGGTTTGCTGTGCCCACTCGTCCCATCGGAAGATGTGCAAATCAGTGCCACAGATCGACGTCATCGCAACCGCAATCTTTACTTCACCCGGTCCTGGCTCGGGCTCGACAACGTCGTCCATCCAGAGTCCCGGTTCGGCTCTGCCCTTCACCAATGCCTTCATACGACTCCCATCGCCCTTCCCACATGGGCGAAGGCGTCGACGGCGGTTTCGATGTCGTCCTCGGTGTGGGCAGCCGACATCTGAGTCCGGATGCGGGCCTGGCCCTGAGGCACCACCGGAAATGAAAAGCCGACTACATAGACGCCCTCATCCAACAGGCGGTCGGCCATCTCCGAAGCGACGCGGGCGTCACCGAGCATCACCGGGATGATCGGGTGGCCGACGCCCGACAGAATGAACCCGGCTTCCGTCATCGACGAGCGAAAATGCTCTGAGTTCCTGGTTAGTTGTTCACGAAGCTCGTTGCTCGATTCGATGAGATCCAGCGCCACGAGCGAGGTGGCAGCGATGGCCGGGACGAGGCTGTTCGAGAACAGATAGGGCCTCGATCGCTGGCGCAACCACGCGACGACGTCAGCCGAGGCGGCGGTGTAGCCCCCGCTCGCCCCACCGAGAGCTTTCCCAAGCGTGCCGGTGACGATGTCGACGGTGGTGCCAGTCGCCTCCGGAGTGCCCCGCCCACCCTTGCCGACGAAGCCGACCGCGTGACTGTCGTCGACCATCACCAGCGCTCGATGTTGATCGGCCAGCTCGCAAATCGCAGGAAGGTTGGCAATGACGCCATCCATTGAGAAGACGCCATCGGTGGCGATCAAGCGATACCGAGCATCGGCCGACTCGTTGAGCGCGGCCTCGAGCTCGTTCATGTCATTGTTGGCATACCGGAAGCGCTTGGCCTTGCACAGCCGAACCCCGTCGATGATCGAAGCGTGGTTGAGGGTGTCGGAGATCACTGCGTCGTTCTCATGGAGCAAGGTCTCGAACAATCCGCCGTTGGCGTCGAAGCACGATGAGTAGAGGATCGAGTCATCCATGCTGAGAAAGCTCGCCAACCGCGCCTCCAACTCCTGGTGGACTGTTTGCGTGCCGCAGATGAACCGCACCGAGGCGGTTCCGTAACCATGCTGACCTAGCCCGGCGACCGCGGCCTCCTGCAATCGGGGGTCGGCCGCGAGCCCGAGATAGTTGTTGGCGCAGAGGTTGATCACTCGACGGCCGTCGGCGAGCTCGATATGGGCCCCCTGCGGGGAGGCAATCGCTCTCTCCGCTTTGAAGAGCCCCTGCTGTCGCAGTTCCTCTGTTCGCCGCCGAAGGTCAGCGCTGAGGCCGGTATCCATGAGCGGAATCTAGATCTGGCCGGTATTGGATACGGCGTCGATCTCAGCCAGGTAGGAGGGGTCCTGATAGCGGTCGAGGCCGAAGGAACGCGCGTACACGGGAAGTTCTCGCCCGGTGACCAACTGCGCCAGCAGTTCCCCCGCCGCCGCGGCCGCCATCACGCCAAACCCCGAGAAGGCGCCGATCAAATACGAGCCTGCCGGGCCGAGCCGGGTCACCAGGGGCCGGTTCTCCCGCGTCTTGGTGTAGTAGCCGCCGTCGACGACCGGTTGGGGGAGATGGTCGAGGTAGGGGCGAAGGCCCGGTACCAATGTGGTGAGACCGCGCATCACCGCTTCTGGATAGAGCGAATCGTCCGGCAGCGGCCAAACCGGTTCTTGAATCAATCGGTGATACTCCCAGAGCCCGACGATCCACTCGCTGCCTACACCGCCTTCGGGTCGATAGTGGCACATGGGCGGCATCTCGTTGAGCAGGTCGTCCCGGCCCATTTCTTCGAGCCCGGACCGTTCTTCTTTGCTCCAATCCAGCTGCTGGGGATCGGTCCAAATCACCATCGGTGAGGCACGCGGGATCACCCGCAAGTGATCGCGGAAGGCGACCTTGATATGGACTTCGGAGTAGACCGGAAGATCAACCCCGACCAAGCGCGCCACCTTTTTCACCATCGGGCCGGCCGCATTGATTACCACCGGCGTCTCGATCGTCGCTCCGTCAACGGTCACGGAGCGAATGCGGTCGCCGCTCGAATCGATCGAGGTCGCCTCGCCTTTGATCAACTCGAGCCCGGCCGCCTTGGCCTCGGCCAGCATCCAGGCGCCCAGCTGTTGGGCCGAAAACCAACCCGCCCGGCGTGCGTGGAGCCCACCGACCGCGCTCTCGGTGAGAAAGGGAAAGTGGGCTCGGAGCCTGTCGCCATCGGCGTAGAAGTCGTGGGGTCCGCCTCCGAGATCAGTTATGAGCCCGGCTTCCGCTTCCATCGCTGACAAGCGGTCGCGGTCGGCAGTCACATAGAGATAGCCGTGGCGGGTCAGGTGGAACGCGTTGCCACTGCGGTGCGCGTAGTCCTCGAGTAAGTCGATCGAACGGTTCATTAGACCGACCATCGGGGCATTGGGCCACCAATTGCGATAGCACTCCGACGACTTATCCGACGTGAGAGTCAACGGTGGGAGCGGGTCGACCAAGACGACATCGCGCATCCCCTGTTCGACCACAAGTTGAAAGGCGGTTGCCACCCCGGCAATGCCGGCGCCGCAGACGACGGCCCCGGCCTTCACCCTCCCGAAACCGCCTGAAGGAACACAATCTCATCGCCGTCACCTAGCGCGGAGTCGATGAGGTCCCGGTTCGGCTCACCGTTGTGGAAGCACAAGACGTGCGGCCGCAGGAAACCTTGCTCGTCCAATAGATGCACCCGCAACGCCGGATGCTGGCGAAAGAGGTCATCAAGCGCTTGACGGAAGGTGCCACCTTCCACGTTGACTCTCCTGACGTCGCCTACGGCGGGCTCCAAGAGCCGCGGGAGTCGAACTGCCGCCGTAATCATTGAGTATCGGTCATCAGATCGTGGCGACGCAGAGAATCCTGGGGAGCGAAACCGGGAGCTGTTCCCAATGATCGCCATTGTCAGAGGTCACGAAGACGGACCCTCCGGTCGTCCCAATGGCGACCCCACCCTGGTTGTCGACCACCATCGCGTTGCGGAGCGCACCGTTGAAGTGGCCCTCCTGAGGCCAGCCAACACCCGCCTCCTCCCAGGAGTCGCCGTCATCCTGCGAACGGAACACTGAGAAATGACCGTTGACCGGCACCCGATTCTCGTCAGCAGTGATTGGGGCCACAAACAAAGTCCCGGTCTCCTGATTGCGACCGATCGCAAAACCGAACGAAGCTGGAAGTCCGTTCTCGATCTGCTCCCATTTGTCGCCGCCATCGGTTGTGCGGTATACGCCGCGATGATCCTGGCGCCAGATGCGGTTGGGATCGTCCCGGTCGGCGACGAGGCTGTGAACACACCAGGCCGGTTCGCCTTCCTCTGAGGCTGGGATCACGCCCTGATCGGCCCGGACGAAGCTTTCCCCGCAGTCTTCAGAGCGGAACACCCCGACCGCGGAGATTCCAACCCACAGACGGTCGCCCTGACTCAAGATCCGATGGGCGGTCAGCCCGCCGAATCCAGGAGACCAATGCTCCCGTCCCGGCCACTCGTTGATCGCCGGCACCCCCTCCCAGGTCAGGCCCTGGTCGTCGGAATAGAAGAGGCCGGCTTGATCGACCCCGGCGTAGACGCGATCGCCTGCGTTGTGGAAGGTCCAGATCTGGTTGAGCTTGAGGCCGAGCGGATTGTCTCCGTCGTACTTGGGTCCGATCTCAACCTGGGTCCAGTTCTCGAAGTCATTGCTGCGGTGGACCGAAGCGCCAAACCAGTTCGAGCCGATGGCGGCCAGGTAAGTGCCGTCCGGCGCGGTGGAGAGAGCGGAGACCTTCCAGCCTGGGAAGAGCGGTCCCGAGACAGACCATTGCCCACCCGTATGGTCGAGGCGGTAGGCGCCTTTCTCGGTTCCTATCCCCAAATGATCGATTGCCAAATGATTGACTTGTTCCACCCGCCCATCATGGCAGAGGACCTATGGGGCAAGCACCTGGCGGGTCAGGAAATCCTCGATCACCGGGGCGAGGGCTCGGCTCCGGGCACCGGCCAGAACGTCGAAGGCGTGCTGTCCCCATCGCACGGCAATGACTTCGATCGGCGACCCGGCGGCCGAGAGGGACCCAGCGAAGAAGTGGGTTTCCGCGATCGGAACCAGTGAGTCGTAGTCGCCGTGGATGAGGAGGAAAGGCGGGGCATCGGGGTGGGCTTGATCGACCGGCGACGCCAGGCGATAGCGGTCGGGATCGGTGGCGGACGTGGTCTTCATCACCCGCTGTGGAATCACCGGCCAGTCGGCGCGATGGGCATGACGGTTCATGAAGTCATATACCCCGTAGAGACCGATCGCCGCCTTGATCCGTTTGTCGCCGCTGAGGGCGGACAGGCTGGCGAGGTGTGCCCCGGAGGAACCGCCGGCGATGGCGACCCGGTCGGGATCGATCTCGAAGTCGATGGCGTTCTCGTCGAGCCAATCGAGCATGCCAACCGGTCCCAGCAGGTGGTCGGGAAACGTCGCCTGCGGCGAGAGCGGGTAGCGAATGCTGGCAACGGCCCATCCGTTGCGGGCGAGATAATGCACGATCGGTCGGAACTGGCGGCGGGGGTCGCCTCCTCCCCAACTGCCTCCGTGGAGATAAACCAGACACGGCAAACGGCCCCCGCGTACGTTGGGGCGATAGAGGTCAAACGCAAGGCCGGGGACGTATTCGATGTCGCGCAGTAGTTCTACATCGGGCGGAAGGCGATAGGGCCAAGAAGTCAGTGCCTCCCACCACGTCGCCTCAGCGCGTCGCGGACCGAGGCGTGCAGCCGACCGACCAGCCCGCGAGATCAGGACCGGCTGGAGCAACAGGGAGAGCCCTACCAGCCACAGGCCGGCCCGACCGACCGGGTTTTCGGCGACTCCGGGCAGCCAGGCGAATCCGGCGACGACTATCCGTATCAACAGGAACATGATCGGCGCTTCGGCGACGAGCACGGCCGGCAACCAGAGCGCGGGAAGTTCGAAGCCGGCGGGGAAGGCGGACGCAAGGCGTTGATGGTCATGAACAAAGTCAGGAAGCCGTAGACGAAGATGGCGGCAGGTATCACGGGCCCGGTTGTTATCGGGGAACTGGCGCCTGATCGGTAGCTATTCGTAGGCGATGGCAGTGAGGATGTTCCTCCGCGAGGCCCGCCAGGCAGGGATCAAAGCGGCGAGCAGTCCGGCCACCGCCGCCCCGGCGAGCGCCAAGCCGACCTGCCCCCAGGGGATCGACAAACGGAGGAACTCGGCATCGATCGCCTCGATGACCGCCCAAGCAAAAGTGAGGCCCAGCCCCATTCCGAGCAGCCCACCGAGCGATGCGATGAGGATCGACTCGAGGCTGATCGCGCGACGCAGTTGTCGTCGGTTCATACCGACGGCCCGCAGAAGCCCGATCTCGCGGGTCCGTTCGAGAACGGAGAGGCTGAGGGTGTTGGTAATACCGATGACCGCGATCACCACTGCCACCCCCAGCAACCCAAAGACCAGGCGTACCAACCCGTCGATCTGGCTGGACGCTTCGTCAGCCAGCTCTGACTGGTCCAGCACCTGGGCGCCGGTATACGTGGCGACGATCGACTCCACCGCGGTCTTGCCGGCCGCGAGGTCCAACCCTCCGGCCAGGCCGACAAAGATCTGGCTGTCAAGCTGCTCGGTGAAGTTGGCGGCGAAGGCGACATCGTCGATCAGGATGCCGCCGACGAGGCCGCTTGCTTCGAAGACCGCGGCGAGTTCAAAGGTCTGTTCACCGGTGCGGGCGAATTCGATCGTGATCTCGTCCCCGATTTCACGCCCCTCCCCGAGGCCCTCACGCAATCCGACGCGATTACCGGAGATGTCTTCGATGCGACCGGCAAGAACGTTGAAATTCACCAGCTCGGCGAGGACGTCGGTGGGTCCGCCGATCGCATTTCTGGTTTCGCCCTCGAATTGCACCTGGCCATCGCGAACCGCGGCCAACACCTCGATCTCGTTCAAAGACGCCAGATCGACCGCGAGCTGGGGCGAAAGTCGGCTCGCTCCAAAACCTGCCGGTGATACCACGAGGTCGGCCTCGAAGCGATCCCCTATCAATCGGTCGGCGGTGGCCTTGAGCGAGTCGGCGAGAACCAAAGTCAGTCCGACCAGGGCCAAGCCGACCATGAGAGCCGAAGCGGTGGCGGCGGTACGGCGGGGGATGCGTCCCGCATTGTCGACTGCCAGCCGACCCGGTACTCCGAGGCGCCGGATCGGCGCCCCGATAAACGCGGTGATCGGCCGGGCGATGGCGCTGAGCACGATGGCAACGCCGATGAATGTCGAGCCTGCGCCGATACCCACTACGGTGACATCGGGAACTGGGAGGTCGCTTCCGATCAGACCGATTGTCAAGAGAACTGCCCCCAGCCCGGTGAGCGCAAGCCCGACCACGGCTCGACGCCGCTGGGTCTGACTGCTTTCAGGCGCTTGTACCCGACGGAGGGCTGCGATCGGGGGAATCCTCGAGGCTGCTCGGGCGGGCAGCAAAGCCGACAGCAACGTGATCCCGAGCCCAGTCGCAAGAGCGACGAGCACAGTGCGCGGTTGAAGCGCGAGAGGGGTCGCGGGCAGGCTGCCACCCAGCGAAAGGAGCTGCCTGATAAGACGGGCTAGCAAGACCCCAAAGCCGATGCCGAGCACCGAGGCTGCACCACCGACCACAGCCGCTTCGATCATTACTTGTCGCAGTACTTGTCGTCGGCTGGCACCCACCAGCCGCAGCGTGGCCAGTTCCTGGGTCCTTTGGGCGACGATGATTCGGAAAGTGTTTTGGATGAGGAACGCGGCGACGAAGACCGTGACGCCTGCGAATACGAGCAGGAAAGTGTTGAGGAACCCGAGGGCTTCCTTGAAGCTGGCGAGCTGTTCTTCCGCGGCGCTCTGGGCCGACACCGCTTCGACGCCTTCGGGAAGGATTCTCTCGATCCGGGCAATCATCGCCTCCACCTCGCCGGTCGATTCGACCTCGATGGTCAGAACCTGCTCGGGAAGGTCGAGCAAGGCCTGTGCAGTCTCGAGTGGCACGTAGATCGAGACAGCTCCACCAAACGACTCGAAGCCCTCGATCGCCGCAGTGCCGACGATCTCAAACGTTTCCCTGGTGCTGACGCCGATCGCCACGATCTCGTCGCCGAGGTCGATTCCCTGTCGTTGGCTGGTGGAGGGGTCGAGCGCTGCCTCGCCCGGTGCATCGGGACGCTCTCCACTTTGGATCTCGAACAGGTCGACGAGCTCGGGCCAGCTCACCACGAAAGTCGGAGCCGACCCGTTGCCGAGAGGCTCCTCGCCGACCGATGCTTGGACGAAGCCAAACACCGTTCCGGTTGCGGCGGTGACCCCGGGGACTTGTGCGACCTCATCGATCAGGGATTGCGGAAGCGGTGCCCCTTGTACGAACGAAAGTTCCTCATCGACCTCCCCTCGTACCTGGACATCGAACCCCGACAGACTCGCGGAGAAAAGGTCCTCGAACGCCCGTCCCAAGGAATCGGTGAACATGTAACTGGCGGCGACGAGCCCGACCCCGAGCGCAATCGATAGAGCGGTGAGCGCAAACCGCAGCCGGTGTCCGATCAGGCCTTTCCAGGCGGCCCGCCACATCAGGACTCGAGGTGCTTGAGACGATCGAGGATCGAGGGCGCAGTCGGCGAGGTCATCTCATCGATCACCTGGCCGTCGGCCAAGAACACGATGCGGTCGGCCACCGCGGCGGCGTTGGCGTCGTGGGTCACCATGACGATCGTTTGGCCGAATTGGTCGACGGCCTCTCGCAGGAATTCGAGCAACTGGTTGCCGGACCGTGAATCCAGGTTGCCCGACGGCTCATCGGCGAAGATGAGGTCGGGGCGGGTGATCAGGGCGCGGGCTGCGGCCACTCGCTGCTGCTGGCCACCCGAGAGTTGACTCGGGCGATGGCTGAGGCGGTCGCCTAGTTGAAGGGTCGAAACCACCACGTTGAGCCATTCTTTTTCCGGCTTGCGCCCAGCGATTGCAATCGGAAGCGTGATGTTCTCCTCGGCGTTGAGCGTCGGCACGAGGTTGAACGCCTGGAACACGAATCCGATTCGATCTCGGCGGAGGCGGGTGAGGTCGTCGTCGTCAAGCGTGCCGATGTCGACATCACCGATACGGATCGAGCCCGACGTGAGGTCGTCGAGGCCGGCCAGGCAATGCAGCAAGGTCGACTTGCCCGAACCCGACGGACCCATAATCGCCGTGAACCGCCCGCGTTCGATATCGAGCGTGATGCCATCGAGGGCTCGAACCTCGGCGGTGCCCTCGCCATAGACCTTGGTTGCCTCTATCGCCTGGGCGGCTGGGCCTTGGTTCATGAACGATCGAGGCTAGATGGAGCTCTGCGCAATCCGTCCTAGCCTCGCTAGGCGTGCGGCTCGTGATTGCCCGATGCTCAGTTGATTATGAAGGTCGGCTCAACGCTCATCTTTCCGATGCGGTTCGTCTGCTGATGGTCAAGGCCGATGGCTGTGTCGCAATCCATGCCGATGGTGGGGCCTACAAACCGCTGAATTGGATGAACGCACCGAACCAACTAGTCGAGCTCGAAGATCGATGGGAGGTGACCAACGCCAAGGGCGAACGACTCATTGTCACCTTGCACCAGGTCATCTCTGACACGAACCACGCGCTTGGTGTCGATCCCGGTCTGACGAAGGACGGAGTAGAGGCTCACCTGCAAGAGATGCTGGCCGAGAAGCCATGGGTCCTCGAGGAAGGACTGACCTTGGTTCGACGAGAGTTCCCGACCGACCTCGGACCGATCGATCTCGTCTGCCTCGATCGGTTTGGAGCGATGGTCGCGATCGAGGTCAAACGACGGGGCGAGATCGCCGGCGTCGAGCAACTGGGCCGCTATCTCGAGCGCCTTCGGTTGGATGGACGGATGGGAAGCGTACGCGGGGTGCTGGTCGCCCAATCGATTGCTTCCCAGGCTCGTCTCCTCGCACGGGCGCGCGGTCTTGAGGCCATCGAGGTCGACTATGACGGACTACGTGAAGCTGGGTCGCGGGAGATGCGTCTCTTCTAGCGGGTAACCCTCCAGAGCGTTTGATCTGGAATTCGACTCGGCTAGAAATTTCTTCAAGTATCTTTCGAAAACCTTCCTGGCGAAACGGTTTCTGTCACCCCCTCCGGTCATAGTGAGGTGATGGTGAGTGGAACGGTTTTGGTGGAGTCGGATGGTTTCGTCTATGTGGATGCGGTCGATTTCGCCGAGGCGGAGGTCCGCCGCCTCGAGGCTCATATCCGCCGGCTGCGGGGCCGGCAGGTAGAACTGTTAGCCAACTGGATCAGCATCAAATTTTCCATGCCGAGGGGGCGCGGACCATGGCCGACTGGGTTTCGGCCACCCTCGACCTCTCCCCCGCAGGCCTCTGCCCGCCTGATGACCGCGGCCCGCACCGACCTCCCCCAGGTGCGGGAAAAGATGTTGGCCGGGAGTGGAATCGACCGGGCCGCAGTAGTCGCCAAGTTGGCCGCCGCCGGCCTCCCCGCCGACCAGCTGTTGGAGACGGCGGATACGTTTTCGTTGGGCCGGCTCTACGGCCTGTTGGAGAAGACCCGCCGCCTCG